>NZ_JAUBVF010000001.1:0-376939 GCF_036705685.1 Microcoleus sp. AT3-A2
ATATTTAACTGAGATTTCAGATATTGTGAGCTCCTGTTCTTAGTTTGCGATCGATTATTCAGCAAGTCCTAATTAAACTACTAATGCTTGAGTATGTTGAGCGAAATGGATAGAGTTTAGTATAAAGGAAAATGCAGATTCCTAAACAAAACTAATATTAACTGTTACAATGGCAGGCCAAGTATAACAATTTTCGCATCATTTGTGTGTGTAATTATTGTAGGGGCAAACCCCCCGTGGTTGCCCCGCTTTGCCTGTGATCGGGGTAGGCAAAGAAAGGCACTACCCCTACATCTTTGTACGACTCCTGCAAGGACTGCTATAGCTGAAAAATTGCTAACCTAATTTGTTAGATACTTCTGCCAGTTTAGTCACCATTTGGGATACGGCTTTGTCAACTGCAGCGCTCAAAAGTGAGTCTTCATTGCTGCTGCCAGAATTGCTGCTGATACCTCTGACAGAAATATTAGAATCGCTTTGATCGGCTTCTCCTACTGCTTTTGCAGTGGCAAGAATATCTCCTGAAGCTGTACCGATTAACCGCACATCTATTTGAACGGTAGCTTTGGTTTTTTGTGAACCGGCGCCGATTCCCATGAAACTGCCGCCGCCGGATTGTTTGTCGATATTAAACTTGGTAATGGTGCCGATGAGCACGGCGTCAACTCCTAACTCTTTGCCAATTTCGGCAGCGGTACCGGCATCCATCGCACCGCTGCGATTTTGCTGTTTGAGCACTTGTTCGAGTTTGCTGCGATCGACTACTGTATAAGTGCCGTTGTTGACGAGTTCGTTGATTAGCAGTTCGCTGATGCCTTTGGCGGCGCCGACTCCCCTGTAGGAAGTGTAATAGCTGTTGGTGGTGCCGTAGTCGAAATCCATGACGACTAGGCGCTTTTTGGCAGTCGCTTGGGCGAGTTGGGTTGCGGGTTGGGTGGTGGCTGGGGTGGCGATCGCGTTGACTGAAACGCCGGCTAGCATTAGGGTAGCGAGGGAAATGCTGGTTAAGCGAGATATGGTGGTTGTTTTCATAAAGGTTTCCTCACAGTGACTTTGTGCCGACTCTAGGATACTTTACGGAACAGTCCGATGTCAGGGTTGGGGGTGAGGAGGTTGGAATTGGCGGGTTTTAGTGTTTTTTGACTTTCAACGGGCTTAATTTTTGTTAATTAACCGCAGAGGACGCAGAGGACACAGAGAAAGAAAGGAAGAGTGTAATCAAGCTTTCAATCCTTTATAGGGATTTAGGGGTTTGTCTGCCAATAATTTTAATATCTCTGTACTTTAACGGTGGCCACAACCGCACAGCCATCCAATATTCCTCTTACGCCCCAGCTTCCATAAAACCCATCAACCAATTAGCCATCGTCGCCCTGCGAGTCTGTCTTGGCCCGAATTCCCCAATTTTATAGCCTTTAAAGCCCAATTTTTCCTTCAGCAACTGCTTCTTTTCTGGAGGGGTCGATCGAGTCAATTTCACCGTCGCGGGCCTAGAATCGATAAAATCCGGCGGTTCCGGGTACTCTTGCCGCCACTCGGATGCAACACCTGCACTGTTCCACTTGCCAGTCTCGGCATCCCAGCGGTAGCCCAGATATTGCCAAACTAATTGGTTGACAGCAGCATCGTCGATTTCTTCGTTGAGAATAGCCCAAATAGTTTCGTTATTCAGCGGTGGTAATTCAGACATAAGCGCGATCGAATCGGAAATAAAAAAAGTTTAACTCACATTAGATAACATGATCAGGAACGGGCCGGACAGCCCGTTCCACAAAACATCATAGGAATTTGTTTGTGGGGTGGATACGCGAACCCGCCCAAAATGCCACCCCCAAAAAAATTAATTATTCAAAATTCCGTCTTTCTGGGCCATAGACAGCATTAAGTCAATTACGCGGCTAGAATAACCCCACTCGTTGTCGTACCAGGAAACAACTTTGAAAAACTTAGAATTCAGTTCAATTCCCGCACCTGCATCGAAAATGCTCGATCGCGCGTCGCCCTTAAAATCTGTCGAAACAACTGCATCCTCAGTATATCCAAGAATGTTTTTGAGTTCGCCCTCTGAAGCTTTTTTCATTGCCTCGCAAATTTCTTTATAGCTAGTTTCCTTCGCCGTTTTGAAAGTAAGGTCAACTACAGACACGTCGGGAGTTGGCACGCGCAAAGCCATTCCAGTCAATTTTCCTTTCAATTCAGGCAACACTAAAGTAACAGCTTTCGCTGCACCGGTCGAAGATGGAATAATATTTTGAGCCGCACCGCGTCCTCCCCGCCAATCTTTTTGGCTAGGGCCGTCTACAGTTGGTTGAGTAGCTGTCATTGCGTGAACTGTAGTCATTAAACCTTCTTCCAATCCGAAGTTATCGTTGATAACTTTGGCAATTGGTGCTAAACAATTTGTCGTACAGCTAGCATTAGAAACAACCGTATCTTTTGCCGGGTCAAATTTGTGGTGGTTGACGCCTACTAGAAAAGTTGGAACTTTTTCCGGGTCTTTTGTCGGTGCTGAAAGTATTACTCGTTTTGCTCCCGCCGTCAAGTGTTTTGATGCGCCTTCAAAATCTGTAAACAATCCGGTAGATTCTACAACATAATCGGCGCCGGATTTACCCCAGGGCAATTCGGCAGGATTTCTAATCGCTGTACAGGGGATAAATTTTCCGTCAACGACAATCCCGTCTGGTTTACTTTCAACTTCGCCGTCGTAAATGCCGTGGGTGGAGTCGTATTTGAAAAGATAAGCCAGGTTTTCTGGCGAAACTAAGTCGTTAATGCCGACAAATTCGATGTTGGGGTTTTTGATGCCGGCACGCATGACTAGCCGTCCGATGCGACCAAATCCGTTGATGCCGACTTTTAATGCAGCCATGTTTAAACTCCTATTGAAAATATAGTTAGTCGATCGGGCGTTAGCGAAGCCCTCGCAGAGGAGCGCCTGTTGTGGCTTAGAATTTACCACGCTCACTGATTTTTGCAACTGATTCTTTTCTATCTCTTAAGAATTCTGAATTCTGCCCCGGCTGGGAAGGGCAATTCATCCTGAAATAACCGCTGACTAATGGCTAAGGGCTGATGATTATCAACTTGTAAAAGTGCTATAATAGACTGAGATTATTTTCAAAATAGCTTTTTTTAAATCAGGTTAAAGTAATAATAAAAAACTTATACAAAATGCGAAACGGATTGGCATTCTCACCAGTGGCGATTGTCGGAACCAAAGCCTAGTATTAAAGTCGCATATCCGCTCAAGGACACGGCAATGCCGTGTCCCTAAACATATGGCGTAGAATCTATATGTAGCTCAAATTTTCCGAATTGGTCTAATCACCAATAACTAATGACTACCCGACGCACCTAGTAATTAGCAATTCCACCGCATCTGAAATAAAACACGACCCACCAAACTTATTTAGAACTGGTCTAATGTTTTCTGCAACTGCTGAAACTTGAGCTGGTGAACAAAAAGCAAGCACATAAATGTTATCCAGCGCCGTCATTGATGACTGGCGCGAAACGTGATCCCTGGTGCTTTTTCCCGCGACATCACGAATCACCGAATAACCGGGTACGCCAGCTTTGTCTAAACCGTCTAAAATCTTGCCGAGCTCCACTGAGTGGGCTATGATTTCTACTCTTTTGACTGACTCCATCATCTCACCTCCAAAACATATTGATTCCGTATAGATACAGGGGAATGCCTACAATGATATTAAATGGAAATGTCACTGCTAAGGCAGTTGAAATGTAAAGACTTGGGTTCGCTTCGGGAACAGTTAGGCGCATGGCTGCTGGTACTGCTATATAAGAAGCACTCGCGCACAATACGGCAAACAGCAAAGTGTCTCCTTGCGGCATTCCGATTAATTTGGCTATTAGCAAAGCAATTACTGCGTTGAGTATGGGAATTAGGATTGCAAAGCCGATCAGAAAAATTCCTGCTTCTTGCAAATCTTTAATTCTGCTAGCGGCAACCAGCCCCATGTCTAGCAAGAAAAAAGTCAGAACTCCGTAAAACAAGTCTTGAGTAAACGGACTCATAACTTCCCAACCGTGTTCTCCTGTCATTATGCCCATAATTAGGCTGCCAATCAGTAGAAAAACTGAACTGTTTAGGAATGCTTCTTGCAACACTTCTGGCCAAACTATTTCGCGTTTTCCTTCTTCCCCGCCAAATACACTGACTAGAATGAGACCGACTATAATGGCTGGGGATTCCATTAATGCTAGCGCGGCTACCATGTAACCGTCAAAGTCGATCCCCTGTGCTGTGAGGAAGGAGGTTGCGGTGATAAATGTGACGGCGCTGATGGAACCGTAGGTGGCTGCGATCGCTGCGGCATTGTAGGAGTCGAGTTTGACCCTCAGTATGAAAAAAGTATAAATGGGTACTAGCATTGACATCAGCATCGCTGCCAAAATTGTCAGGGCAACTTGCTGGTCAATGCCGCTTTTGGACAGTTCGACACCGCCTTTAAATCCGATCGCAAACAGCAGGTACAGCGAAAACAGTTTGGGGATGGGCGCTGGAATTTCTAAATCAGATTTGAGAAAAATTGCCAGCATTCCCATGAAAAAAGCCAATATGGGTGGATTTAAGATATTTGACGCGACTAAACTCAAATCCACGATCGTTCACTCCCATTTCTTGCGTTTTTAATATTACTTCCCCAGTAATTGTGGCACGAGAATGGATCAATAGACCGATCGAACTTTTGAGGCGAAAGCTCGATCACGCTAAATACCGCCAAATACGGCAAAGGCGCACAGTACGCACCCTACAACGAAGGTATGCACTGGGCACCTGCAAGCTAAGTATTTTGGTTTAACTAAGCAACACCCAAATAAGACTCTAGGGCTTCGGAACCACCGATCAACTTGCCGTCGATAAATACTTGCGGCACAGTTGTAGCCCCAGTCATAGCCCGGAGCGATCGAGTTGTGATCTCCCGGCCCAAGACGATTTCTTCATAATCAAAGCCATGTTTACTCAGCAGTGCCTTAGCCTTAGCGCAGAAGGGACAGCCCATTTTTGTAAACAACGAAACGACCTTCGGCTTGGCTGCTGCGGAGTTGATGTAGTTGAGCATCGTCTCGGCATCGGACACTTTGAAAGGGTCGCCCGGTTCATCAGGCTCAATAAACATTTTTTCAACCACGCCATCTTTTACCAGCATCGAATAACGCCAAGACCGCTTGCCAAAGCCTAAATCTGTTTTGTCTACCAGCATTCCCATGCCTTCAGTAAATTCACCGTTACCGTCGGGAATTAACGTCACATTGTCTGATTCTTGGTCTTTTGCCCACTCGTTCATCACAAAAGTGTCGTTGACGGAAATACAAACTATTTCATCTACGCCATTTTCTTTGAAAACTTTGGCACATTCGTTGTAACCGGGGAGGTGCGTTGACGAACAAGTGGGCGTAAAAGCTCCTGGCAGCGAGAAGACTACTACGGTTTTACCTGCAAATATATCATCGGTGGTGACATCCACCCACTCGTTGTCTTTGCGAGTGCGAAAGGTGACTTTGGGTACTCTTTGACCTTCTTGGTTCGTCAGCATGATTTTAAATTCTTAGGTACTTGGGTTAAATTCCTTTCCTGATTATAGCGTACTCATAACGAGTATGACTTGTCAAGGGGCAGCGGGTTTTTTCCTGGGACGTGGGCGCGGGGCCGTAAGAAATCAGGTTTCTGCACAATACAAAACTTTTTAAGTATGTTAAGTACAGAAAAACCTGTTTTTATATAAATGGAAATATATTTTTACAAATATGACTTTTATAATTTGATGAATTTACATTGTGAATTTTATGACTTTTATGTATTGACAGGCTCAGCAGTTTATTTTATGATGTTAATTACAACTTTTAATCAGGGCATACATCATGGTTTTACAAGCAGATCCATCTGAACCGCGCCGCTTAATTGGCGACAATACATCCGAAATCGATTTTTTATTTAGTTTAGATGAAATTGATTTCCCTTTGGGAGCATAGATGCTCGGAGGTGACGATATACTTTTCGGTTCCCCAGCTAACGATTTAGCTTATGGCAATGAAGGAGAAGATGCTTTTGACGGAGATTTGGGTAACGATTCCTTGTTCGGAGGAAGGGGGAAAGATGCACTATCTGGAGAGGAGGGAAATGACTATATCAGCGGAGGGCAAGATGCAGATATTATTGATGGCGGTGACGGAAACGATTTTTTATTGGGCGGTAGAGGCAATGATTGGTTAATCAGCGGTAACGGAGATGACACTCTAATTGGAGGTTTGGGGCGAGACTATTTATATAGCGCGGGCGACGATCCAGATTTACCTAAAATCGGCAGCAATTTGTACGTCTTACAAGCAGAGCCCGGACTTACAGATATCAATAATGCGGATGTGATTTTACCTTTCAAAGTTGGTGCCGATCGAATTGGATTAGCGGGCGGTTTGACGGCCAGCGATGTAGTTTTGGAAAACCTGACAAATGTGACAATTGTACTTCGGTTAGACCTGCCGCAAAGTTTTCAAAACTTTATCGAACCTGGTCAATTTGATGGTGTACCGACGGTGAGTTCAGGAACTGTAATCAGAGTTAAAAATTCCAGCGATATATTAGGTTTTGTTGACGGTGTAACGCCTGCCCAGATTCAAGGCAGTATTATTTCGGTTCAAGGATTCTAATCTCAAACGACAAGAAGGTACTCAGTTTAGCGGCGGGTAATAAGGGGAACCGGAATAACTCAAAGTTCCCCTTCTTCTGGGGGAGTAGGAGGTATGGGAGGACGAGGGAGACTCAGCTAAAAATAAGATGTATGCAGAGGAGGTCATCAAGAAGATTTTAAACTTGGTGTTTAGTCCGATCGCAAATTTCGCCTCCATTCCTTTGCTGCTGCTAACGGGTGAGGATTTTTTACACATTCTGTCAACATATCGATATCAATTCCCGGTAGCAATTCGCTTTGTGTGATTAATTCATAACCGCAGTTGGACACGAATTCAACCGGAATTTCTTCTCGCAAATGGTAGATAGAAAATCGGTCATTTCGCCAGAACCAAACCTCTCGCACATTCAACCTTCTATACAGTTCTAGTTTATTGATGCTGCCACTGGTAACAATCACTTCAATTACCAAATCGGGAAATTCTTTATCTGTGCCAATACAGTAAGCTTCATCCGGTTCCGTACCGCCACTTTTTTCCTCTTGTCGCAGAGTTGTAGACCCAAAAGGAAAATATTCGATGTCAGCTTCTACAAAATAAATAAGCAGCAGATCTCCAATGCGAGTTTTTCTACTTTCATGGCGGCGAGAAGGTGACATAATTTCCAAAACTCCATCTAAATAAGTAACTCGATATCCTGCCGCATCTCCAATCCGATTCAGCAGTGTCTCGTATTGTTCCCAGTTGGCGCTATCGGTAATGTAGCGATCTTCAGGATCTTGGCGTTGGAGTGCTTGTTCCTTAAGTAGCGTATCTAGCTCGAACGTCAGCATTGGTATTACCTCCTTAGAAGTTGTTCTAATCTTAGCTCAACTTTATTCCCAATCAAACTGCCTCCCCAAATATTCCTCTAATTCCTGATTGTAAGGTCGGAAATAATCGCTCAACCTGTCGCGAACCGATTCATTGATCGGCTGGTAAGAACCGGGATTAGCATTTTGGTATTCAGATAATTGATATTCCGGCAAATCTAAAAATTCTAAAACTTGCTTGACAGTTGTCGCCGCACCTGAATAAAAATCTTCGCTTTTCAAAATTAACAACTGTTCTGGGGGAAAGAAATTCCGCCAGTTTTTGATAAATTCTATGTACCTACCGCGAGCTAAATAATTCCCCGGTTCCTCGCCGATGATGTATTCTGGATTTTGACTCAACCGTTCAACTTCATCGCTAATTACTCGATCGAGCGATCGCGCTTCCCAATTTAAGCCCGTCAAGCGGTAGAATTGAGAAATCGCCCGATCGACCGGATTTCGCAAAAGTACAATCAGTTTAGCCTCTGGAAACAGGCTGTAGAGACGTTCCGGTGCTTCCCGATAGTCAAAATAGCTCGGACTTGCTTCGCCAGTCAAAAATTCCTCACCCTCCGGCATTGGCGGAAAATGAGCCAAATACCAATCAATCCCTCTGTCAAAGTGCCACGATAAAAAATCCATCTCCTTTTTAATCGGAGTCAAAATTTGCGGGTGTTGAGCTAAATAAGTATAAAGAGAAGTTGTACCGCACCGCTGAGAACCAATAATTATAAAGTTAGGAACTTTGACTGGTTTTAAGTTCAAATTTTGTAGAACAGGCATCTTGCCTGTTCTATTACTTAGAATAGATGCAAAACTTTGTTTGAAACTGACTGTTCGATAAAAATCAATCGCCTCGGCAATTTTACCTTGCCTCGTCAAAGCTTCTCCCAAATTCAGATAAGGCCAAAAAGCCTCCGGTTTAGCTGCAACAACTTCGCGGCACAAGTTCTCCACTTCATCTAGCTTGTTTTGCCTAACAAAAACTTCCCACAAATTGTAATAAAACCACCAAGGAAGATCGGGATTTATTTCTATTGCTTGGAAAAATGCCGCCGCCGCTTCCTCCCAATATTTTTGGTGGCTCAGAACAGCACCTAAATTATAATAAGACCAGCAATCATCGGGTTTTTGGGCTACAGTTGCGCGAGATGAGGCTAATGCGCGGTCGCACTTTTCTTGCTGCTGCAACAAGTCCTCTAATTTCGCTGATATTTCTGCACAACTCGGCATCCTTGTCAATAGCAATTTGTAAATAATAATTGCGCTTTTTGGGCGATCGTACTTGGCTAAATTCTCTCCTAACTTCAAATAAAAATCCCAATTTTCCGGTGTAATTTGCAATTGAGATTGTTCTAACACTAAATTTAAATCCGACTCTGTTTGTCCGAGAGCATATCCCAACTTCTCGTAAATTCCCGGCAAATCTCTGTCAATTTCAACAGCTTTTAAATACCTAGCGATAGCTTCATCCCACTGTTTTAGTTTAGTTAAAGTGTCGCCTAAATTGCAAAAAGACCAAGCAAAATCCGAGTTGAGTGCAATCTCGCAACGGTAAGCGACAGCAGCTTCTTCCCATTGCCCAAGTTTCAGCAAAGCATCGCCCAAATTGTGATAAGACCAGGAAAAATCGGGATTTAACTCAACAGCTTTTTTGTAAGCAGCGACAGCTTCCTCCCATTTTTCAAGTTTCAGGAAAACATCGCCCAAACTGTGATAAGACCAAGAAAAATTGGGATTTAATTCAATAGCTTTTTTGTAAGCAGCAACAGCCTCATCAAAGCGGCCGCTTTCTTGCAGGGAATTCCCCAAACTGTGGTAGTCATTATCCATGCAAAACTCCTGCCATAGCCAGTAATTTCTCCAGCGAACTCAAATCCAACTGCATATCTTTATGTAAAGGTTTGGTCGGAGTTCCATCATCAACCAAATCACCAATTAAATAGTAATGTTCCAAACCGCACAAATTACTAATCATCCAATAACAATGCGGAACGTAAAGGGGAGAAAAAATCTCAATTACCTTAGTTCCAGAACTGCAAAAAACTAGATTTGTCAACCCCCCTCCGTGGGGTGCGACAACTACTTTAGCAGCAGCCAAACACGCTGCTTGTTCCGCTATGGACATCGTTTCCAGCTTCACACTGCGGAACCCAAATTTTTCTAAATATTTAATTACCTCTTCATCGTTGACTATTTGCCGATAAGATGCTTTTTGGCGGCTGATATAAATTCGCTCTGAATAGTCTGTATTGCGAGGCTGTTGTTCATTTGAAAATGTCTGTTTCAGATATTCACACTTCCATTTTGAAACCGCCCCAGATCCGTCATAAGATATTGAAGGAACTATTAATTTATCTGCTGTAATATGTAAATTGCAGCGACTTTCTAAAAGTTTCTCTTGAGGAATTCCTAAAATCTTTAAAGTTTCTGCTTGATAGGAAGAATCCGAGGCATTGACAACAAACTTATCTATAGTTTCTATCAATCCGCTACGCTGCAAAAGGTCAAATCGCGTAATCACATCAAACATCCAATGAAAATAAGCGGCTCCACCCCAGCGAGCAGATAAAAAAGCCACATTTCCATGGACGTGTTCAGCGGGAGTCAATTTGTCGGAAGTGATTACCAATTCAGAACAGCCCATTGAAATATCAGCAACAAGTTTATTGTTTGAAGTAATCACGGCGGTAGTCACAACATCTGCCCAAGCTCGTCCGTTTGGCAATACGGCAACAAAAGCTTTTCTGGAATGACTTTGATGTTCCCAAAATCTGCGGCTGCTGTCGATTGTTTTGGAATCAGATAAATTGATTTGACTCGCAGGATGGATGTCAATGCAGGTGAGGTGCGGATTGGATTCTGCTACAACGGTCAAATCTTCTGTAAACCCACAGTATTTTTCGAGAATACTTAAGGGTAAATTTTGATTACTGCATTTTGCCCGATCGCTCTCATCGACTTCTCCTTGTTGTTCCAGAGCATAACCTATATTATCGTATGCTTCAAACAAATCGGGTTTAATTTGCAGGGCTTGAACTAAATTAGTGATTGCAGGTTCCCACTGCTGTTTTGCAATTAAACTCAAACCCAATCCTTCGTAACACCAGCAGGATTTTGGATCGAGATTGATACCTTTTTCATAAATGGCGATCGCCCTTTCCAATTCTCCTTGATTCCGCAGTGCATCACCCAACTTTTTGTACAGCCAACTATGCTCAGCTTCTAGCTCAATAGCACGATTAAAAGCCCCTGCTGCTTCGGGCCAATTTTCTTGTAATTCCAGAACTTCTCCCAAAGCATTGTACAGCCAACAATCATCAGAATTTAATTCAATAGCTTTGCGGTAAGCCACCGCCGCTTCTTCCCAATGTTCCAGTGCAATCAAAGCCTTACCTAATCTATCGTAAGACCAACAAAAATCGGGATTTAGTTCAACTAACTTGCGGTAAGCAACAGCAGCTTCCTCCCACTCAGAAAGCTCCATCAGCACATCGCCTAAATTGTTGTAAGTCCAACAAAAATCGGGATTTAACTCAATAGCTTTGCGGTAAGCAGCAGCGGCTTCGCCCTGTTCCTCAATCGCCTGCAAAGTTTCCCCCAAAAAGTGGTAAGCCCAACTAAAATTAGGGTTTAGTGCGATCGCCCGTTGGTAAGCGACCCTAGCTTCGTCAAATAGTTCTTTTTTTTGCAAACTTTTACCCAACTTGTGGTAAGTTAAGTAGTTGCCCGACTTAATTTTAATAGCTGTTTGATAGCGGGCGATCGCCTCATCCAAATAACCCGCATTTGCTGCAATATCCCCCAACTTTTCCCAACCCAGAGACAACAGAGTTTGCTCTTCGCCCAAACTTTGATTGCCGATTTTTTTAACAATCAGTTGATAGCCTTTATGTACTACTTCTAACTGACTTGCAAACATCTCCAAAAAAACATCTATCCCTATTTTAGTATCTTGCTCCGGGCTGTCGGGAAACGTAAACTCGTAATCGTCAAAAATCATCAATCCCCCAACTTTCACCAACCTCCAAGATAAAATTGCATCTTGCAGAGCACTGGTGGGTTTGTGACAGCCGTCAACGTAAGCAACATCGTAATATTCCGAAGTCAAATTAATTAACAAATCTTGAGAGTAACCTTCTAATTCAATTACCCGATCTGCTGCTCCCGTTTTAACAATATTGCCCTTAAAATGTTGTTGAAAAAACAAATCAATACAAGTAATCTTTGCCGTCGGATGAGTTAAAATATTATCCAGCAGCCAGCAAGCCGACATTCCCTGAAAACTGCCGATTTCCACAACTTGAAAATCTGCAATTCCGGTAAATTCCTGCAAATGCCGTTTCCAAATAGGAATATTGTGGGTAAACCAATCTTGGGTAAATTGATAATCTTTCGCCGCACACTCAGCCCAACCCCTCAATTCGGCCGCTTTTTGGTGGCAAATAATTGCTTCTTCTAATTCCCCTAATTGGGGTAAAATATTTCCTAAATCGTTGTAAGGCTTAGAATTGCTCGGATCGATTTCAATTTGGTGGCGGTAAGTGGCAATTTGTGCGTATAACTCCTGTTGTTTCGCCCGAACATCATTCAGTTGGGCGACAACTTCCGCAGCATTGGGTTCAATTTGCAGTGCCATGCTATAAAATACGATCGCACCTTCCAACTGCTTCTGTTTCGCTAAACTATTGCCTAAATTTATATAAAACTCCGCTCCATCTAACTCAATTCCCAGCAAGTTGTGGTAAATTTTCCCGCTTGCAAGTACCTCTACACCTTGACAATAAGTTTCGATTGTGCTGTCTAAACCCGATTCGCTGCGCTTCCGTAAAACATATCCCAACCTCTGATTAATTCCCGTTAAATTCGGCTCAATCTGAACCGCGTGCAGGTAAGCGCTAACAGCTTCATCCCAGGATTGTTCGCAGGTTAAGGCAATTCCCAAATTACAATAAAACCAAGGAATATTGGGATTTATTGCAATAGCTTTGCGGTAGCAACTAATAGCTTCGGGCCACAGTTGTTTTTGAGCCAAAGCTTCCCCTAAATAATTGTAGGCCCAGTAGGAATTATCATTAATTTCAAGAGCCTGACGGTAACATTTAATAGCTTCATCCAACTCGCGCTTCTGCACCAAAACATTGCCCAAACCAAGGTAAGCACGAGCGTAGTTGGGATTGAGTTCGAGGCTTTTGCGGTAACAGGCGATCGCCCGATTTAATTCTCCTCGCTCCGCCCAAGTTTTACCCAAACTGTGGTAAGATTCAAACGAATTTGGATTGATGGCAATGGCTTGTCGGTAATTGGCGATCGCCTCATCCCACCGTTTCTCCCCGACCAGCATTTCCCCCAAATTGTGATAAGCTGTTGCCAGTTGCGGGTTTAACTTAATTGCCCGCGAATAACATTCAAGAGCGCGATCGAACTTCCCCAATTCAACTAAACTATTTCCTAGAGTGACGTGCTCGTCAGCAGTTGCCCAATTCGGCTCGATATTAAAAGCTTGATACCAGCACTCTGCCGCCTCTTCTGGCTTCTCTAACTGCGTCCAAATTCTCGCCAACTGCCGATAAACAGCAGCAAAATTAGGCGCTAGCGAAATCGCTTTTTCACAATTGGCGATCGCATT
Organism: Microcoleus sp. AT3-A2; assembly: GCF_036705685.1. Lineage (NCBI taxonomy): Bacteria > Bacillati > Cyanobacteriota > Cyanophyceae > Oscillatoriales > Microcoleaceae > Microcoleus > Microcoleus sp. AT3-A2. The sequence goes on from NZ_JAUBVF010000001.1 coordinate 13,138, forward strand.
TTCCCACAGTTTTTCTTGAGAATACAAAATGCCGAGATTAGCATAAACTTCCGGCAAATTTGGATTGCGATCGATCGCCCTTTCATACCAATGCTTAGCTTGCTCGATTTCACCTCGAACCTGCATCACCTTTCCCAGCGTCTGACAAGCTGCCGCCAAATTCGGTTCAATTTTCAACGCTGACTCGCAAGCAGCAACTGCCTCATTCAACTTTCCTTCGGCTAAATAAACTTCTGCTTGCCGACTCAAATCAACCGCTGCCTTTTCCATCTTCTCAATCGAGGGCATAATTAAACTTTCTCCAGACACCAACTAACCCAAACCCACCACTTCAACCATCCTTTTCAGCGAACTCAAGTTCACTAAAATATCCTCAGTCAGCGAATTCTGATACATCAACTGTCTAATAGGATAGCATTCAAAAGCCTCGCCCGTTAAAAAGTAATGTTCCAACTGCAAATATTGACTGATTCCCCAGTAATAATGGCTGATATAGTGAGGCGACACCAACTCAATTACTTTAGTTCCCTGGCGACAAAAAATCGTATTTGTCAAGCCGCTGCCGTGGGCTGCAACTATTACCTCAGCGTGGTAAAAATGAGCAATTTGCTCTGCCAAAGACAAGGACTCAGGTAAAATAGAAACAAAGCCAAATTTCTCCAAAACCTCAACCACATCTTCCTCGTTCAAGACTCGTCGGTATCTTGCTTTGCTGCGGCTGATATAAATGCGTTTTGGATAGCTCGAACTAGGTACAATTCCCTTGAGAAACTCGCGCCTCAAAAAATCCATCGCCCACCCAGAAGGCCAGCCCAAATATCCCGCAAAAGACGGTACAATTAACTCGGTTGCTTGAATATGAGGCAAGCGATCGCTCTCCAAGACTTTCTCTTCTGGAATGCCCAGAATTCTTAGACTTTCCCGCTGAAATTGGTGCTGACAACTATTCACCAAAAACCAATCAATCTCCGCCCAATCCCTACCGCTGAGCCGCAGCAATTCTATCCTCGGCAAAACATCAACCATCCAGTGAAAATAGACATTTCCCGACAAACCCGAAAGCACCGCCACGCTGCCGTCAATTTGCTTTAAGCCTGGAAACGATTCTAACTGAAAAACGCTGTGTTTCCTCACATCATACTTTTCGCATCCCGGCAAAAACCCCGGATAATCTCTCGACACATCAGCCAACAAATAATTGTCAGGAGTAATTACAGCGATCGCCTTGCAAATCAGCCAATAATTTTCCTGCGGCACAATCCAAACTCGCCCGTTAGGAATTGCAGCCACAAAAGTCTTGGGCGACTGTACAGGTATTGGTTGCGAGTTGGACAAACGGCAAACTCCCCAACCCAAATGCACCGGATCGAACCACTTAGAAAGTCGCTGCAAACACAGCCCGCAAGTTAACCCGGCACAATCGGAATTTGCCAATTGGGAATTGGATCTCACAAATTGGGAATTCGGAATATTTTCTGCACTTGCTTCTGGTGCGGATTCCCAAAATATTTCCACATAATTGTCAGCATCCAACTTAGCATTAACCAGCCAATCCCAACTCGATAAATAAATAGCGTGAGGAGGTTTTATAGAAGTGCTATCTGGCAATATAAAACTCTGTTTTTCCCACTCTTTCTGGTCTCCATACCCGTGCAATTGCAACTCTAAAACTTTTTGATAATAATCAAGCGCCCGTTCCCAGCGCCCCTGTTTTTCCAGCAGTTTTGCCAACTCAAAATAAACCTGCGGTAAAGCAGGTTGAATCGTCAAAGCCATGCGGTAAACTGCAATTGCTGCACTGAACCGCTTTTGCTGGGCTAAGGAATTTCCCACCCGCCAGTAAATCTCTGCATTTTGTGGCTGAATTTGCAAAGCTTTTTGATAATAAGCGGTGGCAGATTCGTGTCCGCCGTACTCTGTTAAAGCATTTCCCAAATGCAAGTAAATTTCGGCTAAGTTATCGCAAATTTGAGCAATTGGTAATTGGGCATTGGGCATTGGGCATTGGGCATTGGGAATAGTTTCTTTTTCTTCCTTCTTCCCTCTTCCTTCTTCCTTCTTCCCTCTTCCTTCTTCCTTCTTCCCTCTTCCTTCTTCCTTCTTCCTTCCAATTAGTGCTGTGAGAAATCGATCGCACGCAGCGATCGCCCTGGACAATTCATCATCTTCTACCGCCGCAACTCTGCGCCTGTCTCCTAAGCGGCAGTAAGCTTCAACAAAATCAGGCTTCAGAGCTATTGCCCGCTCAAAATAAGGCATGGCTTCAGCAATTTTGCCCAAAACCATCAAAGAAAACCCAGCGTCTGTATAGCCCGAAATATAGTCGGAATTGATCTCGATCGCGCGATCGAAACAAGCAACCGCAGCCGAATGTTCCCCCTGTAATTGCCACGCTTTCCCCAGATTGTAATGAGCCAAAACCATGTCCGGCTCCAACTCAATAGCGGTGAGGTAAGATGCGATCGCCCGATCGGGATTTTTGTCCAGCAAGGCTTGACCCAAATTATTGTGCAGCGTCGCCCAATCCGGCTTAATCTCCATCGCCCGCTGGTAAACCTCGATCGCCTCAGCAGCCCGATCGTCCTTTAGCAAAATCACACCCAGATTGCTGTAAGCTTCCACGTAATCCGGCGCCACGGCGATGGCCTGCCGGTAGGTATCCATTGCCTCTTCGAGCTGACTATTTTCATCTAAAACCACAGCCAGATTGTATAAAGCATCGAGATAATCCGGTTTTTGGGCGATCGCCTTTCGGTAACACTCGATCGCCCCCAACAAATTACCCTGCTTGTGAAAAACATTTCCCAAGTTATAATGAACTTCCGCCCAATCTGGTTTCAAATCCAGAGCTTGTCGGTAGTGAAAAACCGCTTCATCCAGCCACGAATAGTCGTTGTAAAGTTGACCCAAATAAGCATGAGCCAGAAAAAACTGCGGCGAAATCTCCAAAGCTTGCACAAAAGCGTCTCTTGCCGCCGTCGGATCGCCTTGAGCTTCGAGAATTTCGCCTAAAGTCGTGTAAGCCGAGGGCGAAAACGGTTGAAGTTCGATCGCCTTTTTGCAAAACTCGATCGCCTCAGTTAACTTCCCCCGGTTCAAATAAATTTGGGCTTGCCGGATATATTCTTCAGTGCTCATTGCTAGCCAGCAGTTGCGGTTTCTTTACCGCTTCAGTAAAACTTAGAAATTCTAATTTAAAAACTTTGTATTTATATTTTGCCCGATCGGGCGATCGATTAATTTTATCAATAACTGTCGATCAACTTTTTTGTAACTGCCCCTGCTTTAGTTCCTGCATTGAATATTTCAACCTCACCCCGCTTGTGGCAGAGTGAGGTTGAAATCCTTTAAAACTACCGGCTTTGTGAGAACAGCCCCGAATCTTATCCGGTGCCGCCCCACAACAGCCAGTTGTTTTAGAACAACTCGAAGTTGTTCGAGGTAATTGTCAGACCAGGCTGCAACTGAGCAATAGTTAGCACTCCGCTGGTGCCGTTGAAGTACAACGCACCGCTTGTTGGGTCGTAGACTAACTTGTTCGTCGTGGCTGCTCCTGGAGTAGCTGCGTTGAAACCAGAAACGACGACAAACTCGCTTGCCTCGAGGCCGCTACCCAAACCAGCGAACACACCGCCCTGTTTCAAGCGGATCTTATCTTCGCCTGGGGTAAAGTCAGTGATCGTGTCTACGCCATAATCGCCACCGCTGGAGAAGAAGTAGAACGTATCGCTACCAGCACCGCCGGTCAGGACATCGCTGCCTCTGTCGCCAGAGATAAAGTCATTGCCAGAGCCACCATCGACAGTATCGTTGTCTTTACCGCCGAACAGGCTGTCGTTGCCGTCGCCACCGCTGACAATATCGTTGCCTCGGCCACCAAAGACTGTATCGCTGCCCGATCCGCCGAGTACGGTGTCGTTGCCGTTGTCGCCAGAAACCAAGTCATTGCCATCACCGCCGTCTACGAGGTCATCCCCTTTACCAGCAAAGATCCGGTCGTCGCCGCTGCCACCAGCGACCACATCAGCGCCGCTGCCTGCAAAGATATTATCGTTGCCGTCACCGCCGCCGACAGTGTCATTTCCGCCTCCGGTAATAATCAGGTCGTCGCCACCGCCACCGGCTACGACATCTGCGCCCCCAAAAGTCAGGATAATATCGTTATTTTCGCTGCCGTTCAACCTGTTGGCGCCGTTGATGCCGATAACGGTTGAGCCACCGCCACCACCACCACCTGGTAATGAACTTGCTGGCTGTGTTGGATTAGTTACCTGTGTCATTTACACTCCTCCTAAAAGATCAATCATTTTTCTACAATACACTTTTCCCTCCAAAGGGATTCAATAAATGAAACCGGACATCGGTTGAGACCCTAATTTACCCGGCTGCTATAAGCTGTCATGTAATTTAAATTGTCAGCAGCGAGCCTGGGAGCGCGAGTTGAATCCTGTATTCGTTGAGCAGCAAATCTCGGTTGTTTCCTGCTTTTGACTCTCGACTCCACCACTGCCTCCTCTAACACGAAAATATTCCACTTAAACGTTTGCGAGTTTACCATAATGACCGTCGGTGTGGCTAGTCATTATTAAAACAATAGCCGGAAGATACACAGAGACCATTTTTAATGGGAGTATGCTCTCAAGATTGAGAACTTGCACCGGGTCCTTAGCACTGTCGATCGCCGGAGAGTTCGATCGCCCGCAATGGGGCTGGAACTGAGCTGCGAGTTCTTTTAAGTACACTGTAGTTGACCAGACTTTTGATTTTCGCCAATAGTTCCCCAGGAATCAAAATTTTTTAACTGACTTTGAAAGCAAGCCGGCGCACACTGGAGGCCGTATTTAATCAAAAGTGCGTCCCAACACAGTCCCGGACGGACTTTTGAGCCTCATCACCTTGATGTTTCCAGCCAAATCACTCACCCTCAATGCAGGATTTTGGCTAAAAAACCCAGTTTTTCAACCACAATCCTTCATTTCAACCATGATCCGCATCCACCCGGACAATCAGACAATGCAGCGCTCGTCTTTTGGTGAAGTTGGGATGAACGGTGAGTCGGTAAAGTTGTGACGGTACTGTCACTAGATTTTAGATTTAGTCCAAAGATGAATCTGGGAACTGGGACTAGGATATAAAATTTGGAGATGCTGGCGACTCCTGCCCCAGTTATGGGTTAGCCCAATTGTAGTTATGAATAATTTACCTGTTTATCATGAATGCTGAAGCCGTCAATTTTTTGATGGCATCTATCGAACCCAATGTAAAATTCTTACCTCGATACTCGCCGGATTTATCTCCCATCGAGCTGTAGTGGGCAAAAATCAAAGCAATTTTGCCTTCTGAAGCATATCCACCTTCAAATGTTCTTGATGAAGCGATTACTAAAGCTATTAAGGCTCTTACTGATGAAAATGCTTGGCTATCCTTTCATCACTCTGGTCTCTTTTGAGAAGAAATTAAATAGTTAATTTTTGCGGTACTTTCGATGGCTAATACCTGTGGGTGAAAATATTAAGTTTTTAGCAAAGACTTTTTTACTAATTGTTGTTAACTTCGAGCTGATCATTAACGATTAGCAAATTACCCGAAATTTTGTTCGGCATTCATTCAGAGAAAATCTCTACTATTTATTTCTAGCGGTGTGCTTCAAGTTGCGCTGGTAACGCGTTGGAATTGCTCTGGCTGTCGTACTTGTAGATGTGAACGTGAGAGTCACTCTCGAAAATATAATTGATGGAAGTAGCTCCATAGTATGCCAGCGCTAGCAGCGACAAGAGATGAAGAACTCTATAAATTGGTTTCTCAGATACTTGGTTCATTTTGACTCCTACTTTTTATGCAAATAACGAATTTGGATACCGTGACGGCAGTTTTTTTTAGAAGTTCCCAAACATCTCGCACGTCTAAAAATTTAGCTAGCTCCCGTTATAAACTCCTGATGCCCGATCGCCAAAAATAAGTCGTACTTGAGATTTGAAACAGTTTTTGTTGCCTATTTCATATTGGAGTCTTTGCCTTGAATTGTCTATCTAACTGCGGTAAGAGTTAGGCCTTTTGGCTGCCAGCGAACTCTACAATTTACTGTTTAGAGCTGCTACGATTTGAATAAAGAGAGCTGGGAAAGGTTACAGAGCAAAGAGCCTAGCTGTTTTTCAACACCTAGCCAGGATTTTCCCACATTCGATTAATGGTAGGTAGCAGCCGGAAGTATAAAAACTCTTAAGTTGGTCAGCGGCAGGCGGAAATATGTCTGAAGTTATATTTTTGCAAACAACAGGCCATGTTACATTACATATTAATTTTGAGCTTGGTTGAGGTGGCAGATAATTTTTGAGTAAAAAAATGTTGTGGTCGCTGTCCGACAGTTTCGGTCTGACAGTTTTGCATGAACAATTTTGACCGAAAGTATCCAGGATACAAGCCCCCGGAATCATCTGTCCAGAAATAAAAAACCTGTATCCGATGAAACTTGCCCCCCGAATTTCTCCGTGGGATCAATGCTTCAATTCTTTAATCTAAAATCTTTAATCTAAAATCGATTGACTGAGCCGCACCATTAATTCACAATGTGACAGAAAATTAGGCATCAGTCGATTGGATACTTCGGCGTGAGACCTTTGGCGAGCGCTGAGTCAATCTCGCTTAGTTGAACGATTTGAGATTTGAGATTTATTTGACAGATGAATCTAAGAGCTTGAACAAAAGCCTAAAATTTTGGGCTACTGGCAACTCCTGCCGGAAAATTGTATCCGTTTTTGGGCGGGTTCAAAAAGCAGAAGGCAGAATTTGATATGGGTAAAAAAATACTGTTTTAGAATTCAGAATTTTTAGGGGATTCTACCTTCTCGCTGCATTTTTTTTACTATGAAATATGAAACAAGATAAATTACTCGCTGCCAGGAGCGATGCACGCAGAATAATTTAGGACGAGATAAGCGACTTTGTTGAAGCTAGTTGCTTCCACAATTTATTATAATTCTTGCTCGCATTGAGCAGTTTTTACAACAGACTTTTTGCTGGTAATTTGCAAAAGGGATAGGGGCAGAACAACAGGCCAAAACAGAGGCCCGATTATTAAGGCTATCCAAGATATCACGTCTTTTTTAGATGTCGCAGTATCATTCAAAAAACTTTTGAACCAAACAAGAAAAACGATTAAGGCAATCGAAAAGTAGCTAATCATTATCATTTTTTTACCTGCCTGCCTATAGATGGGATAGAAGTATTTATAATTATTGTATCTCAGGCCGTGGCTCGCCGATCGCAACTTTATGCCCTGAGCTGCAAGCTGCAAGTGTCTAAAACCCAAAGTTTCACAGCTATCCAAGTCCATAGCCTGCCAGGTGGAGCGGACGTACTCACCCTGCGCGGCGGTATTGGGAACTCAAAGCCTTGCGTTCATGGCTTTTCGAGGTTTTGTCAAACCTTGAGGCTACTACCCCAATCATAGCTTATGCGATCGAGGTCTTGGGTTTTCTGTGATTTAACTCACGTATACTGGCAGACTTAGGTCACAAACGGAGCCAAGAACGATCACACAGCTTAGCCGACTGCAATCACCCTACTCTTTTGTCAAATGCTCGATATTATAATAGTCGAGTTCAACGAGATTTCATGCAAGCTCTGACTTTAAAATCTGATCGGGCGATCGCTGAACTGTTTTATCAAGTCACCAATTCCGGCAATCTGACTCGCACTCAAAGCCACGGATTGGGCGAACTCTGCCAAAGCGCTCTCAGCGAAGACGCCAGAGATGCAGTCAACCGCCTGCTGCACGCCATCCGCCGGGGATGGGTCAGGATTTCCGATTAGTCCCCTCACACACAAAGTTGAGATGAGTATTTCTACTTTCTCTCCTGTCAAGCTTTGCCAACAATAAGATTGAAGTGAGTAGGTCGCTCCATTAACCCTCTCAAAAAAAAATTGTAGTGCGATCGAAAAGCTCGACCCGGTTTCTTGAAGAAGCCGGGATTTTTGATTTGAAGCAGCCAGTCGATTTTAGATTTTAGATTTTAGATTTTAGATTGACTTCACAGATGAATCTGGAGCTTGAACTTGAGCTTAAAATTGGGGGGGGGGTAGCCGCTCCTGTCGGAAACTTGTATCGGTTTTTGGGCAGATTATTAAGTATATCCACGGAACAAAGACCACACCAAGAAACTAGGTAAATGTAGGTAAAAGCGGGTTCCTAAACAGGCTAAACGTTTTACTCTGAATTAAGCCTAGCGCTTTCGCTAGCAGTCATTAGTAATCTCTTAATAGATAAATCTTAATTTATTTGTCACCATTTCTTAACCAAAAGTAGAGATGTGGGGGTTGCCAGAAGCGAGGAATCGGGACGGGGTTTGTGTTTCAAGTAGCAGGGCTATCGAGGACATATCCGCTCCCCTAGTCCGGCTGACACAAATCACTCATCAAGAGCCAATGGATCACATTTACTCCCGTAGTTGAATCACATAAAAATTGGGAAAATCACTCAATACTGTCAAGAGTGAGTTCAAAAAAAAACACATGATCACCACCCAAACGCTTTTACCTCAATTTACGATTGCAGAGCTAGTCTTTCAGGTATATCACTCCGGTCTGCTGACTCCCACTCACCGACAACAGCTCAAAGCAGCCCTGTTAAATGACTGTCTTACCGAAGAAGATCAAACAGCCATCAACCGCTTGCTCCACGCCGTTCGCCGGGGCTGGCTGAAAGTTGTAGATTAAACTCGGTTCTAAATTTTTTGCCGCTACCCTTTAAATGCACTGTCACTTGAAGGCAGAATTAAATCCCCTTAAAAAAATCAGGCATTAGCCTAAATGTAGGGTGCGCCAGAAGCACCCTGCGGTTTTAACTTCTATTTTCTCAGCTTATTTAGTCAGAGATTGTGCCGTCAGGCATCATGGCCTCTCTCAGATTCGCTTCATCCAAATTTGTCCCGCGCAAAGAAGCTTGATGCAAGTTTGCTCCCCGGAGATTTGCTCCCTTAAGGGAAACTCCGCTCAAATCTGCTTGATGGAGATTTGCACAGCTCAAGTTAGCTCCGCTCAAATCGGCTCCCTTCAAATCAGCTTTTTCCAGATTTGCTTCCGTCAAATTAGCCCAACTCAGATTTGCTTGAGTTAGGTTAGCACGGCTGAGGTCAGCTTGTGTTAAGTTCGCATCCGTTAAATTTGCTTTGCTCAGGTTGATTCCGCAAAGCTTTACTTCTGTCAAGTTTGCACCTTGGAAGTTAGCGTTAACTGCATAAACTTGAATCAAAATTGCCCCCTGAAGGTTTGCATCTCTCATGTCTGCACCCCTGAGACTCGCCCCCGTTAAATCGGCTCCACTGAAGACGACACTCCGCAAGATGGCGCCGCTCAAGTTCGCTCCCACCGCCTCGCATTCGCCAAAATTAGCGGACATGAGGTTGCCTTGGGAGAGGTTGGCTTGACTGATATCTGCTTGATACAGATTAGCTCTGTAGAGGGTGAGACCGATCGAATTTGCACCTTTTAAATTAGCGTGACTCAGGTCAATATCGCGCAAATTTGTCCTTGACATATGGACACCGCTCAGGTCTACTTTGTGAAAAACCCGTTCTCCGGCTGCATACCGTCTGAGAAGTTCATCTGCATCCATGTCATTTTCCCCAAAATAATTAATAATACCTTTGATATTTCCATAATATTAGGCATGAGCGACCTTTACATTTCTTGGGCTGATTACCATCGAAAAATTGAGGATGTGGCTGTAAAAATTGAGGAATCTCAGTGGAAATTCGATCGAATTGTCTGTCTGGCGAGAGGAGGGCTGCGGGTTGGAGATACTCTGTCACGGATTTTCGACAAACCTCTGGCAGTTTTAGCGGCCTCGTCCTATGGTGGGGCAGAGGGAAATGTCCGGGGTGCGATCGAGTTTGCCCGCGATTTGACAATGGTGGGCGATAATTTGGGCAGCCGCATTCTCCTGGTTGACGATTTGGTGGATTCGGGAATTAGTTTAGAACAAGGTATCGCTTGGCTGAAGAGTCGCTACGGCGAGGATATTCAGGAAATTCGGACTGCTGTAATCTGGTACAAGGCTTGTTCTGTTGCAAAGCCGGATTATTATGTAGATTATTTGTCTGACAATCCTTGGATTCACCAACCTTTTGAAATGTACGAAAAGATGAGTGCGGCGGATTTGGCTGCAAAAGTTGGGAGTTAGTCTATAAAAAACTAAAGTCAGGTCAATTTTTTATAGTGTTCTCCCGATATTTTACACTTTTTGGTATAGTCAGTCCGGGGTTTCACCCCCTGTCTCATCGCTAAAGTCCTCTCAAAGAAAACTGAATATTTATTAAGGTTTGGCAGTCGGTTTCAAGCGACTTTAGCTATGAGACGGGGAATTAATTAATTCCCCGGCGGGCTTGTGGGTAAGTGCAAGTCTGCTGATACAATTAGCGAACCGAAAGAATACGATCGCCCAATTCCATACTATCTGCCAAAACTTCCTGTCTCGCCCACCTATCCGCCGCCAAAATATCGTCTAAAGCAGGACTTTCACAGTTATCGGTTTGATGTTTGTCGCACGCCTTTTCAATCAACTTTGGAATATCCAAAAACTGAATCTTCTCCTGCAAAAATAGCGCTACCGCCTGTTCGTTTGCCGCATTCAGCACCGCCGGCATCGAACCGCCCGCACGTCCCGCCGCATAAGCCAACTGCATACAAGGATACTTTTCGTGGTCTGGTTCTCGGAAAGTCAAATCCCCAGCTTTCACCAAATCCAGCGGTTTCCAATCCGTATAAATTCGCTCCGGCCAAGACAAAGCGTAAAGCAGCGGCAATCGCATATCCGGCCATCCCAATTGCGCCAAAACCGATGTATCTTGCAGCTCAATTAATGAGTGGATTATGCTCTGAGGATGGATGACAATATCAATGTCGTCATAATCCATCCCGAACAAGTAATGAGCCTCAATTACTTCTAATCCTTTATTCATCAAAGTAGCAGAATCGATCGTGATTTTCTGCCCCATCGACCAATTTGGATGTTTTAAAGCATCGGCTACTGTTACTCCTGCTAATTTGTCGATCGGCAAATCTCGAAAAGAACCTCCCGAAGCAGTAAGAATAATTCGTCGCAACCCGCCAACCATAACACCTTGCAGACACTGAAAAATTGCTGAATGTTCCGAGTCAGCCGGCAATATTTTAACGCCATATTTTTCGATTAAGGGGTTGACAACGGGGCCCCCTGCGATTAATGTTTCTTTATTGGCTAAGGCAATATCTTTGCCTGCTTTGATAGCCGCAATTGTTGGCAGCAAACCGGCACAGCCAACTATGCCCGTGACGACGGCTTGAGCGTCACCGTATTGGGCAACTTCGACAACGCCTGACTCGCCAGCAAGTAAAATAGGTTGAGGGTCGATATCTGCGATCGCCTCCTTCAATTCCAGTAATTTATCTTCGTCGCAAACCGCGACAATTTCCGGTCGAAACTGGCGAATTTGCTGGGCCAGCAACGTTACATTTTGTCCGGCGGTTAACCCGACAATCCGAAATTGATCGGGGTATTGAGCTACAATATCCAGAGTCTGAGTGCCGATCGAGCCTGTGGAGCCGAGAAGAGTTATTGCTTTCACAATTTTTTAATGTTTTGTGGATTATTCTAATATTACGATTGCGGGGATAAAAATTAGTGGTTAACTATTGCGTGGAAAGCACATTCGATGGAATCATATTTTGAGTGACCACCTAGTGCCAGATTTCATGCAGAATAGGGAAAATTTTGCTGATGACCGTGAGGACATCAGTGTCTCGATCGCCGAAAATAGAGAGGAAGCTCGATCGCAGCTACCGTCGAGTTTGGTTTGGGCGATCGCTACTGCTGCGGCAATTTTCTTTTTGTGTAGCAGTTTACGGCACGCTTTATTCCAATCAACTGCTTTCGATTTGGGAATTTTTGACCAAGCAATTTACTTAATCAGCCAAAATCAAACGCCTTTTTCTTCTTTAATGGGGATTCATATTTTGGGCGATCACGCAGCGGTAATCTATTATCCGCTAGCTTGGCTGTACAAAATTTCCCCCGATGTGCATTGGCTGCTGTTTGTACAAGCAGTTGCATTATCCCTGGGGGCTTGGCCTACCTGGAGTTTAGCGCGTTTTGCAGGTTTAAATCAAGAACAATCCCGTGCGATCGCATTGATTTATTTGCTCTATCCGGTGGTATTTAACATCAATTTATTTGATTTTCACCCGGAAGTAATCGCTTTACCCGCACTTTTGGCAGCAATTTTGGCGGCGCGTTTAAATAAAATTGTGTGGTTTTGTACCGCTATTCTGTTAGTTCTCAGTTGCAAGGCGGTTTTGTCCCTAACCGTTGTTGCTATGGGTTTCTGGCTGTTTTTTTGCGAAAAAAAGCAACGGTACGGGGCGATCGCACTTTTGCTGGGTGCAGCTTGGTTTTTGATAGCTTCCCAGAAAATCATCCCCTTCTTTAGCGGCAGCGAAGTCGCTGGAGTCGGGCGCTACAGCTATTTAGGCAAATCCGTACTAGAAATTATCATCAATCTCATATTAAAACCACAGTTAGTATTAGGAAAAATCCTTTCTTTCGATACATTCAAATATTTATTTCTCCTCACCTTACCTGTAATTTGGCTGCTATTGCCATTTTCTGGAAAACTACGCCTACAATATTTAACAGCGCTAATTCCTGCTCTCCCTACCCTGCTGATCAATATCCTCTCTGACTTGTCATTTCAACGCAGCTTAGCCTATCAGTATTCAGTCCCTGTAATTCCATTTTTATTTTTAGCAGTAATCGCGAAGGAAGAAACAAGGAACAGGGAAGAAATAAAAGGCAACAAGGAAGAGGAAAAAGCAAATAAGCAACATTTTTTAACATGGGTCAATCTGCCACAAGTTAAAAATTTCCGAATTTCTCAACTTTGGCAGGGAATTCAATTACCGAGGATCATGATAATTTGGTCATTACTAATTTTCCTATGTGTGGGCGAATATAAAGATTTTTATTTGTACCTAAATAGACTAGATACCTGGCAAGCTACACGCGAAGCAGTCGCACAAGTTCAACCTCAAAGCAGTATTTTAACCGATAATAGACTTGCCCCTCACTTTGCCCATCGCCCAATAGTAAAATTGCTTTCACAAATTTCGCCCCAAACAAATTTAGCTGAATTTCAATACATATTATTAAACCTACGCCATCCCTGGCCTGATACTGAAAAACTTGGTGATACCTTAGCAACTCAACTTAAAAAATCTCCAGATTTTCACTTAAATTATCAAAAAAACCAAGTTCTGCTATTTAAACGAATCGCTGATTAAACCAATAAAATGCTAACTTTAAAATCCCTAAAATCTCATCCAGTATTTTTAATGATTGTTGTGACAACGATAGTCTTATTTACCGCCAGCAGCGCGCGGCACGCTTTGTTTCAGTCAACTGTATTCGACTTAGCAATTTTTGATCAAGCAATTTATTTAATCTCCCAAAATCAAACGCCATTTTCCTCTTTGCTCGCCATAAATATTTTGGGCGATCACGCCTCTTTTATTTTCTATCCCCTAGCTTTACTTTACAAAATATATCCCGATGTTCACTGGCTTTTTTTAGTGCAAGCTGTTTCCCTCGCTTTAGGTGCTTGGCCGAGTTGGAGTTTGGCACGTCAAGCCGGGTTAAATAATAGTATATCTTGGGCGATCGCCTGTATTTACCTCCTGTATCCATTAGTATTTAATGTCAATCTCTTCGACTTCCACCCAGAAGTAATTGCTTTACCAGCACTGCTAGCAGCAGTCTTAGCCGCGAGGCTGAATAAAACATTGTGGTTTTGTGCTGCTACTGTATTAGTTTTGAGCTGCAAAGCCGTGCTATCTTTAACTGTGGCTGCGATGGGTTTGTGGTTGTTGTGTTTTGACAAAAAACGCACTTGTGGGCTCATAGCTCTATTTCTAGGCGCGGGTTGGTTCCTGGTAGCTACTCAGGCAGTTATACCGTATTTTAATCAGGGAAGAGCACCCGCGGGAATCTGGCGATATCAATATTTGGGAAACTCGGTTTTTGAAATTGCTATTAATTTAATAGTGAAACCAAATCTAGTTTTAGAGCGTTTGTTTTCTCTAGAGACTTTTGGATACTTAGTGTTATTGCTATTACCTGTAATTTGGTGGCTGTCCCCGCGTCATCTGTCATCTTTAATTAGTGCTGTGCCGATTTTGGCGCTAAATATTCTTTCCTATAGCCCCGCTCAGCGGGATTTAATTCATCAATATTCGGTGCCCATATTGCCGTTTTTGTTGGTTGCAGTAATTTCCAGTTTAGCAGCTAGCAATCAGCAAAAGGGAAAGACAATATTTGATAGATTGCCAATTCCTAATTATCCATTGCCTAGAGTCATTGTAATTTGGTCGTTGATTGCTTTTTTAGCTTTAGCGAAATACGGCTATTTTTGGACTATTTATTTAAATGGACTCGACACTTTGCCAGCTACCAAAGAGGCAATTTCTCTTGTTAAAACCAAAGGCAGTGTTTTAACAACTGCTCAGATTGCTCCGCACTTAGCGCACCGCCCTGTAGTAAAATTTACTGAGGCTCACGCGCCGCCTGCAAATCTCGCAGAATTTGATTATGTATTGCTGAACCTCAGATATCCTGGCTGGATGAGCGATCGAGAATTTGTTAATAACTTAGTAACTCAACTAAAAAACACCCCTCAATTTCAACTAAAATATCAGCGAGACGACATATACCTATTTACTAAGAGTCATTAGTCAACAGTCAACAGTCAACAGTCAACAGTCAACAGTCAACAGTCAACAGTCAACAGTCAACAGTCAACAGTCAACAAATTCGTGCTAATCCTCCACTTTCAAAGCCCTTCTTGCCAACTTCACGTAAGTTTTCACAGTTTCATAAGGCATTTCCAAATCACCAGCAATATCAAACAAAGATTCCCCCAATTCCCGGCGCGCCAAAATCGTCGCCCAAGTTTCAGCAATCTCAGCAGCGCGACTTCCGCCTGTACGCTTTCTCAGTGCCATAAACTTCTGTGTCAATTCATCTATTCGCGCCGCCAATACGCTTTGTATCGATACTTCAGGTAGCGCTTCTGTCAACCATTGTGATCGCGTTTGTCCCAATCCAAAAGTTGTTTTGTGGCCAGTGCCGCAATAAGGGGCTAACCGCCCCAAAGCATAAAATAATTGTACAAAATCAGGGCGATTGTGAGCCGATCGCCCTAGCCCAAATTCCACAGCCCCAGTGAATCCCGTTACCATGCCTTTTTTGCCCGCCGCTACCTTTTGCGACTCCAATTTGTGGCGGCTAATAATTGCATTTTCATCAATCCAATTCAAAAATTCTGCTTGGTCAAAATTTACCCCCGAAAAGTTATTCCAGCGGCGCAAATAGCTGTGAAAAACATTTTCGGGAACTGGCAAAGGGAAGTGATGCCCTTTGCTACGAAAGCTTGTAGGAGTCACAAAACTAAGTTTGATGGTGGGCGAAAATGGGAGTTCTGCTGTTAATAATTGCTGGTAACTTGTGGGTTCAAAAGCAATATCCCAAGAGCGAATTAGTAGGGGAGAATTTCGCAAATCTATCTGTTCGGGCAAATTTTGCAGCCACTGACTCAGCCACTGCACTACTGGCTTTGAAAATCCTGTTACGTACCAGCGATAAATTCGATCGCCCAAAAGCTGAAATTCTTTGCCACCGGGAAGCAAATCACCTTCCAATCCCGAAATAGTAAAGGCTTTTTCGGACTGTTCATCGTGCAAAAGTTGCGATAAATCCGGGTCAGTTTGGTGTACTTGACCTAAAAACCAAGCGTGCAAACCTATAGCATACTGCGCGTACAGATAGCTAGCAGCGCCGGGAGTCAATTCAAACACTAATCCGACTAACTCGCTGTCATCCGGCCAAATCAGCCCAGACGGAAGAGATTTTCGATCGCCGGTGCCGGTGCGCTTCGGGGAAGTTGCCATCAGATGCCACTAACAGGGACAGGGCTGTGCTATCTTATCAGATTTTTATCCCCTTTGGGGGATAATTGTTGAGGGTCCTCAATCGCCCAAATCTTTTGGCTGCTTCAAAAACCGGGTCTGCAGCCAGTTTCCCGCACCCTCCGGGATAGACAAAAACCACTAAAAAACCAACAACCTAAAACTCAATCTTTGTCAAGGTTTTCCTCCTTGTAAGTAAACAGAAACATACAAGTGTTTAAAACCCCATTCTGCGCTACAATTGTTAAAAGCTCGTAGCATCCTCAACTCCGATCCTAAACTATGAACACAACAGAGAACACAACAGAAAAATCTAAACTCTCCAACGAAAAAACTTTGGAGGCGATGAAGAATTTCTCCGAAACCTACGCCAAGCGCACGGGAACTTACTTTTGTTCCGAGCCTTCCGTCACTGCTGTGGTGATAGAAGGACTAGCCAAACACAAGGATGAACTAGGTGCTCCCTTATGTCCTTGTCGGCATTACGAAGATAAAGAAGCCGAAGTAAAAGCCGCCTACTGGAACTGTCCCTGCATTCCCATGCGCGAGCGCAAAGAGTGTCACTGTATGTTATTTCTGACGCCAGATAACGATTTCGCTGGAACTAATCAGGAAATAGGAATGGATCAGATTCAAGCTGTCAGAGATACTATGTAATCGGTTAAGCAGGCGGTCGTGAAAGGGCAGTAGTTTTGAAAACAGGTCGTTATTTTTCCTATTTTTAAGGCTTAGCTATTTAAAAAAATCGATCGCCGCCTACTCAAACACACATCCGCCATCGAAAATCCCCAATCTCCAATCGAATGACAGAGGAAATCCCGCTCGAATTTTGGCAAGGTATCGAACAGTTTAACAGCCAAGAATTTTACGCTTGTCACGATACTTTAGAGGCTTTGTGGATGGAAGCCGGTGAGCCGGAAAAAAGGTTTTATCAGGGAATATTGCAAATTGCGGTCGCGCTTTATCACTTAGGAAATCAAAACTGGCGTGGTGCAGTAATCTTGCTGGGAGAAGGAATAAATCGGCTCAGTTATTATCAGCCGAGTTATGCCGGAATAGCTGTTGAAGACTTGCTCGGACAAAGTGCTAAACTTTTGAGCGCTTTGCAACAAGCTGGCCCGGAAGAAGTAGCTAAATTTCAACCATTGTTCGCAGGTACAGAAGTTGCAGGCTTGCAATTGCCGCGAATTATCAACTTACCAAAAAGTTAAATAAATGTTTGTATTAGGGTTTGCAGCCGACTTAGCCTCTACACCGAGGAGGGCTTTCTTGCCGGCTGTCCAAGTATATTAATTTGCTGTGGAACCAGCCTCTTGCCCGTTCCCGGTTAAGACAGTTGCACCAACTCAGCAAAATAACCAATTAAATTCGCTGCTCTCTTGCTAGGATAATTGGTTGAGACTCTCGGGTCAATCGATCGACCTCACGGGAATCCTTCTGGCCGTTAAGATAAAATACCTAACTGGAGATAATGCCCTTCAGTAATTTCACAAATATTGAGGCTCCAAGCTTATGATGCCCTCCGCTAAACTACTCAATTCCAGAATATTCAAAGGATTATCGCTGCTGTTGCCCCTGACTCTGGCAGGCGCGATCGCCTCTCCCACCTATTCGCAAGCCGACGCGCCGCGTACCCTCAGCGTGCGATCGGACATTCAAGAAGCCGACTCCAAAACCGGCATCGTGACAGCCCGCGGCAACGTCCAAATCAACTATCCAGCCCGCCAAATACAAGCAACCGCAGCTCAAGCTCAATACTTCAGCCGCGAGCGCCGGATCATTCTCAGCGGAGATGTTTACGTATTGCAGCAGGGCAACAGCCTGCGCGGCGAAACCATAACATACCTCATCGACGAAGGGCGGTTTATTGCCCTGCCAGACAACCCAGGACAGGTAGAATCTGTTTATCTGGTTGCCCCGGAACAAGATGCGGCAGCCCAAAATGCAGTGGGCTCCCCACGTCCAACTACAGCCCCCCGGTAACAGTGGCTTGCAGCAGCGAAATTTCGCCTCAGTCAAAACATACTACTTGGGATAGATGCGAAATTTCGTCTTTATAAAAGTGACAAACTTGAAAAGGTAAAATTTAAATTAGAGACTCGATCGCACAAAGCTGCTGTCTGAAATTTAGCTTGTAGAGGTTGCCGGGAGCGAAAATGAAAATTGTACTCGAAAATATTCACAAATCCTACGGAAAACGCAATGTAGTTAGTCGCGTCAACCTGTCGGTAGCCCAAGGAGAAATCGTAGGATTGCTAGGCCCAAACGGTGCCGGCAAAACCACAACATTTTACATAGCAACCGGATTAGAAAAACCAAATCAAGGCACCGTTTGGCTAAATGATTTAGACATCACTAAATTGGCGATGCACCAGCGAGCGCATTTGGGAATTGGCTATCTCGCTCAAGAAGCAAGCATTTTCCGAAACATGAGCGTGCGCGACAACATTTTGTTAGTCCTAGAACAAACTCAAGTACCTCGCTGGGAATGGCGCGAGCGAGTCGATTTCCTATTGCAAGAATTTCGCTTAGAAAAAATAGCATCCAGTTTGGGAATTCAAATATCTGGGGGAGAAAGGCGGCGGACTGAACTAGCCAGAGCATTAGCTGCAGGGCGAGACGGGCCCATGTTCCTATTTTTAGACGAACCGTTTGCAGGCGTCGATCCAATCGCCGTAGACGAAATTCAAACCATTATTGCTAAACTGCGCGATCGCCAAATCGGCATCCTCATCACCGATCACAACGTCCGAGAAACCCTCGAAATTACCGATCGAGCCTACATCATGCGAGACGGCCAAATTTTAGCCTCCGGGGCTGAAGAAGAACTCTACAGCAACCCTTTAGTGCGACAGTATTACTTAGGTGACAACTTCGTGCGATAGTCTTTTGAAGGCATTCAGCAAACGGCAGAATTTTAGATTTTAGATTTTAGATTGAGGAGCAATCTGCGAGAAAGCGCCACTATGAAAATAGCAATATCCAATTCTTTGAATCCCATCAACTGGCTGCCGAGAATTTCAGTAATGGACTGGTACATTACCAAAGAACTAATCGGCCCATTTTTATTTGGCGTCGGACTCTTTACATCCGTCGCCGTCACAGTTGGAGCTTTATTTGAATTAGTCCGCAGAGTAGCAGAATCCGGCCTCCCCTACGGCGCAGCCATAGAAATTTTTCTCCTGCAAATTCCCTACTTCGTAGTATTGGCTTTCCCCATGTCAATGCTGCTAGCAACCTTAATGGCCTACAGCCGAATGTCCAGCGACAGCGAACTCATCGCCCTCCGCAGTTGCGGAGTTAGCGTTTACCGATTGATACTGCCTGCAGTGATAATGAGTTTAATTGTTGCCGGCTTCACCTTTGCTTTGCAAGAGTTAGTCGTACCCGCCGCTAGCTACAGAGCTACTGTCACTTTAGACAGAGCCCTGAAGCGAGAAAAACCGATATTTCAAGATAGAAATATTATCTACACAGAATTTCGCAAACCAGAAAAAGGCGGCGACGAAATCCTCGCCCGCTTTTTTTATGCAGAACAATTTGACGGCCAGCAAATGAAAGGTTTAACAATTATCGATCGCTCCACCCCTGGCCTCAATCAAATCGTTTCTTCAGAATCAGCTACTTGGAATCCCTCACAAAATACCTGGGATTTTTTCAACGGAACCGCTTATATAGTTGCTCCTGATGGCTCTTACCGCAATATAGTTAGGTTTCAACACCAGCAGTTGCAACTCCCCCGCACGCCATTAGATTTAGCTGCTAGAGCGCGGGATTTCAAGGAAATGAACATTGCCCAAGCTTTAGAGCGTTTGGATATCCTTAAAAACAGTGGCGACGAACCGCAAATTCGCAAATTAAAGGTGCGGATTCAAGAAAAATATGCTTTTCCTTTCGTGTGCATGGTATTTGGTTTAGTGGGAGCCGCTTTGGGAACTCAACCGCGCCGCTCCGGCCGAGGAACGAGTTTTGGTATTAGCGTAGTTGTGATTTTTACTTACTACGTATTTTCTTTCATCACCAGTTCTATGGGCGTGAAAGCTGTTTTGACTCCGATTCTTTCGGCTTGGCTGCCCATCGTGTTTGGTTTGGGAATCGGGGGATTATTGTTGGCGCGGGCCGCCGCTAGGTAAGTTTTACCACTAACATTGGGAATGGCGAATTCGGAACTTGTACTGCAATTTGACTGCCTTCGGCTCCCTTCCCTTCGACTATGCTGAGGAGAACCGAAGTCGAAGGAAAGGAACCGCGTAGCCTAAGTATTGGGAATTGATAATATCGTTTTCGTGGCCGAACTTCCTTCATTTAAGGATTAGAAAAAGTATTGATTTGGCCACCGCCAATGTAGCGTCCCGGAGCCAAGGAGCGGGGTGTAGCAAAAGTTTGAGGTTGAATGGGCTGCACGCCCTGATTTGTGTTTTGGGGAACAACTCCAAAGTTAGGCTGATCCGGCAAATTAAGCTGACTCGGTGGAGGTGTTTGAAATTGAGAATTCGCTGAATTGGGAGAGAATTGAGGGCTAATTATCTTGCTTCCCCCAATCCCATTCGGAAAGGGAGATGGACCGACATTTGGAAGTAGAGGTGTTGGCGAAGGTATGGCTACTGGAAGTGCCACAGGTTGAACTTCAGGTGCGAAGCCTGAGCCAGATAAATTAGTTTGGTAGGGGTTTTTCGGCAAAGCCACCGTTGCAGCCCCTGCATTAATTTCGGAGAGGTTCGGTACTCTGGAATTTAACCCCCCCAATGATTCAGGGACTGTAGCTGTCGGTTTTAAGAATTCTTGAGATTCCTTGCTCACAGTATTTGTCGGAACCACAATTGGGGGAAGTGCTGTGGGAACATTCACAGGATTTGCTCCACTTTGAGCAGTAGCGGTCGTTGGGAGCAAATTTGTCGCATTTCCTGCAGCCGGATCGGAAGCCGGTCGATCGAGCAATGTAGCCGAGTCTGCCGTTTTCTCAGGCGAAGCCGCCGTTGCCGAAGTGTTAGCAACGACGTATTTTTTCATAGCTGCTTGCAGCGGACTCAAAGGCAGAGAATTTTCGTTTTGTTTATCTGAATTAGCATCACTCGACGCCTGCGATAAAGTTGCTGTTGCTGTACCCCCAGACTCAGGCTTGATCGTTTTTATCTCGGAAGTCAGTCTCCCACTGCCAGATAAACTCAACGCTGATGTTGCGTTTGAACTTGGCAAACTGGAATTTTGGGGGTTATTGTTTCCGGCCTCGACAGCAGAATTTGCTAAATTTGGCAAGGGGACCAATCCGCTGCTTCCTACCCGCTTGGAGGCTGAAGATGGCTGAGGATTTTCTAAGTCCCGATCTCGAAGTTCCTCGAATAAACCTTTGCTTTTTACTACTGATGAATTTAACAAGTTCAGTTCAGAAGCAGTAGAGCCCTTAAACTGATTGACTAGCACTGGTGAGCTGTCGATTTCAGCCGCAATGGCAGTATCTTCAGCAGATAGTCCCGATAGCGAAGCTGGAGTGTTTGAGGCTGGTTCTTCTTCGCCATCTATACTCAACCTTTCTGGATTTACAGAGACCTCCCAGATAAATAACCCCCCTGCACAGAGCACGGCTAACGGAGCCCAAACCGCAGGTTGCGTCCAGTGGCGCAACCGCGCTATTAGATAGCGGACTGATGTAGGAAATCGCTTAAAAATTGACATAGTTTTGCTTCCTTCCGAGCGTGCGGATTTAAAACTATTTTTCCTAGTCTACCACATCAATCTTGATTATTTTTGCTATGCCGGGGTAAGTGGGATCGGGAGCATCTCGGTTGGGCTTTTACTGTCGGTGTGCGATCGTCAGGCTGGCTATATTTATAGACTTTGCTGTGCGGGACGGATCGGAGTCCCAAAAAACGCTTTTTACTTTCTGCAGAGATGCTCGGAGTACGATCGAACTTTTGATTGAAAGTTGCGAAAGCTCAATGCAACCGGTGAAAATCCATAAAGCACTGGTAGAAATATGTCTTGCTTTCCTTAAATCAATAGGCATAAGATGATAAAATTTTATGGGGTGCTGTGCGCGGCCTGCCGGGTCTGTCAGCCGATCGACCTCAAACCAAAATGTCAAACCAAAATGTCAAGGTAAAATTGGCAATTGCCCAGAACAACACGAATAGGAAAGTTGAGAGGAAATTAATGAAAAAAGTAGTTGAAGTATTAGCAAATCGGGAACAACTAATAGATCGATCGCTGGAGATTGTGCTGTCGAAAATCTCAGAAGCCATAGCCGAACGCGGACTTTGTACGATCGCAGCAGCGGGCGGAAGCACACCGGAACCACTCTACAGAGCGATCGCAGCCCAAGACCTGCCTTGGGAGAAAATTCACGTTTTCTGGGGCGACGAACGCTACGTTCCCCCAGAACACCCAGACAGCAATCAAAAAATGGCGCGCCTCGCGTGGCTCGATCGAGTGAATATCCCCGCCAGCAACATCCACCCCATGCCCACAGGCGCCGGCGACCCCGCAGCAGACGCGGAGGCGCACCAAACCGAATTGCAGCAGTTCTTCAAAGTATCCGAGGGCCAGTTTCCTGCCTTCGACATCATTTTATTGGGCATAGGAGACGACGCCCACACAGCCTCTCTATTTCCCGGCACAGCAGCCTTGGAAGTCCGCGATGCCCTAGTAACTGTCGGCAACAAAGACGGTCAACCCCGCATTACCTTTACAGTCCCCTTAATCAACCGCGCCCGGTGCGTCATCTTCATGGTCGCAGGAGCCAGCAAACAACCCGCCCTAGCTCAAATTTTTGCCCCCGCAGCCGACGAAATGACCTATCCAGCCAGACTCGTTCAACCAGAAGGCGAACTTTGGTGGCTGCTCGATGCGGCGGCTGGCGAAACAGTAAAATAGCCGACAGAGCCGCAAGCGTGCCAACACAGTCAGCATTATCACTAACTCAATCTTGCCCATCACAGCTAACGTCACAGCGTCAGCTCAGTTGCTAGTATTAGCGAAGCAATATAAGAATTGTGGCGGTTAAAGTTAAAATTTGACCATATACACGAGTATTTTTATGAGGCTGATTTGAAAATCTGGCCGATAGCAAGGAGAAATCGATGATTGTCTGTCCCAATTGCAATCACCAGAACCCCGACGGGGCCAGCCAGTGTGAGGCTTGCTACACGCCTTTACCTGTTACCGCAAGTTGCTCAAACTGCGGTGCAGCAGTTCAGACAGATGCAGCATTTTGCGGCCAGTGTGGCTTTAACTTGCGTCCGGGTTCCATAGTTCCAGAAGTTGAGGTGACAGTACCGTCCCCCTCGCCTGTAGGCCCCACAGTGGTATCGTCACCGGCGCCCGATTTAGTGTCACCCGAACCCCTGATGGCCATGGAACCTCTAGTTACCCTGAATAAGGGTCTCAACTTGGAAAAAACTCCCGCCAGCATTCCGACGATTCCAGATCCCCCGCCTTCGCCCTCGGTTCCTGTTACAACTGAATCGGTGGCAACACCAGTAAATATCTCTCCTCCGGTTCCGGGTCCACAGCCAGCAGGTGTAGCTAAAACTCAACTGCAACAGCAGTCGGCCCGCCTGCTACACGTTCAGACAAATACGCCGATGGAATTGCCTCACAGTCTGTCTGTGGTTCACATAGGCAAGCCAAATGACTTAGTGCCGCCGGATATTGATGTTTCGGGATTTGCTAATTCTGAGATAGTTTCTCGGGTACACGCAAATCTCCGGGTGGAGGGAGATGCTTGCTACCTAGAAGATGTAGGCAGTTCCAACGGCACTTACGTCAACAATACTCCGCTACCCAAGGGAAACCGCCACCGGTTGCGACCGGGAGACCGCATCTCTCTGGGCAAAGGAGACCTGGTTACATTTTTATTTCAAATCTCTTAGAGCGAGTTTGGATTGGGCGATCGAAAGTCTAAAATCTAAAATCGCATCTTGAGGCGCTCTACCAAAACTCAATGCTGCCAATGTGATTAAGCTGACCTTGCTACATCCACTCCAGTCTATACCCGTCCGCAGTTGGATCTTTGAAGACGAGCAGGTCGTGCGGATCGGGCGCTCGACCGAAAACCACGTCGTTCTTTTTAGCGCTGTGGTTTCTCGTCGCCACATCGAATTGCGGCGCAGCGGCATAACTTGGGAACTGATCAATTTAGGTACCAACGGCACTTACCTCGATGGTAAGCCGATCGCTAAGGTTCCCATTGTGGACGGTCTGATCGTTCACTTGGCTCGCTCAGGTCCGAAAATTCAAATCAACGTAGGCCCGAATCAGTCCTCAGTCCAGTTAGGACAAATTAGCGTCAAGCCCAGGGAGGCTAAGGAAATTAACGCTCCCTCGGGCGGCGTGCACATTAGCACGATTCCTGTTCCCGACCAAAAAGAAGTTGGCACTTCCAGGGAAGAGGAGGAGTTAACCGAGGCAGATAATAATCGCCATTATTCGGAAGAAGAATATTAAATCGGCTTCTTTGGACGATCGACATTTTTCAAAGGCGGCACTCAGGAGTTTATTTATGAGTACATCACCACAGATTGTTAGGCGCAGCGAACTGCAGGGCCGCCGCACCATCGACCGCAGAACGGCGGAAGAGGTCGGCAGGGTAGATCGGGTTTGGCTAGATGCTCACTCCCAACGGGCGATCGGCTTTACTTGCAAGTCGGGACTTTTGGGCAGCAAAAAAACTTGGTTCGCTTGGGCGCAAGTTGATACGGTGGGGGAAAATGTTTTTGTCACTATTAACCCGGAACTGCCGGAATTGCATCAGCCGGAACAAGCTGTTTGTCCGATCGGGCTGGAGGTGCTCACGGACGCTGGGAATAAGGCAGGTGCAGTGGTTGACTACTTATTTGATGCCCGGACGGGTTCAGTCACCCACTACCTATTTAAATCGAGCGGCTGGCGTGGCGTTTTAGACGACATTTACCTGTTACCTGTGGCAGCTATTTCGACCATCGGCAGCAAGCGGGCGATCGTCTCTGAAGCTGCTGTATCGGAGCCAGTGCAGTACGCGGAGGGACTGCACAAAAAAGTCGGTCTGGTAGCAGAGTTTTTACACGAAGATTTCGACAGAACTCTCAAAAATGTGGCAGGCGTGAAGCGGGGCGCTCAAAGTCTGGCGGAAAAATTCCAAGATAAAGCTCTCGAAGTCAGGGATGTAGCTCAAGAAAAAGTTGCAGAGTTGAAGCGGCAAAGGCAAGAATCTGTCCCGCCAGGGCCGAACCCGGAGCCGCCTGAGTCAGATTTGAGCTGAAGTTTGGCCTTCCTGCTCGCCCTGCGACTAATTTCCGAGCACATTTTGGGGTGGCGCGCGCGAGGAAGGTCGATCGGTATTTTCGCTATCAGAGATTGAGGCGTGGTCGCTCAAAATTCCAGTGCTGCTCAAAGCATTGTATTTTAAAGGTATCGCATCAATAAGGAAAATGTTAGCAACTCAAAATGATCTATGCTGTTTGATACAATCAACAAGTATTTTATCTAGAGACCCCAGGATTAATAATTGGTTAAGTTCTTTGTTTATAAACAGCGAGTCGTTGAGCAGTGACTGTCGCCCGATCGAAAACTCGAATCAGCGGTGCAACCAGCACGGGTCTGAGTTAAATGCTCTGGTTCATCAGCGGGAAAAGGGTGATTTGGCCGATCGAATTGAGCGGCTCACCCATCGGCAGAATCGCTCCGTCACAGACCAAATTAATCAAGCGGTTAAAACCGCTGTCCATCACTGGGAAGTTCACCCGATTAATAACATCGTGTTTGGTTGTTACCGAGAACAGCAAAAATTTGCGCCTGCGCCAAAAGCTAACCCTCAAAAGTTTGTTCAAATTCCTCAAGCAGCCAAAAGTTCGACTTTTAGGGCAGATAGAGGGAATAGTGGCGCACTGACGACGCCTTTAAAAATCAAAGTTTTTGCAGTTTTCTCCCAAAAAATCTCTCTAGAAGTATCCCCGTTTCTGTCTGGCGGTGGAGTGTCAAAACATCCGTGATTACCTTAACTCTGTTACATCCTATCCAATCTGTCCCAGTTCAAAGTTGGTGTTTTGAATCCGAACCGGTGGTTCGGATCGGTCGATCGAACGACAATGATGTAATTATTTACAGCGCTGTAGTTTCCCGCCACCACGTAGAGCTCTGGAATCACGCCCATGGCTGGGAAATTATTAATTTTGGTGCTAACGGCACTTATGTAGATGATAGACCGATCGCTCAGGTGTCAGTCGCAGACGGGATGACCATTCGCTTGGGCAATTCCGGGCCAAAAATCCGGATTAGGGTGGGCGCCACGAATCAACCGGGCAAAATAATCAAGCCACCGCAGCGAGAACTCCGCCAAAAGGACGAAGTTTCAAAAGACAGGTCAACAGCTTGGCCTGGGGGCGTGGGAATAATCGAAGACGATGAACTTGGAGGGCTGACTCAAATCGATCTTGACTGACCGACAGCTATCTATCTATCCCTGCTTGCTAGTTCCAAAAAAGCGACCGATGCCCAATTCGAGCGTCTAACTAATATTGTGGTAAGTAGCCTGATTTGTGCCTACATATCCCTATACACTAATTAACAGGTTCTCTAATAGGATTTCACCCTTCTAAAGATAAGATTGGGGGGAGATCGATCGATGTTAGCTCACTTTCGCTGTTTGCCCAGCGGCGGTAATCTAAGAGCAACTGGTGCATCAACCGCTGTTTCACGCTCAGCAGTACGCTCTTAAGCAAAGCATTCCCCGTTGCTTCTAAAATGGGTTTGGGCGTCAGCCAAAACGGCGGCGGTAATTCTACTTGCACTTCCAAATCCGCTTTTCCCTTTAAGTATGCTACCCCGCTGCTTTGGTGTACACAAAGCTTTCCTTTGAGATTGAGAGCAAAGCGATCATTGATATAACCCACGCCACGAATTTCGCAGGCGACGGACTCCAAATTGATTGTGCCATCCGACTGGGCCCACACCCTCATGTCTACTGTGGGTTGAATGCTCAGCATCATAAATTGTAACGGTCGCATTTTTAGGCGGAAACAGTCATCGTTTAGCTGTTCTGTGCGACTTTGATCGACAAGGGCATTCACCAGTCGCCTCGGTTGGCGCAGATAATGTTGAATGGGAACCCGTTCCTCTGGTACGGCGAGCTCAACTGATTGGGAAGAATTAAAGCGGGTATACATGAGAAAATATCAAAATATAGGATTCCTAAGTATATCTTAATAAAGTATCACCTTTTTTAAGGTGACATACGTCGCGAACCCAGCCATGTCATCCGAGAAATCACTGATAAAAGCTTTCGGGACATCGCTAATTTTTCATCATACTTCGTAGCTGATGAGAGTAAAGCAAACATTTGTAACCTAAAATTGCCTCTAAATGAAAATTTCTATCGCACATCTCGGCCCTCTTGGTACAAATGCAGAAACAGCGGCTCTAGCTTATGTCAATTGGTTGAGCCTGGAAACTAACTTGGAATGCACCCTGTGTCCTTATTCCACCATTTCCCAAGCGCTAGAGGCATCTGCCGTAGGGCAGGTTGACTATTCAGTTGTGCCCGTCGAAAATTCGATCGAAGGCAGCGTGACTGTCACCTTAGATACACTGTGGCGACTCGATCAACTCCGCATTCAACACGCCTTAGTTTTGCCAATTTCCCACGCGCTAGTGTCTAATGCTAAAAATTTTAACGAGATTCACAAAGTTTACTCTCACCCGCAAGCGCTAGCTCAGTGTCAGGTATGGTTGGGGCAGTTTATTCCCTCAGCTCAATTAATTCCGGCAAATTCAACCACGGAAGCATTGCAATATCTGGAAGATACAAATGTAGCAGCGATATCTTCGCCAAGAGCTGCTGAACTTTACCATTTGCCAGTGTTAGCTCAACCCATTAATGATTATCCCGATAATTACACTCGATTTTGGGTACTCAGCAGGAGTTTTGGAGAAATCGCCAACGTAGAACAAGGGGAGGGATCATCCCTTAAATCCATTACACAATCTGCTTCTAAGTTGATCCTCGATGCTTCATCGTCTAATTGCACCCATACCTCACTAGCTTTCAGCGTACCTGCCAATATGCCGGGAGCACTGGTAAAACCTTTGCAAGTATTTGCCAGTCGCGGTATTAATTTAAGTCGGATTGAATCTAGACCGACTAAACGATCGCTCGGAGAATATATTTTCTTTATGGACGTTGAAGCTAACGCCTGTCAAGCATTTGTTCGCTCGGCACTCGAAGAATTAAAAAATCACACAGAAACTTTAAAAATATTTGGTTGCTACAATGTACTGTCAGTAGTATAATTTATTTTTAAGTAAAACTTAGGAGGCTGGTGAGATGAATGCGGATGAACTTCTCAAGCGATACGCAGCCGGAGAAAGAAATTTTCATGAAACCAACTTGAAAGAGGCTTCTTTGCGAGAAGCTTTCCTAATTCATATTAATCTAGCCTGTGCGAATCTCAAGGAAATAAATTTTGCCCTGGCCAACTTAAGGGGGGCAAACTTAATAGGTGCCAAGCTCAAGAATGCCTGTCTGGTGATGACCAACCTAAATGGAGCTAACCTGAGCGGAGCCGATCTAACTTTCGCAAGATTAACAGGAGCTGATTTGATTGAAGCAAACTTAGAAAACGCAAACTTGAGCGACACCAAAATGATTGGTGTTAATTTGAGTGGAGCAAACTTGGAAAAAGCGAACTTGATGGAAGCAAACCTCCTAGATGCTTGCTTGGACAATACAAACCTCGAAGAAGCAAATTTAAGTGAGGCTAAACTGCGGGGTTCGAGTCTGAAGAAAGCCAACTTAAGAAACGCTTTTTTGTGTGAAAGTAACCTTGAGGGCGCTGATTTGAGCGGTGCTGATTTGAGCGGTGCTAATTTGAGCGGGGCATTTTTATGCGGTGCTAATCTGGACGGAGCTAAGTTAGATAAGGCAATTTTAAGTGGAGCAATACATTTTTGCGTCAGACAAGTTTGAGATTACGGAATATATAACCGCAGAATCCGACAACTAAGGACTAAAAAATATACTATTGACTTGGCTGAAAGTGAAGTCTATTTGCTGCTGTACCTTAGCAAAATGAAGCTGCATCTTGAGGATCTCTTTCTTGGAATTAGCTTGAGCAATCTTACTTTCCAAAGCCAGCAAATTGCGGTTAAGATTTTCTACTCGCACAGTTTGGTAGTCTAAGTCAATTTTTAGTTCTGCAGCCTGATCGACTTGCACCTGCTGGCGAACCACGGCGAGGCGGATTGAATTCTTATCCTGTGTCTGAAGAGCTAGCAAAGCTCGCTGCTGCCACTGGTTGGCTTGAGATTCAGCTTGATTGTACAGCCACTGAATCCGCAGTTGGGCGGAAATCGCACTGCCAACAGCCTGACGCAGTTCTTTGAGAGGTTCCTGAATTTCTAAGATTAATAGTTCCCAAAGATTCATCAGTTCGCTGGTAAATTCTTCCCGTTCTACAGAGGCTACCAGTGCTTCTAATAGCAACAAATTTGGTTCCATCTGCTGCGTAATTGTCTCAAATATTAACTGTGCTTCGGACATTTGCCGATCGTAATTTTTTTCTGAGACTGCACCGGAGGAGTGCTTTAATATTTTTTCCGTGCTGTCTACCTCAGCTTCTGAATCTGAACTTGAAGCTACAAAGGCCTGTAATTTTTCGCGGGCGATCGAATTCAGCCTTTGTCGAAGCAAATCGCAGGCCGCCCGCTGCACTGGCCCTGTTTCGCTTTGACAAATCTTGATGACTATTTTTAAGCCAGTATCGCCGTAATTAAATGTCTCTCTCAGGGCGGCGATTCGATGTTCGTTGACAGAACTAGACAGCCGATGTTTAACTCCTGCTAGTCCGCCGAGCACTACACCGCCCACAGGAGGTGGCAGTTGACCGCCTCTAACTGCATCGTATGGTTTCGGTTGGTCGTGATTGTCTAACACAAGCATTTACTGCTATAAGGAACCTATCCCAACCTGTTTGAAGTTAAGAATTAAACAGATACCAGTTCCCAACAAGAATGGAACTTTAGGCGCGCGATCCAAACCCTTAGTTCATCAGTCAATCGAAAATCAAAAATCGAAAATCGAATGATTTGTGTGTAATTCTTTCTTCAATGCAGGTCAAACCGATCGTGCTTTTTCCTAGGCCAATTGGCTACTTGAGGGTATCTTTAAGTACAGTCCTGGCTGCCAAGTGATTGCGAGTAGAAGTCAAAATTTCGGTTTCGCGTTCCAATCTCGCAGCAGTATCTTGCAATTCTAAAAGAGTTTGCTGTTCTGTCGCTGCGCCGTAAAGGTAGCTGGCTACCCAGTAGGACAATTCTGTAGGCAAACTGGGAATGTCTTCGGGCAGGTCGATGGGCTGATCCATCAATTTGCTGGAGAGGCGAACTACATCTCTCAGCAGTTGTTCGACATCTTTTCCCAAAGGTCTGAGGTCTTGTTGCGGCGGTTCGTCTTCGATCCATTCTACTAGACCGACTAAATACGGTTTTTCCCGAACGGCGTCGAGCACTCGGAACCGCTGCTGCCCGATAGTCATAATTTTCATGCGGTCGTCGGGCAGGCGTTGGCAGTGAATCACTTCGGCGCAACAGCCAACGGCAGAGACTTTGTTTTGGTTGGGGTCCCACATGAGTACACCGAAACGCCGATCGCCTTCCAGAATCGTATTCATCATGATTCGATAGCGAAACTCGAAGATTTGCAGCGGCAGCGGTCTACCTGGAAATAGAACCACTTCCGGCAACGGAAATAAGGGGAGTTCGCGAACTGCTACAGAGGAAGAGGATGCCATTGTCGCTCAAAAGTGACGGTACTTGCGCTTATTTTTCTTACTTTAACTGATTAAAGGCAATTCCGGGGCAGGAGCGATCGGGCTTTTTTGCTCGCAACGGGAGCGACGACTCGCTATATCCGGTGCTGGCAGCTTGACAAAGGCGTTATTTCGTCAAAATGTTAAATATACCTTTTTGCTAAACTAAGTGATGCTGAAGGCGATGATAGCGACTGCTAAAGGAGCGTTTTTGTAGTGAGCGCGCCTTAATTAAGAATAATTATTTAATATCGTGTCGAAGCAGAAATTATTGCTGATTATTAACTAATAACTAACACCTAATAATTAATTACTAGGGAAATTTATACAAAAAGAAGGAACAATTTATTTAATCTTTGTTCCTTCTTTCCGAGTTTTCGATAAGTCAATCTACAGCTTGACTTCGATATCTACGCCGGCTGGCAAATCCAGTTTCATCAAAGCGTCAATTGTTTTGGCCGATGGCTGGTGAATGTCGATGATGCGTCGGTGCGTGCGGGTTTCAAAGTGTTCGCGAGAATCTTTGTCTACGTGGGGCGATCGCAGCAAGCAATAAATCCGCCGTTTTGTCGGTAGGGGAATCGGGCCGATCGCTGTGGCTGCTGTCCGATTTGCTGTATCTACAATCTTTTCGCAGGATGCGTCTAGAATCCGGCGATCGAAAGCTTTGAGGCGAATGCGAATTTTTTGCTGTTGAATTGTTGCCATTTTTGTTTCTTGAATTTTCTAGGTTCAGTTTATTTTTAGTCATTAGTCATTAGTCATTAGTCAGCAGTCATTTGTTATTTGTTATTGAACATTTAATTCATAACTACTAACAACTGGCCACTAACCTATAACTACTCACTACTCACTAAATAGCAGAAAAGCCTATTGACATTTGGTGGCTTTTCTGCTATTTAGGCTGTTATGCGAGTCCTACTTGAGGATTTTGGAAACAACGCCGGCGCCGACGGTGCGGCCGCCTTCGCGGATAGCGAAACGCATTCCTTGTTCGATCGCGATCGGGTGAATCAACTCCACAGTCATTTTGATCCGGTCACCGGGCATCACCATTTCTGCTTCAGTACCGTCATCAGCGGTGAACTGTGCGATCGTGCCGGTCACGTCAGTAGTACGGACGTAGAATTGAGGGCGATAGCCAGAGAAAAAGGGCGTGTGCCGGCCGCCTTCTTCCTTCTTGAGGATGTACACTTCAGATTCAAACTGAGTGTGAGGCATGATGCTTTTCGGCTTGGCAATCACCATTCCGCGTTCAATATCCGCCTTTAAAATCCCCCGCAGCAGTAGACCAACGTTGTCGCCAGCCAAACCTTCTTCCAGAGACTTGGTGAACATTTCCACACCAGTCACCGTAGTGCTGCGAGTGTCCTTAAGACCTACCAATTCGACTGTTTCGCCGACTTTGATAGTTCCACGTTCGATCCGGCCTGTGGCGACAGTACCCCGACCCGTAATCGAGAATACGTCTTCAACTGCCATCAAGAAAGGCTTGTCAACTTCGCGTTCTGGGGTGGGGATGTAAGCATCTACTTCTTCCATCAACTTGTAAATTTTGTCAACCCACTCATTTTCGCCCTTGACAGTCTTAGGATTAGCAAGCATCGCTTCGAGAGCTTTCAATCCCGAACCTGTGACGATGGGGATGTCATCGCCAGGAAAATCGTAAGAGCTCAAAAGTTCGCGAACTTCCAGTTCTACCAATTCCAACAGTTCAGCATCATCCACCATGTCTTCTTTGTTCAAGAAGACAACCAAGCTGGGAACGCCAACTTGCTTAGCTAGCAGGATGTGTTCGCGAGTTTGAGGCATGGGGCCGTCTGCCGCTGACACGACTAGGATGCCGCCGTCCATTTGAGCTGCACCGGTGATCATGTTTTTCACATAGTCAGCGTGTCCGGGACAATCTACGTGGGCATAGTGCCGACCTGTTGTTTCGTACTCAACGTGAGCAGTATTAATCGTAATACCCCGTGCTTTTTCTTCTGGCGCAGCGTCGATGTCGGCGTAGTTCTTAGCCTTTGCTTGACCTAGTGCAGAGAGAGTCATCGTAATCGCGGCGGTCAAAGTTGTTTTGCCGTGGTCAACGTGACCGATCGTGCCGATGTTTACGTGGGGTTTATTCCGTTCAAATTTTGCGCGTGCCATTCTTGATCTGTTCCTTGTTTCTTTTAGCGATTTTAGACTTGAGATTTTAGATTCTAGACTTTGGATTCAATCCAAAATCCAAAATCTAAAATCTAAAATCATTAGTTCCCTTTGTTCTTAGCGATAATGGCTTCAGCCACGTTTCGCGGCACTTCTTCATAATGGCTGAATTCCATTGTGAAGATGCCTCGACCTTGGGTTTTCGAGCGGATGTCGGTGGCGTAACCAAACATTTCTGCTAGTGGAACTTTTACAGAAACTTTGGCTATACCCTGATCCGTCTCTTGACCTTCGATCTGACCCCGACGCGAGTTGAGGTCTCCGATGACGTTCCCGATGTAATCTTCGGGAACTTCAACCTCTACTTTCATCATAGGCTCTAGCAGCACTGGCGACGCCTTCATCACGGCTTCTTTGATCGCCATTGAACCGGCGATCTTAAATGCCATTTCTGAGGAGTCTACGTCGTGGAAAGACCCGTCTACCATAGTAGCTTTGAGGTCAATCACGGGATATCCTGCTACAATACCTGATTCGCACGCTTCTTTCATCCCTTGTTCTGCTGGGCCGATGTACTCTTTGGGTACAGTGCCACCAACAATTTTGGAGACAAATTCAAAGCCGCTTCCGACTTCGGTGGGTTCTAGTTCGATCACGACGTGACCATACTGACCTTTACCGCCGCTTTGGCGGATAAATTTACCTTCGGCGCGGACGGCTTTGCGAATGGTTTCGCGGTAGGCTACTTGTGGCTGACCCACGTTCGCTTCTACTTTGAATTCCCGCAGCATCCTGTCTACCAGGATTTCCAGGTGCAGTTCGCCCATACCGGCGATGACTGTCTGGTTTGTCTCTGGGTCAACGTTGACTCGGAAGGTGGGGTCTTCTTCCGAGAGCGACTGGAGGGCTTTGGAGAGCTTCTCCATGTCTTGTTTGGTTTTGGGTTCGACAGCCACGGAGATGACTGGCTCTGGAATAAACAGAGATTCCAGAATCACTGGCGCTCCTTCTTCGCAGAGGGTGTCCCCGGTGAAGGTGTCTTTCAAACCCAAGGCTGCTCCCAAGTCTCCTGCGCGCAGTTCCTCCACTTCTATCCGATCGTCCGCTTTGAGGACAATTAAGCGAGAAACCCGCTCTTTTTTGTCTTTGGTGGAGTTCAGGACGTAGGTACCTTTTTTGAGGATACCGGAGTAGACGCGAACAAAGGTCAGGCGGCCGTAGGGGTCAGCCATGATTTTGAATGCCAGGGCTGACAGCGGCGCGCTGTCGTCTGCAAACCGCTCTGCTGTGTCGCCGTTGGGCAGGAGTCCTTGAATTGGAGGAACTTCCAAGGGCGAGGGCAGATAGTCGATGACTGCATCCAACAACAACTGAACGCCTTTGTTTTTGAATGCCGAACCGCACAACATGGGGACGATCGTACCTTCGACAGTGCCGTGACGCAGGGCCAAGCGGATTTCGTCTTCCGTTAACTCTTCGCCTTCGAGGTATTTCTCCGTGAGGGCGTCGCTGGTTTCTGCTACGGACTCGATCAGCTTGGTGCGGTATTCTACAGCGAGATCTTTTACTTCATCGGGGATTTCTACTTCCTCGATGTCGGTTCCCGTGTCGTTGTTGTAGATATAGGCTTTCATTTGCACTAAGTCTACAATTCCCCGGAAGTTTTCTTCACTGCCGATCGGGATTTGGATGGGTACGGCGTTCGCTCTCATTCGATCGCGAATTTGGCCGTAGACTTTGTAGAAGTTTGCGCCCATCCGATCCATTTTATTGACGAACACGATCCTCGGTACTTTGTACCGATCGGCCTGTCGCCAAACTGTTTCGGATTGTGGCTGTACTCCCCCTACCGAGCAGAACACTGCGATCACTCCGTCGAGCACTCGCATCGAGCGTTCGACTTCGATCGTGAAGTCTACGTGTCCGGGAGTGTCGATGATGTTGATTTTGTAATCTTTCCAACTGGTGGTGATAGCAGCGGCAGTAATCGTAATTCCCCGCTCCCGCTCTTGCTCCATCCAGTCAGTGACTGCTGTTCCCTCGTGCACTTCACCCATTTTGTGAACCATGCCTGAATAGAACAGAATTCTTTCAGTTGTTGTTGTTTTGCCCGCATCTATGTGGGCTGCGATGCCGATGTTGCGAGTTTTTTCTAGCGGGACGGTACGTGCCACAGCTACCTCCTTAATCTTGTGTTGCTGTTATAATACTATAATACTACACAGTAACCCTATTTTGCACTCCCCAGCGACTTACAAAAGTCTCTGGAGCTTATTGTTACATTTTAATATTTTTTGCAAGATTTGTTTACAAAAATATTAAGGATGCGACATGGAGGATTCAGAGAGTGCGTGAATTTTGAGTGCGTGAATTTTGATTTTGAGAGTTTTGAGTTTGCTTCACGAATCGCAACTGCGCCAAGAGAAGCAATCTCAACACTCAAAACTTACACTTTCCAATTTCTCACCCGATGCTTTTATACCGCACGATCGCGCTCTTCTCCATGCCCTATGTTGGAGTTAGTAGCGGTAGTGAGCAAAAGCCTTGTTAGCTTCAGCCATGCGGTGAGTTTCTTCGCGCTTGCGAATAGCACTCCCTGTTTCATTAGCTGCATCCATCAGTTCGTTGGCTAGCTTGGCTGCCATCGAGCGGCCGGTGCGGGCGCGGGCAAATCTGATCAGCCAGCGGAGGGCGAGGGTGGTACCGCGATCGGAACGTACTTCCATCGGCACTTGGTAGGTGGCGCCACCTACCCGGCGGGCTTTGACTTCGACCAGGGGTGTCGCGTTTTTGACTGCTTTTTCAAACAAGTCTAACGGTTCAGCCCCTGTGCGTTCTTGGATGGTTTTGAGGGCGTCGTAGACGATGCTGGAGGCAACGGATTTTTTGCCGTGCTGCATGATCCGTCTCACCATCATGCTTACCAACCGGCTGTTGTA
The DNA here is from genome assembly GCF_036705685.1 of Microcoleus sp. AT3-A2. Classification (NCBI taxonomy): domain Bacteria; kingdom Bacillati; phylum Cyanobacteriota; class Cyanophyceae; order Oscillatoriales; family Microcoleaceae; genus Microcoleus; species Microcoleus sp. AT3-A2. Next base: position 48,995 of record NZ_JAUBVF010000001.1, read on the forward strand.
GGTTGGATCTGGTGGAACTGGACGTTTTTGAATAACTGTGCGGCGAGACATAGTTCTATTTGGGATTTTTGATTTTGAATGATTGAGTTTGGGGTTTTGGGATCACATTTGGATATATGACGATCGAGCGTGCAATTAATTGATCGGCGCGATCGAATTTATTTTTGCTTCCCAACCCCGACGATCGGGCGAGTTCCGTGTTATTTTTTCTCTTTAGGACGCTTGGCCCCGTATTTGGAACGACCCTGCTTGCGGTCTTTCACCCCAGCGGTGTCTAATGTACCCCGAATGATGTGGTATCTAACTCCGGGCAAATCTTTTACCCGACCGCCCCGGATCATTACTACCGAGTGTTCTTGCAAGTTGTGACCGATCCCTGGGATGTAGGCGGTGACTTCAAAACCAGAGGTCAGCCGTACCCGAGCCACCTTCCGCAGCGCCGAGTTAGGTTTTTTCGGGGTGGTCGTGTACACTCTGGTGCAAACTCCCCGGCGCTGGGGGCAACTCTTGAGAGCTGGCGATTTGGTTTTTTTCTGCGTTTGTTCCCGTGCTGAACGGATGAGTTGCTGAATAGTGGGCATGAGTTACGGCATTTCTAGCTTTTTGCTGAATATAGTGATTTGGCTGTATCCGCACTGAAAGTCCCTTCCCCTCTCGGGGGACGGGATGAATGAAAATAATTATGGGTAAGTGAGGATACCAGACTCTGTATTATACACGACGCGTGTTTCTTTGGCAAGAAATTTGCGTGATCCGCGCTCAAACTTCCTTTCTTCCTTGCTGCAAGTTAGGAGGGGGCGAGCGCAACGGGAGAATGGTATGTGACATCCTATAATTTGAGGCGCAACTATGATGAATTTCACAGCCGTCAGCAAAATTTATGACGATCGCAATATCGAGCTTTTTCGCTCAAATTACCATTGTGAGGAGAAGTGCATTAACTCCAGCCTGCGATCGCATCACAGTCTATAGCCGATCTACATCACATAAAGTTGTCTAAAATTGCCGGATAATAAGAAATATACATTGAGTTGACTGCAGATGACAACCAAAGCTTATATTCCTGAATATAAAATTTCCGAACTTTACTTGAACATTTGGAAATCCAGTAAGATCGATCGGACTGTGTTCCAGCAAATTAAATACGAAATTAATTCTCACAGTTTAAAAAGTTCAGAGGAGCGAAAAATTGTCAGCAGGCTGCTGTATGCAGTACGGCGGGGATGGGTGTCAGTGATGGACTGAGTTACTTGGGAGTTTTGAGTCAGGGCGCGAGATGGCTTCGTGACACCGCGGGCGTAGCTGCGTCAATGAGTTTTGAGATTGCCACCCACGGAGCACAGTACACACGGGGTGCATGAGTTGTGAACTAAAATCTCATCCATAAAATTAGAGGACTCCCCAATAGATGCACCGCTCTTAAAAGGAAATATTAAGGTAAAAAGACAGGGTATGTTTAATTCTACAGAACTGCTGATCGAGGCTTTCATCGAACAACTTCAGAACGGGTACAGCCGCACTTACGGAGGCTACAAATCAGACTATGCTGACATTATTGCCTGGGTAGGGGCAATGGCCTTAGAAAACATCGCCAACAGCGACGCTCTTTATCACAATGTAGAACACGCCATTTGCATTAGCTTAGTCGGTCAAGAAATCTTGCGGGGAAAACACATTCGCAAGGGCGGAGTTTCCTGCGAAGATTGGCTGCACTTCATCATTTCTTTGCTGTGCCAAGACATCGGATATGTCAAAGGAGTTTGCCGGCAAGACCAAGAATCAGAAGGATTGTATGCTACGGGAAAAGATGGCATGAGAATTGCACTTGCTCCCGGTGCAACAGCGGCCAGCCTAGCTCCTTACCGAGTTGACAGAGCTAAATTGTTCATTGACGAGCGCTTCGGCAACCACAAGCTAATTAATGCTGAGATAATTAAGCAGAACATAGAACAGACTCGTTTCTCGGTGCTTGACGGCAACACTGACGAGGATGCAGTTAATTACTCTAGTTTAGTTCGCGGTGCTGACTTGATAGGTCAGCTCAGCAACCCGCAATATTTGCAGAAAATTGGCGCGCTGTTTTACGAGTTGGAAGAAAGCGGTGCAACTAAACTTTTGGGCTATCGACATCCGGGCGACTTGCTGCAAAGCTACTCTAAGTTTTACTGGAGCGGCATTTATCCTCACATCAGTGAATCTCTCGGTTACTTGCAGTTGACGCAGGAAGGTAAACAGATCGTTGCTAGTTTGTACGCTAACATATTTCGGATGGAACACCAACGTTGCGATTCTGAGGTTGCTTAATTGCAAAAGTGAATTCAGCAGTCAGCAGTCAGTTGTCAGTTGTCATTGGTTATTTGTAGGTGCTAATAACTAACAGCTCATAACGAATAAAAAAGCACAAATCACCTATTACGATTAATTACCAATTACCGAATTGTATTCCATCCAAATCAACTAATTTTCTCATCAATTTCAGAATGATATCTGGGACACAACCAATTGCTGGGTACCAAAGAAGGCCATCCCTCCCGTAGCGCTTCCAAACAAACAGCTCGCACAGTTAATTGACAGTCAAGCAGTTCTACCCCAGCTTTTTCAACTTGCTTTTTGCCAATTTTAAAAATCGATTCATCGCTAAATTCAAAGGTTTTGTGACACTGAATGCAAACCAGATGGTGGTGGTAGTGCAATTCGGGAAAATTCAGTTCGTAATGTTTGTGTCCTTCTGCTAATTCTAGTTCACGCAAAATTCCTATCCTTGCTAATAAATGCAGCGTTCGGTAGACAGTAGACAAGCCAATTCGTTCTCCTTTATTCTGCAAAGTCTTGTATAATTCTTCCGCACTTAAATGATTACCCTGCGGTAAATTTTGAAAGACACTCAAAATAGTTTCCCGCTGGGGAGTCAGGCGGCAGCCTCTTTGGTTGAGTTCGACTTTGAGTGAGTTAGCACTGTATAAATTCATGTCGGAAAAAATAAAAAAGTTGAACGAGGATTGTCATGGATTATCTATTATTTATTCGTGCTATTTTTTAGATGCTCCTAAAGTATATTTTCCGTGATAATCCATATAAATCTAGACTCCCCCTTTAGTCCAGGGTAATCTGCTATCCACCTATCCCCCTTGCTAAAAGTGGAACTAAAAAAGTTGTTTTCGGTATTTCTGCGGAATTTTTGTGAAGTTTAGAGCAATGTTGCTGATAAGCATTGGCAAAGCCAGTCTTAGGTTCAAAGTTAGTGCAACCGATCGCCTCTTCAGTACCAGCAACGCACGGGTATACTGTAAAGGTGAGGCGGTAGTCGTTAGTAACAAAATCGCAATAACAAGGAATTGGATATAAGCGCTTGATTTGATGCACTCCTTCTGGCAATGTTACGGACAGACTCCACAAAAATAATCAAAGTGGCAATACATAAATATTAGAAAAAGACAGTCATAAACCACCCAAATACATAGCTTTAGCCACCAACAAGAAGGTAGCGACACCCAGCAAAACTAGGCGGATGCCCAAGATGGTGGTCGTTTTGTCTGCGTCTTCCCATGTGTAGTCAAAGAAAGAAGTTCTTGCTTCGAGGGTTGCTGGCCCTTTGAGCGAGTGAAAGATACCGCCGAAGCCGAGAAAGGCTGAGCTGATTAGGTGAATCGCGCCAACGGCGAAGTACGGGTCAGTATTGACAATTTTGCCTCCCGCACCCCTGCCCAAGCCGAGCCTGGCTAGGTTTGGCAACAGGATTAAGCCTTGTTTGTACATGGGCAATTCTGGATTAAAGCGGGAAAGCTCCAATAGGGTATAGGCTCCCGCCCAGAAGACGATGAGGCCGGCGTGGGCGACGTGGGTACTGAGCAAACGGCCGGAAAGGTTGATTAAGCAGGCGTTGCCGACCCACCTGGGAAATGATTTTCCTTCGGCTGGGAAGGATTTTGCCATGCTGGTCACGGCGATTTACCTCTTGAGAAAGATGTCAGGGGAGTTTTCAGCGATTGCAGGTTATTGATATAGATAATCAACAATTTTAGGAGTTTCGTCAAGGGGTATTTGAGAAAAATTTTCACTGATTTGAGTTCAGGTATGTAAATCAGTAGGAAAAAACATCGTTAGATCACGATTATGACTGTTTTTGGGGCTTGAGCGGAATTGGGCTTCTCGTTAGCAAAAATAGCAGCTAAAGGAATACCTCTAAATTTATTGATAAATAATATTATTAGTAGTATTATGGTTAGAGTATTGTTTAAGTAGCTATCCAATCTTCTCGGAAAAGACAAGGTGAAAAAAGAAATCCGGTACTTTCCTACGGGCAAGCTTCTCTAAAAGTAGGGTTAGAGGGGGTGCGGGATTGCTTTTTTCCGAATCAAGAGAGTTAATGCCTACTTGTTGACATATTCATCTCAAACTCCAAACAACCAAGCCTGAGAGCAAATGCTCTCAGGCTTTTCCAGCAGAGGAATTATTAACTGCTTGTTGTATCTGGCGCGCTAGCTCAAGCAGAGGATTTGGTTTCTTCAGCTACTTGTTCGTTGTTAGGTAACTCCAGGCAATAACCAGCCCCGTATACGGTTTTGATGTACCGAGGATGGCGGGGATCTGGTTCCATCTTGGTTCTCAGGTGTCTGATGTGTACACGAATAGTTTCGATGTCGTCGTCGGGGTCGTAACCCCACACTTCTTTGAGAATTTCGCTGGGAGAGACTGTCTGACCGTGGCGCTGAAGCAAGCAGTGCAGCAACTCAAACTCTAGGTGGGTCAGTTTGACTGTCTGAGTGTACCAAACAGCTTCAAACCTTTCGGGGACAAGGGTTAGCGGGCCGTAATTCAGAATTTCGGAGTGTTTGGCAGCTTGGGGGATGCGGTCTGTGCGCCTTAGTAGAGCTCGCACTCGGGCTAGCATCTCTTCTAGTTCAAAGGGTTTGGTCAGGTAGTCGTCGGCGCCGGAGTTGAAGCCTTCTACTTTGTCTTGAGTTTGACTTAAGGCTGTCAACATCAAGACGGGAATGTCTGAGGTGCGATCGTCACGCCGCAAACGCTGACATACGGTGAATCCGTCTACTCTAGGCAGCATCAGGTCTAGCATGATCAGGTCGGGGAGCAGTTGTATGGCTAGTGCCTGACCTTTGATGCCGTCTTCTGCCTGGGTGACTTCATAGCCAGCCATTTCTAGGTTGACGGCTACGAGTTCGGCGATCGCCGCGTCATCATCAATAACAAGTATCCGGGGCATCATTATTTATCTCACCGCTAACCGAATGGGGAAGGCTATAGCCTTCTGGGGGTTCCAGGTAACTTTAACAAGCAATTTTTTAATTTTAAGCTTCATTTAAGAATTATAAGGTTGATTAAGACCTTTTTGAGCTATGTAAAAATTGTTGTATTAATTATAAGCGCCTTCAGTCGGTATCAGAAAGACTGTTCGCCAGAAATCTGGCCTGGAGTAGGTTTTTTGTTTGCGGGCGCGACTTCTGTGGCGACGAGTGATGATGGGATTTGAGATTTTAGAGCCACCCTGCGTTTGTTTGCTCGTAGTGGGTCATCGCCAAAGGTGTCGCTCGGCACCTTTGCGGGCCTGACATTGCCAATTCTGCTCTCTGCAAGTTACATATTTTCGACGATCGCCCACTCTACGACTTGTGATTTATAAAGTTGGTGAGGTTGAGAAAAATTTTGTTTTTTTTGAGGGTTAGCCCTTGCTTTTTTTAGCTCTTGACTGTATTATTAAATAATAGAAATCTAACTATAGCAATCCGATCTGAGTCTCACAACACAACGCCCTCTTGTCTTCCTAGACTTCTTGTATAGCAAGACTTTCAGATTTTACAGAGCGAGAAAATCACTTAGGATTGCTATATTTATTTTAAAAAAATTCACTATTCCCATTATTAAATAATATCATACAAATGTCAAAGATTCCATCCCAAACCCCTAAAATTTTGGGCCGATTTTGGAAAATAAGGCAATTTTTTTGGTACCTCAGAAGCAGTGAAAGCAGTGAAATAAGCTGTAACAATAGCCGACAGCACTACTGAGAAAGAGTTGATTTTTGAGCTGGCTGAGTATTTTTGCTGGGAACAGTCGCCTTAGAGCCTAATTTTTGGAAATAAAGACCGCCGACGGTGGCTAAGAATATTGTGTAAGCGGCTGCTTGGACGAGATAAAGTCGATCTCTGTATCCAAAGAGTGCTTTAAGAAGCACTCCGGGAAATTGTCGATCGGGCAAAATTTCCGCTGCATTCCACACCATAGGCCCTAAAATACAAGAGTGGACTGGTGCTAGGCGATCGTAATAAAAACAAATCGCTGCATACTTGCTATTCATCTGCGACAAAATCCCCGCGGCTTGGTCAAAATGCTTGAGTGCAGATACTGCCAAACCTGCCACGATTAACAACAACAAAATCCCCATAAACTTGAAAAACAGGCGGATATCAATTTTGACACCCCACTTGAACAGTAGCGCGCCAATGATTGCCGCCCCAGTCAAACCGCCCAAAGCACCTAAAGCAGGAGTTAAACCTTGTTGAAATTGAGCGCTGACAAATATAACTGTTTCAAAACCTTCGCGCAGTACGGCAATAAAAATCAAGCCAAATACGCCCCAGCCGGCATTGCTATTTTCTGTCAAAGCTGCTGTAACTGCTCCTTCAACTTCTGCTTTGAGAAAGCGAGCTTGCTGAGTCATCCAAATTAGCATCCAGCTTAGCATTGCGATCGCCACAATGCCCAACACGCCCTCTAATAGCTGTTTAATTACTGGTGCGTAAGGCTGCTCTGATGTTGATAGTGCTGCCAGCAATCCATTGAATAGAACACCCACAAAACCGCTAGCAGCAATGCCGGCTGCGATACCTGCATAAACCCAAGAATTGAGGTGACTTTGCTCGGCTTTTTTGAGGCAAGCTAGTACAATTCCGACGACCAAGGCGGCTTCTACGCCTTCGCGCAGGGTAATTACAAAAGTTGGTATGGCTTCACTAAAATTCATTTTTTATAATCATGGGGCATTGGCCTAGGGCATTTGTCATTGGTCATTGGAAATAACCAATAACCAATAACGAATAACAACTAACTAATGATTAAATCAACTATAATCCCGAAGCATTTTTTTCAGTTCTACTTGGTGCAATTCTTCTTGTCCAATTAGATTGCGGGCATATTCTTCCAAATAAACGCTGGAGTCTGTCACGACTTCAAGTAAAGATTTATACTTTTTGAGCGCTTTTTTCTCGTGATTTAGACTTTCTTCCAACAAGTCTTTCACGGCGTGTTTGTAGGTTTCTTCGATGGGAGCAATTTTCTGACTGGGATGCCCCTCTAAACCGGTGAGAATTTCCCCTGCTTGTTGGGCGTGGAGTAGGGATTCCGTTGCTTGTGCTTTAAAAAACTGCACGATGGGAATCCGGTTTGGCCCAGTCACCATTAGTGCATAGTGAGTGTAGCGCACGACACCTGCTAGCTCCCATTCCATGATGGTGCATAGCAGTTCCTGAGTTTTTTTTTCGTCAAGTTCTTTCATTTGTTGTTTTAGATGTAGAATGCCTTAGAGGGCGCTGTTTATAATATCACATTTAAGTTAAAAATGAAAAGTAAGGTGCTGATGGCGCACCTTACCGGATATAGATGTTGTATGTGAGTTAGGGGTTAACTTCTAAGGTTCCAGTAGGAGCAAACACTACAGTAAACTTAGCGACTGGTGCTGCACTGTTACTGCTGCTAGTTTCGGAAGATTTCAGCAGATTTGGCAAAGGAGTTTCTTGGGTGTAATCCTTGGCTGGTTGATTGAGTGGCTCGAAATTGCCGATCGCCCCATCTTGACTTGTACTGACTCGATAGACTAGATTTTGATTGAACGTAGGGCTAGTTTGCCAACTTTGATCAATGCGATCGTAGACTTTTAGAGCTAGCTCATCTAGTTTTACGCGATCTGTAATTTCTGCTGTCTGATTTGTTCTATCCACCGCCTGAACTTCCTGCTGGTCTGCTGATACAGGTACAGCTTGGACAGTCTTATCTGTAGGGCTACTTGCAATAGCCGTTTCAGTAGACGTATTAGTGAAAGGTACAACCTTTGGAGACTTGTCAGGCAGCTTTTTTTGGCTGTCAACCGCTAAATAGGAATTATTTGCAGCCGGAAGCGCACTGCTACTGGCAATAGCTGGTTGGGCCAGCCCCTTAGCAACAGCATTAGCAACAGCATTAGCGGGATTTTGCCCCTCGATTGTGAAAGACTTGACGTGAAAGCCGCGAAACTTTTCTTTTTGGCTAACGCGCCACATTGCGATGGGAAAAGTCATAAAGAAAAGAGTTAAAACTCCGACGCTAACCCAAACTATTTTGTGCATCTCCCTGGCTGGGATCGGCTTATTTTTTGCGTCCATTATCAAACCTCACATTACTTAAGTTAACGGCAAATAGGGAAAGAGAGGATGCCAGCACATAGCTGTGGCAGCAACCAACAAAGCAAACATCCAGAAAAATATGGTGCGGCTTTTAATGTTCTTATTCTTCCACAGAGTATGGAGAATTGCCCAACTGATCAGCCAACCCACAAGCAACATAGTTTCTTTGCCTGTATAACTGCCGATATTTCCCCACAATTCGCTATCTGTCTTGCTTCCGGGAATCCAAGTACCGAGATTCCAAACAATTTTTTCTGTGGCTTTCGATGTGTCTGACAAGTGGTGAGTCACCATCATTGTAAAACAACCAATTGCTGCACTAATTACTGCGGCTGCTGCCGGCCCGGAAACACTAGGTGCTGTTTCCGATCCTTCAGCTAAACCGCTGGGAAAGTGTTTTAATTTAGTCCAAAATTTCCCGTAAACAGGTTCATTACCCGCATAATTTTGGCGGGATAATTGTCTAGTCATTTCAAAAATCTCCTAAGTTTGGGAATCGGTAATTAGCCAGCGCCACTACTTTCAAATAACTATTAACCACTGACTATAGAGCGTGAATTTTAGCAACACCAAGTCCGCTCACCATGCCGCCCATTGCGAAAAACATGATTGCCATCAAAGCCACGCAGGTAGCGGTTAAAACTGGGCGATTTTGCTTTTCTAAAATCGAGTTGCCGTAGTTCCACAAAATCCACGCACAAGCTACTGTTAAAGGCAATGTAAACAGCACGCTAAATTCGTGATATTCCATCAAAACGTACTGCGCTAGAGGAGAGTTTTCTTTCAGCGCTGCTCTAGCTCCGCCGAAATCTATGCCTGCTCGATACCGCATATAAGCCCAATTGCCAGTAGCAATGGCTAAAAAACTCAAAAGAGTTGACCAAAAGGCTAATGTACGCATTTGTGGCAAGATTTTAGGGACACCTCTCAACAAGGGAAAAGCCAAATGTCCTGTATAAACCATTACCACTAATGCCAACATTGCGCCCATGCCGTGAATGGTTCCCATCCACCGCTGCCAAGGGCTTGGATGCAGTAGGTTAACTAAAGGTAAAAACAGAAATAAACCAGCGGATAAAAAGCTAAGTCCGTAGACAGAAACTTGAGCGATATCTAACTGTTTGGGAAATTCAGATGGAACTAAATCGGTAGTTGAGTCTTGGGTTGAGTGCTGCACCACTGGCAAACATCCTGTAGGTTGTGCGGAAAATTACTTGAGAATAAGTGCATTAGTATTTTGAGTTTCTTGATAATGCAGCTCGTGGGGTCGTTGATCGCACATTGGCACGATCGACAACCGCAAACATACTGCTAACTATATAAATTAGCAATAATTTAGACTTTTTAGTTTCTCTAACACGCAATACTTGGGCTGTGACTAGCTATCTGCTAATTTCACTGCTGCGCTCGTCAAAAACTTAATGCTATTTATTCTCAAGAGTTGAGAATAAAACCAATGAGAGATTTTCAGTATATTCTTTATATTTTTTTAATATTCTTGCTTGAGCTTGACGGTGAATACAATTTGGCAGTTGAATCTGTAAACAAACATTGATAATTCTTATCAAAAAGCTTGAATGTGGGGGGGGTCGGTAAAATATCCGAATAATTCTTCAGGATTATTTAATGTTACATTTCTCATCCTCAAAACTCTGGCTGGGAAGCCCGAATCTATATCGAGTAAGCGATCGCCCGCCGCAAATCCCCCGATCGCTCGAACCCATTAATGCCCCCAGAGGGGGTTTTAAATTTTTGTAAAAAATAGTTGACTAAAGAGTTGGAACTTCTCTCGTTTGGGATAGATAGATGCACATACCTGATGGTTTCCTTTCACCGCCAGTAGCCATTGCCACCGGCATAGCAAGCGCAGCAGTAATTGCAGTTGCCCTAAATAAAACCCGCGCCAGTCTTGGACTTCGACAAGCCCCAATCATGGGCTTAACTACAGCTTTCGTGTTTGCAGCCCAGATGATCAACTTTCCCGTAGCTGGCGGCACCAGCGGTCACTTGTTGGGAGGGGCGCTCGCATCCGTCGTTTTGGGGAGTCCTTGGGCGGCAACTTTAGCGATGAGTACAGTTTTTATAATTCAGAGCGTCTTGTTTGCCGACGGGGGCATCACCGCCTTGGGAGCCAATATTTTTAACATGGGGCTAGTTGGCATTTGGGTTGGCTGGTGGCTGTTGCAGCCATTGCAGCAACTTTTGGGAGGTTCCAGAAATCGTTTGCCCCTAGCTGCAGGTATCGCCGCTGGCCTCAGCGTCGTGGCTGCTTCAATTTGTGTGGCGATCCAATTGGCAATTTCTGGAACAGTAGCGCTCAATATCGCATTGCCAGCAATGGTAGGGGTACATATTTTAATTGGGATTGGCGAAGGGGTAATTACAGGTGGCGTTTTAACTTATCTCGTCAAAGTGCGGCCGGATTTACTGCCGGGAGAACAGCCACAATTGCAGAAATGGGTAGTGCCAGTAATCGGAGTTTTATTAATTTCGGGGGTGCTTTCGCTGTTTGCTTCAAGTTGGCCTGACGGGTTAGAAGCGGTAGCCGAAAAACACGGCTTTAAAGATAAAGAAGCTGTGGCGATCGAAAACCCTACTCCTTTAGCAGATTACACAGTTAAAGGATTAGAAGAACAGCCTATTGGTACTAGCATTGCTGGACTTTTAGGCTCTGCATTCAGCTTCGGTGCGGCGTTTGGCATTGCTCAGTTGGTGGTAAAACCTAAAGATGTCTAAACTCTCCATACCTTTTCGATTGCGGCTGTCTTTGACAATTGTCATCGGCATTGGTTTTATGAAGACTGGTGCTTGGCTGTGGCTGGGAATTTATGGGGCGATCGCACTTTTTTGGTCGTTTTGGCTCAGGGCTCCGGTGCGAACCCTAGCGCAACTATTGGGAGCAGAATTGCTTTTTCTCTCTTTATTAGTGCTGCCCCAAGGTTGGGAACGCGCCAGTTTTCTGTTGCTGCGTTCCCTAATTTGCCTGCTAATTATGAACAGTTTTCTGCTAACTTTACCACCCCACAGTTTCGGAATCGCCCTCAAAGGATTACCCCTACCAGCAGGTTTGCAAGAGATTGTACTTTTAACAGGACAATACTTAGAAATCCTGCTGGCAGAAGTCAACCGCATGAAAATATCTGCCCAACTCCGGGGCTTGTCCGGCACCGGAGGATGGCTGCGTTACGCCAGCGCTTCCATGATCGGAGCGCTTTATTTGCGAAGTCTCGATCGGGCAGAAAGAGTACACGCAGCCATGCTAATTCGCGGCTATCAAGGAGCTTTACCTGCTGACTCAAAATCAACACCAAAAGAGCGACTCTGGCTGAAAGTAGCAATTTTAATGGCAGCCGGATTAACAATAGCTTCTTATGGTAAGTGGTAATTTAGAAGGGGCAATTGGTAATTGGTAACTGATTCATTCATGCCTCTACCTTTTGCCTTCTCCCTTCCCCTCTCTGCGGTCTCTGTGTTCTCTGCGGTTAAATACTCTTAATCCTAAAATCGAGGCAAATAAAAATTGACTAAACTCAAATCCGTGCCAACAATTGAAGTAGAAAATTTAGTATTCGGATATCCCCAACAAAAACCAATATTACGGGGAATTTCTTTTACTTTGCAACCGGGAGAAAGAGTTGCTCTACTCGGTCTGACAGGTGCTGGTAAAAGCACTTTGCTCGAAAACTTGATCGGATTAAAAATGCCTCAATCGGGCGAGATTAGAGTGCAGGGAAAAAAGTTGGAAGAGGCGACTTTATCGCAGGCGCGGAGGCAGATTGGATTTTGCTTTCAAGATGCTAACGACCAGCTATTTATGCCGACTATTTTAGAGGATGTCATGTTCGGCCCCCGCAATTACGGAGTGCCGCCGGGAGTTGCGCGCGATCGAGCTTTATCGCTATTAGACGAATTTGGTTTAGTAGAATTTGCCAACCGTTCGGCCCACGAACTTTCAGGAGGCCAAAGAAGATTAGCAGCCTTGGCAGCCATTTTAGCATTAGACCCAGCAATTTTAATCTTAGATGAGCCGACGAACGGACTCGATCCCTCGTGGCGGCGTCACTTGGCTAAGGTTTTGTCCCAATTGCCGATCGAGGTAATTTTGATCGCTTCTCACAATTTGAATTGGATTGGGAAAACGACTCAAAGGGCGTTAGTTTTGGCGGATGGTGAGATTAAAATTGACCGAAAAACCCAAGATTTGCTGGCAGATAAATCAACTCTAGAATATTACAATTTGCCGCCAGATTGGTAATCAACCATTGGTCATTAGTCATCACAGAAAGCAGTCATAACAAACCACAAGCTATCGTAACGATTGGGTGGCAATCACAGGCAATATATATCTGTAATTACAGCTCGAATTTGCTGAGGGCTTCATTGTACAGATGAATAGCTAAATCGCGCAGAATTTGTTCGTTTTGGAACTCACTTCCTAACTTCTGTTTTGCCATTTGAACACACATTTTCATCAACTCTGACGAACTTTCGATGTGAAGCGCGATCGCCCTTTGTTTTTGGCCAAACCCGACCTCGATTTCCGCCAGCCTTTTCACCGATTGACAATTCGCCGATTGCTCTAAATTAGCCGCCATTTTTTCCTGCTTTCTCCTTTGGACTTCCTCGGAAAAACCCGCAGCAATGAGCCCCGCAGGTAACGCAAAAATTCCGATTCCCAAAAATGCTAATATTGCTCCTAAAAGTTTCCCTAAAGGAGTGATTGGATAAATATCACCGTAACCGACAGTAGTTAAGGTCACAACTCCCCACCACATTGCATCGGGTATGCTCGCAAAAGTTTCTGGATGCGCCTCATTTTCAACAAAATACATGACGCTAGAGGCAAATATTAACAGAATAAAAACTGCAAATGCAGTGGCAATTAACTCCTCTTTTTTAGCGTACAATACTGCTGCCAGAGTTCTGAGTGACTGAGAATAACGGCTCATTTTTAGCAACCGTAACAAGCGCAGGACACGAATTAAATTAACGAAGTTTAAACTAGGAAAGAACAGCAAAAAGTAAAAAGGTAAGATGGAAATTAAATCTATCAAACTTAGGGGTGTAAGAGCATATCTCAATCTTCCCCAAAGCGGGTGGATGTATCTGCGATCGACTGTGGACACCCACAGCCTTAAAATATATTCTATTGTAAATACTAAGGAGGAAACAATTTCGATGTTTGCCAAAAAGGATGTGTGTTCTGGCGACAATGTGGGCGAAGTAGAAGCAATGAAAGCTGCGACGTTGATCAGAATTAAACAAGATATGAAAATATCATCTGCTAAACTGTATAAATTGCTTGAATCTGAGGTTTCTAAAATTTCATAAATTATAGTTTTGATTTTTCTACGCATCTGAGTTTGTCCTAAATTTTTAGCAATTAACGATCGCGCTTGACTACAGTATAAGCAATTAAATTCCAAAAATTAAGCAGGAGTTGCCCTCAAACTAAAAATTTGGTGTCTTCAGAGATCTCTTGTTACGAAACTCAATATTTCTCATGGAAAGTGGGTTGTTTGGGGCAACGGCGCTCTAGTAAAATTTAGAGTTAATCTGGAAAAAATTTCCAACTATTACTGGATTTGCAGGCAAAAATCATGAAGGTAGCCGTATTTAATACCAAATCCTACGATCGCACTTTTCTGGAAGCAGCGAATGTCGGCGGCAAACACGATTTAGTTTTTTTTGAACCACGTCTGAACCTGGAAACCAGCGTTTTGGCTGCTGGATTTCCGGCCGTCTGCGCGTTCGTGAACGACTCCTTGGACGCGAAAACGCTGCTTGCCATTGCCGAAAAAGGCGTCCGCTTGCTGGCCCTGAGATCCGCAGGATTCAATCACGTCGATTTAGCAGCAGCGAAGGATTTAAATCTAACTCTCCTCCGAGTTCCTGCTTATTCTCCCTACGCAGTGGCCGAACACGCAGTCGCCATGATTTTGTCTCTCAACCGCAAAATCCACCGGGCATACAACCGCGTCCGCGAAGGCAATTTCGCCCTAGATGGCCTGTTGGGTTTCGACCTTCATGGTAAAACGGTGGGAATCGTCGGAACAGGCAGAATTGGCGCAATTACTGCCCAAATTCTGCACGGATTCGGGTGTCGCCTGCTGGGATACGATGTTTACCAAAACCCAGATTGCCTCGCCATAGGCATGGAATACGTCGCACTCCCGGAACTATTCGCCGCCTCTGATATTGTCAGTCTCCATTGTCCGCTGATACCGGAAACTTACCATTTGATCGGTGCAGAGGCGATAGAGCAAATGAAACCGGGGATGATGCTGATCAATACCAGCCGCGGTCAGTTGATTGACACTAAAGCTGTTACCAAAGCACTAAAGTCTGGTATAATTGGCTACCTCGGTTTAGATGTGTACGAACAAGAGACGGATCTGTTTTTTGAAGATTTGTCAAATCACGTCATCCAAGACGACGTTTTTCAGCGTTTGCTGACTTTCCCCAACGTCCTGATTACCGGACATCAAGCTTTCTTCACCGAGGAAGCTTTGAAAAATATCGCCGAAACCACGATCGGCAATATCACCGACTTTGAACAAGGACGCCCTTGCCCGAATCAAATCGACCTCGATCAAGTGAAAAAATGAGTCAAAAGAGCGATTTGGCAACGAGGGAAATTGTTTAAAATCAAGTCATATCGTTATTTTTGCTTGCAATTTGTGAAACTCTGCCTTAGTCTCATCAATTAGTCCCTGCAGCGCGGATGCTGTGCTAATTGCCGGACAATTATACTGGCAGCAATTCACAGCCTGCAATTTTACCTGACAACGGAGGAAGTATCCAATGACACAAGCTAACTTTTCGGACGAGACACAAACAATCACTGATGTCGTGACAGTAGATCTGGTGGAGGACAAACCGGGGGTCATGACTACAGTGACAACCACAGAAACACCGACGAGCCAGTTCCAAGATATTAAAGACCAAGTTATTACAATTTTGTCGGAGCTTCCAGCCTATCTCTCCAATTTTTTTGCTGACTACCAAAAGCCCCTCATAACTGTTGGTTTAATTCTGGCAGGCGGTATTAGTATTAAGGTAATGCTGGGAGTTTTAGGTGCTCTTAATGATGTCCCTTTGGTAGCTCCAATTTTTGAGTTGATTGGCATGGGATATACGGGTTGGTTTGTTTACCGCTATCTGCTCAAGGCTTCCGATCGCCAAGAGTTGTTAACGGAAATTGATTCTTTAAAAGAACAAGTTGTAGGTAAAGATTCTTAGAGGAAGTCATTAGTCATTAGTCATTAGTCATTAGTTAGTGGTTATACCAATTTTAAAAAAGAATGCAACAGTGGAGATCCCCCCTAGCCCCCCTTGAAAAGGGGGGGACAAGAGTTAATCAAAGTCAACCCCATACTCCCCTTTTTAAGGGGAATTTAGGGGGATCTCCCTACTGTTGCATAACTTTGGAGAATTGGTATTATTTGTGAGGCTATACCAATAACCGATAACAAGTAACCAGCAACCAATGCCCAATGCCCAATGCCCTGGGAAGGCCAATGCCCAATGCCCAATGCCCAATGCCCAATCTTAATTTGGATGGCACACTTGTTGCAAAGTGGCGGTAAAGTCGGGGTAGGAAATGGCAGCAGCTTCTGCCCGGTGAATGTTAGTAATACCTGTGGCGTTGAGGGCTGCGATCGCCAAACTCATCGCTATTCTGTGGTCGGTGTAGCTGTCAACATCCGCGCCGATCAAAGGAGTTCCCCCAGTAATTTCTAAACCGTCGGGTAACTCGGAAATTTTGGCTCCCATGCGGTTGAGTTCGGCAGCAGTCACGGCCAGCCGATCGCTCTCTTTGACTCGCAACTCGGCCGCATCTCGAATTATTGTAGTACCCGATGCAAAGATCGCCGCTACGGCCAAAATCGGGATTTCGTCAATCAGTCGGGGAATTAAGTCGCCAGCAATGGTGCATCCCCGCAATTGGCCGGAACTGCGAACCAAAATATCCGCTACCGGTTCCCCAGCCGCCTCTCGCTGATTTTGCAGTTCAATGTCGGCCCCCATCATCTCCAAAGCTTCCAAAATGCCTGTACGAGTTGGGTTGACGCCGACATTTTCGACGACGATCTCCGAACCCGGGACGATCGCCCCAGCAACTAGCCAAAAAGCCGCCGAACTAATATCCCCCGGTACAATCACATTCTGCCCTTGCAGTTGTGTCGGCCCAGTGACTGTCACGCTACAAGTTTCTGGATCGACGCTCAATTGGGCTCCAAACGCTCGCAGCATCCGCTCGCTGTGATCCCGCGACAGAGCGGGTTCTGTGACTGTAGTTTCTCCGCTTGCCATCAAACCGGCGAGCAATATGCAAGATTTAACTTGAGCCGAGGCGATCGGAGAATGGTAGTGAATCGGTTTTAACTGCTGTCCGAGTATCCCTAAAGGAGCTAAAGAATTACTTTTTCGGCCCCAAATTTGCGCTCCCATTTGTTGCAGCGGTTTAATGACGCGCGACATGGGGCGCGATCGCAAAGAACTGTCACCCGTTACCGCAAAAAAACGCCCCGGATGAGAGGCTAAAATTCCCAACATCAGCCGCATCGTTGTGCCGGAATTACCTGCATCCAAGACATCCACAGGCTCCTCTAACTCGCCAATTCCGACGCCCCGGACTGTCACCCGTTCCGCGTTGAGTTCAGAAACTTTGGCTCCCAGGAGCGAGAAACATTTAGCCGTGCTGCGGGGGTCTTCTCCTAGGAGTAGTCCCTCAATTGTCGTTTCACCTTGGGCGATCGCACCCAACATCAAAGCTCGGTGAGAAATCGACTTATCGCCCGGAACTCGAATCCTCCCGACCAGCGACAAGCCCGATGCCGGTTTTTGAATTCTTAAAGTTTGGCTTTTGTCAAGAAGCGTAGTAGTTATAATGTCAGCTTGCATTGAGATAAACTAGGATTGGATGGCGTTAGCTATCCTACCTTTTTCCCAGTCCTAAGTCAGTTGTCTTTTGTACGGCCTGCGGGTTTTTTCCCAATGTGTCCGGTTAACTTAAAGCCTGATAAAACTCGCCCAGAGACTCCGCTGTCAGTTATCGATGACACGGGAGTGCGGACGCAACGGCACGGATTTCACATTAATTTCACATTAATTTCACAAATATTATCCGTGTATATGCTTAGATTTCATGTCCAGCTCTGAGTTATCGACCAGATGATTGAATTTTGACTAAACAATTTTCGATTTTCGATTGCCAGTTGTAGATTTTTCATTTTTTTAAGCAAAAGCTCCGGAATTTGGAACCCAGCTAATCTAAAATCTAAAATCTAAAGCCTAAAATCTCAAATCTCAAACCGCCCGATCCACAACAACTCCTAAACTTTTATTTATGCTGACGCATCACCGCAAGCCTGTAAGTTTATCGCTCGTATCCACTGATTTACCATTGTGGTCAGTTGTTGAAACCGCTGGTACGCTTTATCAAAAAGACCGCGATCGCTTTCACTTGTTGTTGCATGAACCAGCCATCATCGATCGCCAATTTTCCGACGACTCCGACGCATCTGCCGAGCCAGTTACAATCTTGCCCCCAACTACAAAACCCCGGTTGCTCTGGCTAGAAGTTTCGCCCTATCGAGTCATTATGACGATGCAAGGAAACGGCAAATACAGTTACCGCCACTGCTGGGAACGAGGAATGTACGGCCTGAGCCGTTATTGGCTTCAGGGCGAATCGCTGGCGACTCCCGAACAGTTGCGACTCCGCAACTTCACTCGCAACTTGACGCTGACAGGAACGCCAGAACCGGAACACCTGCGGTTAGAATATGAGTTGTGGTCGGAGAAAGTGCAACTCGGTCGCTATATTTTGAATTTAGAAATTCATCACTAAATTGGGTAATTGCAAAGCGGTAGATAGTAGGTGAAGGCGACGCATTCCTCCAATTCATTCACCCCCCGTGGGTTGTTGGGGTTCGCGCGGCCATCTCAAAACTCAAAATTCTTAGCCTTTAGCGATCGCTCTTACAATAATTAATCAGTTTGCTAGTCAAAGCGTCTTGATTTGCGGCTGCTTGATTTGCCTGTTGGCCTGCTCTAATTATATCTGCTTGAGCTGTTTGGATTTGCTCTCGACCTTCTATACTTGTAGAAGCGAGATTGCCAGCCTGAAGACTTTTGCTTATGTCGCCGAGTGCTTGACTAATTTCCTGGAAGGATTTAACCGATGGCTCCTGAATTTCTTTCAGGGTTGGATCTGTTATTCGCAGAGCTTGAAGTTCATTCGCTATCAGGTTCAAATTTTTAGCTAAGTTGTCGGTCGTTGCAGCATCGTTGCTGTCTTTATCAACATCAATGAGAGCGTTGCCTTTGTTGACAATTTCAGTAAATTTAGTACACTGGACAGCTCGGCTCTCGCTGCAACTAATCGTCAGCGTACAGCAAGCAACAACTATCAGCAGGATGGCAATCTGTTTGCGAAAAAAGTACATGAACCCTCGGTTGAAAAAAAAGTAGATTCTGGGATTTTGTCGTAGAGTGCGTCACTCGATTTTCGATTTTCGATTTTCGATTTTCGATTTACTTGCGACATTGAATCAAAGGAGCTGGAACTTTGGTCTAAAATTAGGGATTGTCCACAAGGCGAGTGTACGCGGCACAGTATCCGTTTTTGGGTGTGTCAGCGGGCCGATCGATATATCGACTGTCGAGAAACTTTCGCGGCATTCAGACACACTCTACTAAGCTAAACTACGTACCTGTTTAGGAACTATGGTCAAAAACAGCAATAACCTAAAGAAGGGAAGCATTTGGGGATATCTTACCCTGCTTTTGCCTATTTCCTTGACGGCGGTTGCCAGTTTCGAGTCGGGAAGGATGTTTTGGGCGATCGCCACCACAGCGGGCGTTGCTTTGGCTTACAAGCTCTATCAGCAGCAGCAAAAAAATAAACTCGCTCATTTAGACTCGGTTTTCTATAAGTTGATCAAGGAAAATCAAGGGCGAGTTACGGCTTTGGATTTGGCGATGAATGCGAAACTCCCCGGAGAAAAGGTTCAAGAGTATCTCGACGAACGAGCCTCTGAGTTTGCCGCAGATTTTGAAGTGACGGAACAAGGCGGAATTTTGTATTATTTTCAAATAGCTCCACCTGTCAATCAAAGCGAAACAGCTAATGCGGGAATAGCTGTTCAAGAGCCTCCCACAAATCGGGAAAAAGCACAAGATAAAAAACCAAATTTATTCCCCATTGCTCAAACCAAGACTCCTGAAAAGCCCAAAATCTCTTTTACCCAGACGGAACTCTCCCGCAGGTTCAAAGTTCACGCAACTACGATCGGCAAGTGGAAACTTAAGCCGGAGTTTGCTCAGTGGAGCCGCGAAAAAGACCCGGAGGATCTCGCCTGGGAATATTCTACAGAAAACAAGCGATTTTATCCCAAAGATTGAGTGCCTCCGATATTTGCCAAAATATCTCAAGAAACCCGGTTTATACGACGCTCTGCGCTTAGTAACGAAGAATTTGGCAAGAAACCGGGTGTCTAAGAATTGAGCGCGTCTAGGACTGATTTTACTGCGGTTGACCGATCGACCTGTGTAGGTTATTTTAAGTAAAATCTTCTATAGTTGAGTTTGCCAAATAAAAATCGGTAAATTCGATCGTCCTATCTGTGACTTTTTTCTCCTATGTCCAAAACAACCTTGCGAGTGGTCGCCCGCCTCGTCGCCTTTCCCGACAAAGTAGCAGAACTTAAATCTCTTCTGCTGCTGAGCATTATGGAACCCACTCGCAAAGAAAAAGGCTGCATCAAATACGAACTCCTGCAAAATCAAGCCGATCCCACAGATTTTACGTTTGTTGAAGAGTGGGAAAGTGCAGATTTGCTCGAACTACATCTCGGTTCAACTCACATTCAAGACGCCGTGCAGAAATTAGACGGTTTGGCCGTTGGGCCTCCAGATATCCGTCGCTATGAATTGCTAGCTTAATCGGGTTTTTATAGCAATTTTATTAATGTTTGTGACACACTTTCGATCCCCCCTAACCCCCCCTTAAAAAGGGGGGGACAAGAATTCAGTTTAAATAAAAAAATCATGACATTAGCAACAATAAAACAGTTATTTATTTATCCAATAAAAGGGCTGACGCCACAAGAAATGTCGGAGTTTGCTTTAACCGCAGGACACGGAATTAAGGGCGATCGAGCTTTTGCCTTAATGTTTGCAGATAATCTTGAAGCTGCAAAGATGCCCGCCCAAAATATGCCTTGGATGAGCAAAAAAAATTTTGCTGTCCAAAACGATTGGCCTCTCTTAGCAGCTTTGGAATGTGATTATCAACCGGAAACGGCCGTTTTAACAGTCAAGCGTGAAGGAGTTGCAGTGTTATCAGCAGAAACGAACACAGCAGCGGGGCGCGATCGCATCGGCAGTTTTTTCACCGAATATTTGGCGGCAATTGAACCCACAAAAGAAGCGAGACACCCGCAGTTTGAACCTTTGCAATTAGTCGGTGACACCAGCGGCGAAACTCGTTATCCCGATCGAGAACCCGTACACATTTCTTTACTCAGTCAAGCCACATTAGACCAATTAACAGAAATCGCTGTTCAAAAGATTGATGTGGCCCGATTTCGCCCGAACATTGTGCTAGAAAATATGGCAGCTTGGTCAGAATTTGAGTTGATCGGAAAACAGTTTCAATTAGGCACAGCGCGCATAGAAGTTACAGCACGAATCGGTCGGTGTGTCAATATAGAAGTGAATCCAGAAACGGGCGATCGGGATATTTCCCTACTCAGTTTACTCCAAAAGGAATTCGGTCACGCACAAACAGGAGTTTTAGCCAAAATTATCAACAGCGGCACAGTTAAAATCGGGGATGTTTTGACTTCTGATTAATAAAAAGCAACATTAAGATTGTGAATGCTGCCTAACTTCCTCTACTGATAAACCGAGTGCTTCTGCCACTTGCTGTGTATTCAATCCCATTGCCAACAACCGAGGGATGGCATCCCGCCGTGCTTGGGCTTCTGCACTCAAAGCCTGCTCTGCTAAGGAAGCTCGTTCTGTACCTGTCAGCAGCAAATTGCCCTCGCTGTCCCACCACCGCAGCCACAGCATTGTCTGGTTTTGATAACTGCCTTGCCACAGTCCTAATTCTACGCCCATTGGCGCGATCGGATAATGAGCGCGATCGTTCGGAAGCAACTGCTGGTAAAACCCATTGTTCAGGCTGTAAACCTCCAGCCTGCCACTATTGATTTCATAGATGCCATAATACGGAATCCGCATGATCCGCTCATAGACCCAAAACTTCCCAGGTCTTGGTGCCGATTCGACTTCTGAGTACGATAGCGGCGTTCTGTCTCGCTCTTGTGAACCGTCTCCCGATGCGAACTCCAAAGCAATCATCGGAGCCATGAATTCCCGCCACAGCACGTAAGAGCGACGAATCTGATTTCCTAATGTTGGTGGCACGTTGGACACGTAGAACCAATCAGGAGCTTCTGCTCCCTTTTCAAGCGGGTCTGTTTCTCGCCAATAGATGCCACAGTCTTGCCCTATAGCATATTGCCCATCGGGATGAAGCCCTTGCAATACCGACCCGATAGAATCAGTCAAAATAATGCTCTGGGGATGCTCCTGAAAATTCTTCACAAAAGTGCCGTCTTCCTCTGGCAGTTGAGTGTGGTCGGGGAAGGGAGAGGGAAGGACAATCTTTTCGGTTGCCGGGGTCATGCTACCTCTCAAGTATTGCAGCTTACCTGAATATCTTAACTCATCCTTCTTCCGGCACCCTCACCTTATTACCAATCAAGTTCAGAAAACTCGTTCCAAAATGTTGAACCTCCAAAAAATTAGCATAAGCAGGAGTTGACTTGTAAACTCTAAAAGTCCGCATAATTCCTAAAGTTGCCGCGCTTTCCAGCGGGCCGATAAAGCTAGTATCCCTGTCCAAAAAATGAGACTGCTTAGCCCAGTGTGCCATCTGTTCCGCATTCAAAAAATAGCAGCCGGAATGAGGATTTAAGGCCCGCTCAAAAGCGACTGTTTGTTCCATGATTTTTCCCATTAACTGCCGCTGCTCCTCTACATTTTGAAACGGAGAAGTCGCTGAGTCTGCTAAATCCCCATCAACATATGCTTTAAAAACCGCGCCTTTAGGCGCTATTTCATAGCGATTAGGTTGCAGCAAATTTCCATTTCCCCCGTGATGCGTAAACCACTTTAATTTACTAAAAAACCACGGATCATGCAGCACTAAATCATCTTCCAAATAACAGAAATAATCGTATTTGTTAAGACACGCTCGCAAAACTGCTTGACACTCAAACCCCAACAGCAGCGGTTCGCATTTTGTAGCGTGGTGCATAAAACATCTGGGCTGCACTGGGAGCTGAGGCAACAGATGATAACCTTGAGTAGTGCAAACAACAATGTCAATTTCGTGCTGTTGAGATTGATTTGCTGGGATAGTTGCACATTCGCTAATGTCAATCATGGACTGAGATTTGCCGTACAAAGCTTGCAGCGATGTCACGCAAGCCGTTAAAGCATTTAGTCGTGGTTGCGGATCATTTCGCTGGGAAGCGTGTTTCCCGTCGCCGCTGGGATTGTAAAAGTGAGCAATAGTGAAGAGAATTCGCATTGGTGTGGAGTAACAATTAGAAATTAAACAATAAAACAGAACGATCGCACAATAACCCTATAAATCTTACCGCACTTAGTCACCAAATAACTCCGGCAGACGATCGCGCAACTCAGCATTTAAACGTGGCAACTCGTCCCGCATCTGTAAGTACCAATCTCGCCGCTGCCGGTAGTGCCCACGCAGCAAGCGGTTGTCCCGCACCCATTCGTAAGCATTCGCGGCTATTTTTCGGCGCATAGAAGTGTCTGAAATCAGCGAATTTAGTTTGGTTTCAAACTCTTTTTCATATCTATAAATCAATCCGGTTTCACCTTCGACAATCGAATGTTCGTAAACAGTGGGACTCGCCAGTACCGCTACTCCCCGCGCTGCACATTCAATAAATTTTAAGTCGGATTTCATTTCGTTAACCGGGTTGGAAACGAGCGGTAACAGAGCGATATCGCAACTGTACATGATTTCTTGATACCGTTCGTAACTGCAAAAGGGTTCAAATTCTTTTTGTTGTATTTTCAATGATTCAAAAAATTTGCTATCGTGGATTACTTTAACTCGAATCCGGTGCTTGTGTGCAACTAAAACTCGATTGAGCGCTGCCATAATCGGCTGCCAATCTTTTTCGCGGTTGAGCGCACCAAAAAAGATTGTGACTGTATCTTCAATCGGATAAATTCGCGGGGGCGGTAGATAAGCTAATTGATTGGGAAATACGGCAACATTGGGATTGTAGTGCCGCAAAATTTTTGCTAGCGGTTCGGTAGAAGTTTGAACGCAGTGACAGCCGCGATAGCTGAGGTAATTATTATCTGCATATTCGCGGCGACGGATGGGATTGTCGTCAATTTCAGCTACTATTAAATAGCCTTGTTGCAGCAGTTCTTTGAGTTTGGGAATATAGGCGGGATATTGCATGATTGTCCGCTGCCAGATGAAGACTTTTTCTTCTCCAGACAGGGGCGGAATTAATTCTGCTGTTTTGACGTGGGATACCGTGCGGACACCGGGAATTGTGGCGCTAAATTTGTCCGGTTCCAAAACTCGCACGCGATCGCACCCTGTAGGAGCCATAATGATAGTTTGAATCAGCAGTCTGCGGGCAGGTACGGTCGATTTGGTCGATCGCACGATATAATGTTCAGCACCGGTTTCCGTAGCAAAGCTGCTCGATGTGAGCTCTAAAGCCTTTACCATTGGATGCAATAATTCCTGAAAGTGGACAAAATTTTCGGTTTTGTGTCCCTTCCCTTGAAATTCATAAACCTGCAATCCGGCCTGAGCAAATAGTGATTTAATACTTTCTAGGGTAAACCAGTGCTGCATCTTACTGTCGGGATTCTCCCACTGTCCCCGCAACAGATTGACAATCCGCCGCCAGTATTGAACATTAGGGATTCTGGCGAGAATTTGCCCCTCTGGATTCAGTAAACCACTGTACTGCTTGAGCACTTCCCAGGGATTTTTGAGGTAGGGTAGCAAGTCACCAAAAACCAAACAATCGACGGTTCCTGGGGCGATGTCGAAACTTTCGAGGGCAATTTCTTCAATATCAGCTACCGTCACCCAGTTTAGCCGATCGACTGCAATTTTAGCTTTTTCTCGATCGCATTCAATGCCAATATACTGACAATGGGGATTGATCAGCTTGTACTCTTGGCCCGTCGAGCCCGTACCGCAGCCAATTTCAACAATGACTTTAGCATCCGGCGGTAGCAGCTTCAAGAAGTCGTGGTTGACGCGATCGATCACTTTCTCTAAAATTCCTGATTAGTTTATCGTAAAATAAAACCGAGCCACCCATGCCAACAGAATACGAGCCGAAGGTTAGCATTGCGATGCCAGTATACAATGGCGATCGGCACATTTGTCAAGCACCAAATTTTCTGTTGCCAACTCTTTCTCTTCCCCCTCTTCTCTTCCTCTGCGTTCTCTGCGCCCTCTGCGGTTCATTTAATCTTATTTACCCATCCTGCAAAGATTGCTGTATCTTAGCAAATATTGAGCAAAATTATAATTTATTCTCAACCCCTAGCCTCTTTTAGCGCGATTGAGGATCTCAATTAATTTGGCTTTTTCCCCAAAAATAAACCCAACAATTTGCTGAATACATTTTAAACTATGAGTCCAAATCTAGGAATTAACATCGCCGGCTACATCAGCGGCGAATTTGGCATAGGAGAAGGTGTCCGAGCCAACATCAGAGCCGCAGAAGCCGCCAACATTCCCTTCGTTATCAACAATTTTACCCGCAGTCCCCACCGCAAACAAGACACCACTTATCAAAATTTTAGCCAAGACAATCCCCATCCCGTAAATTTACTTCAAGTCAATGCCGATGAAGTTGCAACCTTTATCAAACATACAGGGTCCAGCTATTTTGAAAACAAATACAATATCGGATTTTGGGCTTGGGAACTTCCCGAGTTTCCCCCAGAATGGCAGCCAGCATTTAATAACTTTCACGAAATATGGACTTACAGCAACTATTGCGCCGAGGCAATTTCCGCAGTCTCGCCAATTCCCGTTATCAAAATCATGCCCAGTATTGCTCTCTCTGCACCTTCCCTTAACAGAGAAGCACTGAATTTACCTAAAGATAAATTTATTTTCTTGTTTGTGTTCGACTTTTCCAGCCGCATCGAGCGCAAAAATACTTTAACGACAATTCAAGCATTTAAGCAAGCTTTTGGCGAAGATAACAGCGTATTATTGGTCATCAAATCTTCTAATTCCAACAAATTTTCAGCGGCGCAAAAATCCTTAAACTTAGCCATAGCAAATAATTCAAATATCAAACATCTAGACGGGTATTTGTCCAAAAATAAACTTAACGGATTGCTCTATAATTGCGACTGCTACGTATCGCTGCACCGCTGCGAAGGATTTGGCTTAACAATGGCTGAAGCCATGTTTTACGGCAAACCTGTAATTGCCACCGGCTATTCATCAAATACAGAATTTATGAATGTCTGCAATAGCTATTTAGTCAAGTATAAGTTAATCCCAATTGAGCAAGATTGCGGGCCTTACAAAAAAGGCAATGTTTGGGCCGAAGCGGATGTCGAACACGCTGCTGATTTAATGCGGTACGTCTTTAACAATCACCGGGAAGCTCAACAAGTGGGAGCGATAGCTGCTGAGGAAATTAAGACTTTACTTAACCCGCAAGTTACAGGGAAGAAAATTAGAAAACGTCTCGAATATATTGCCGAGATTACCGATAACTTTCAAAGCATACCTCTGTCAGGAACAGCCAAAGCGAAGTCTGCCAAAATAAGGGCTAACTTGCCACCAGCACAGCAACAAAGTCAATCAAAAGCAGAGCTGCTAAACGGACAGCCGAAGGTTAGCATTTGCATTCCGACATACAACGGAGAAGCATTTATTGGAGAAGCAATCAAAAGTGCTTTGGCCCAAACCTACCCTAACATAGAACTGATTATATCCGACGACGGCTCCACAGACCGCACAATTGCGATCGCCCAATCATTCCAATCAGAAACCTCAGTCGATTTCCGCATCATACTGCACCGCAACTACGGCTTATCACAAAACTGGAATTTTTGCATCTCTCAAGCAACAGGTGAATACATTAAATTTCTATTTCAAGACGACTTGCTCGCACCAGAATGTATTGAGAAAATGGTCGCACTCGCCCAAGAAAATCCCAGAATAGGTATGGTTTTCTCCCCGCGCGGCATCACCATAGCTGACAATGAATCTAACCCAATTTTGCGCGGAGCTTCCCAATCAATTAAAGATTTGCATAAAAGTTGGTCGAATTTAAAATCTATTCAGCCAGGAAAAGAATTACTCGCAGATACTAAATGCTTGAACAACCCGATAAACAAAATTGGCGAACCGAGTACCGTCTTAATTGCCGCGCGAGTATTTACAGAAATAGGATTATTTGATTCGGGATTATCTCAGTATGTAGACTTAGATATGTGGTGGCGGATCATGGGGAACTATCACATCGGATTTGTAGATGAAAAACTGTCCTCCCTGCGGATTCATCCCGAACAACAAACTTGGAAAAACTTCGCTGCTGGGGAAAATCATAAGGATGTAGTAAGATTTTACAAAAAACTACTAAATAGTCCTGATTATAGTTTCCTGGATCAACAAATCAAACAGACAATCCGCCAAAAGCTGGCATTGAGAACCCAACCGAGTTTATCGGAATTGTCAGCACTGCTTGAGCAATACAATAAATTCCCCTCAAAACAGCCTCTTCTCGCGCTGCGCCCATACCGCCAACAGCTAGCTGAATATTGGCTAAATTTGCCATCGAAAAAATTAGAAAGTGCTTACTCGAAAGACATGGGGAAAGCTCACAAATTGCTACTAAATAGCGGTATCAAAAATGAAACTTTAACTGAGGAAGAACAACGTTTTGTCCAGCAGTTATCCTCGAAACTTGCTGCTGAAGGAGGGGAAATTGCCGATAAGATGCCACATCTCCTCGCAGCGATGCTGTACCGCCACGCTTATCAGTTACCACTTGAGTATAACAATGCAGCGATTCCCCAGTGGTTTTTTGACGACTTTTTGAAATTTATATTTCAGTCTCCCCGTTATTTTAAACAAAACGGGGAAGTAGAAAGGTACTCTGAATATTTCCAGCAGTTAATCAAGTACGTCGCAGCTAATATCGCCAGTTTTCCCGATTCAGACGTTTGGCGTTATTTAGCGGCTTTTATTGCGAAAAATGTTAGCTTCCAAGCTTTGCATTTGAGCGATGTCAATCTGCTCAATATATTGAGTCAACGAGCTGATATTCTGGAATTTTATTTGAAAATTATCGGCTGTCAACTAGAATGGAATTTTCCTCATAGAGAATCTGGAAAAAATAAAATCCGAGTGGGTTTTTTGCTTGATAAAATTAGTGATAAATCCGAGACTCGTGCTGCAATTTCAAGTTTTGAATATTTAGACAGAAGCAAATTTGAAATAATCGTGTACCATTTCCAGGTACAAGACGAGCGACTGGGGAAATATTGCGAAAATGGCGCCGACAAACTGGTGCAACTGTCAGAAGATTTGCCAAATCAAGCCCGAGAAATGCGATCGCACGATCTAGATATTCTGCTAATCTGCACCAATACTACCGACACTTCTCAACCAAGCGCGCTGCTGTGCCTGCACCGATTAGCGCGGGTGCAAATAGCTACGGGTGCATCAAACCCCGCAACCACAGGCGCCCGAAATATCGATTATTTCATTGCTGGAGATTTGACATTGCCTGTAGGTGCAGCAGCAGAGTATCGCGAAAAATTAATTACTTTAGAAGGGTCGGGAGTTTGTGTAAGCTATACTGTAGGATCAGCACCTGCCACAGTTGAACCGACTCGCAGGAGTTGGGGAGCCACCGACGAATCTGTAGTGTTCATGTCCGGGGCTCAAGCTTTTACAATTATCCCAGAATTGAGAGAAACTTGGGCAAAAATTATTGCGGCGGTACCAAATTCTATTTTAGTTTTGTATCCCTTTCGTTCGCGCAATGAAAACTATCCGAAGGTGCCTTTTTACAACCAAATTCGATCGCTCTTTGCCAAATACGGTATTGACAAAAAGCGCTTAGTGGTGATTAAGGCGCTGCCATCTCGCGCAGATTGCATAAAATGTCTGGAATTGGCTGATATATATTTAGACTCCTATCCATACAGCAGTGGCTGCTCCTTAGCAGAACCTCTGTTGGTTGGGTTGCCTGTAGTGGTAAGAAAAGGGCAAACAACTCGATCGCGACAATCAGCCGCCGTGATCGAAGAACTGCTAATTCCGGAACTGGTAGCAGACAGCGAGAACTCTTATTTAGAGCTCAGCATAGCACTGGGAACCAACCCAGAACTGCGCCGGCACTACCGAGATCGAATCGATCACAAAATGGCGGCAAACCCCAAATATCTCGACAGTCGCGCTTGCTCGACCCAACTCGAAACACTCTTTGAAAGACTATTCCGAGAGTGAAGGAAGAAGGAAGTTCAGCAACTAAGCAGTGTACGGGATTTAACGGATAGATGTTGAGGGAAGATTTTCCCACTCTCCCACTCTCGCATCCCGTTACCATTCTGAGACCCGCGGGGAACCCCTCGCTAGGCAGAGCGTCAAGAAATAGACAGCAATAGCGCTAGCCCACTGACGGTCTGCTATCATCGGGGAATCGAGGGGTTAGTGGTTGTCGCTCTTTTCCTGCCACAGCTAAATTAAAAGGGGAAGCGCAAGTCAGTTGGAGATAAAAAAATGACAGGACTTTTTCAAATAGGCGATAAATTACTGCAAGCTCAGGATATGCCATCGCTCCTGAAGCGTTATCAGTTGATGCCACAATTCTTGCGGGGTGTAATAGTAGACCAAGCGATCGCATCCTTTAGTTGCAGCGACGAAGAACGCAAATCCGCCGTCCTTGACTTTCTGGCACAACACCAACTGACAGCCCCCGAAGCCAAAGAAGCTTGGCTGCGCGGCCAAAATATGACGGAAGAAGAACTTCAAGAGATGGCCGTTAGGCCCTTGCTGATCGAAAAATTTAAGCAAGCCACTTGGAGACCTAAAGTAGATAATTATTTTTTAACCCGCAAAGCCAGCCTAGACCACGTAGTCTATTCCCTGGTACGCACCAAAAATCCAGCACTGGCAAACGAACTTTACTTTCGCATCCTCGAAGGGGAACAAACCTTTGCTGAAGTGGCCCGCGACTATTCCGAAGGGCCGGAGTCCAAGTCAGGCGGCTTGTTGGGTCCAGTACCCCTCAGCCAGCCCCACCCGGCAATCAGCAAACTTTTGTCCGTCAGCCAGCCAAATCAACTCTGGACGCCGCGTCCTCTGGCAGAATGGATGGTAATTATTCGACTAGAAAAGTTCATGCCGGCCCAGCTCGATGAATCGATGCGGCTGCACTTGATTAACGAACTCTTTGAAAGCTGGCTCGCCGAACAGATATCGCAAATAGGCCCGCTACAGCCCCTCTCCTCGGTGTCTTCAATATCATGACAATCAAGCAATTTGGTCAGGGGCCCCCGGATTTATCCGTGGAGACTTAAAAAAGCGTAGCATCCTGACAAAAACCCCCTGGATTCAATCTAAAATCTAAAATCTAAAATCTAAAATTGGATGACTTCTTCCGCTGTTTCCCTCTCCCAAATTCAGGATTTCCTAGCTCAAACACCTCCCTTTGACCGACTGTCAGAGACGGCTATGACAGCCTTGGTGGCTAAATGCCAACTCCTCGGCTACCGGACGGGGCAACCCCTGTTTGAACGGGAAAAAATGCCGACTCAGGTGGCAATTATCTATCAAGGCCAGGCCCGGCTGCTGGGCTTTGACCAGCGCTCGCAACGCCACGTAAGTTTACGCTTGGTGCAGTCGAAGGAAATCCTGGGCTGGGCTGGCTTGCTCAGGGGAGTTCCCTGCGAAACGGCGATTGCCTCTACAGATGTGATCGCGATTGTCCTACCGGCAGAAGATTTCCTGAGCGTACTCGAAAAACAGCCGACATTTGGAGAAGCCTTTCGGGAACACTGTTCCTTGAGCGAAGTATTTGAACTGTTGAGCCTGGAATTGCAGCGCCAAGCCGACGGCACTTCCAATCTCAAGGAACTCACCCTGCAAGCTTGGCAAGATGCGACAGTTGTCAACGTACCAAACGGCAACAAAAAAACTCAAGACATCGCCAAAGAGCTAGATGCCGATCGATTTTGGCTCGTCAGCAGCGGCGTCTTGGGCGACTTTCCCACCGGCAGCCGCTTCTCGGTGGAAAACGCAGCCAAATCCTTAAAAGTAGAAGGCCGCCTCGGCGCCCGCTTGGTCGGCTTCCGGGAAGCCCCAGAACCCCAACCAGAAACAGAGTCATTAAATGGCACGACAGAGACAGTAGGCCCAGGGCAGAATCCGCCCAGCGGAACATTCATTGAGGTTAAACCCGGCCCTGACCGTCCCCCAGAACCAACAGGCGACCAACCAAAGGATGCCGGGAGATACCCAGTTTTCCGCGCCAAAGGGCAGATTGAGGGCCCGCTTGCTTGCTTCCAAATGTTGAGTAAGTATTTTGGCCTCAAATTTCGTCGAGATATCATCCGCAAAGTTCTAGAAAATCAGTTAAAAACCGCTGGTTCTATCAGTATGCAAGCCTGCGGGGCGATCGCTCAAAGCATCGGCCTCACGCCCCAATTGGCGCAAGTGCCAGCAGAAGCCATCAACCGCATCAAAGCCCCCGTAATGATTAAATGGCAAGATACCTTTGCCATTATTTACAGCATCACCGAGCAAGAATTGGTGCTCGCCACGCCCGAACAGGGGCTGATGCGGAAGCGGATACCTCAGTTTAAAGAAATCTGGGGAGAATCAGGAGAAGTCCTGCTGCTGCAAGCTCCGCAAGTTGAGCAAAAAGAGCAGTTCAGCTTCTGGTGGTTTGTGCCGGCTCTCATGGAACACAAAACAGTGTTTTTTGAGGTGTTGCTCGCTTCGTTTTTTGTACAGTTATTTGGTCTTGCCAACCCATTAATCAGCCAAATAATTATTGATAAAGTCTTAGGTCAGCGCAGCATTGACACCTTGGATATTTTGGGAGCATTTCTGTTAGGTGTTGCTCTGTTTGAAGGACTACTCAACGGTTTGCGTACCTTTTTGTTTATAGACACATCAAACCGCATCGATGTCAAATTGAGTGCGGAGGTAATCGACCACTTGCTCCGGCTGCCCCAAAAT
Source organism: Microcoleus sp. AT3-A2 (assembly GCF_036705685.1). Classification (NCBI taxonomy): domain Bacteria; kingdom Bacillati; phylum Cyanobacteriota; class Cyanophyceae; order Oscillatoriales; family Microcoleaceae; genus Microcoleus; species Microcoleus sp. AT3-A2. Next base: position 80,708 of record NZ_JAUBVF010000001.1, read on the forward strand.
TACTTTGACAACCGGCGCGTGGGAGATCTGGTTTACAAATTCAGCATGATGGGCCAGATTCGGGAATTCATGACGAGTACAGCTCTGACAGTGGTTCTCGATGCGGTATTTTCGGTGGTTTACGTCGCCGTGATGCTCTCTTACAGCGTGCAGCTAACGGCAGTATCTTTGGCAGTGGTACCGATACTGGGGCTGATGATTGTTCTAATCAATCCGCTGGTGCTGCGCCTGATCAAACAAAGAAACAACCGTTTTGCTGACTCTCAATCTTATTTAGTGGAAGTAGTCAGCGGGATTCAAACTGTTAAGGCTCAAAATATAGAATTGAAATCCCGCTGGGAGTGGTCGAGCCGCTACGCAAAATACATTACAGCCAGTTTTAAAACAATTATCACGGGAACTGCGGCCGGTACGGTTAGCAGCTTTTTAAACCAGGTGGGTAACTTAGCTCAGTTGTGGGTGGGAGCTTATTTGGTACTGGGAAATGAGATTACTCTGGGTCAGTTGATTGCTTTCCGAATTATTTCCGGGAACGTGACTGGTTCGCTGCTGCGTTTTGTGAGCGTGTGGCAGAGTTTCCAAGAAGTATCGATGTCGATCGATATGCTTAAGGATGTGGTCGATACGCCGACGGAAACCAGCGATGAAGACCGGAGCAATATCCCGCTGCCTGCAATTCAAGGGCAGGTTACCTATGAGGAGGTTTCCTTCCGATTCCTCGAAAGCGGGCCACTGCAATTGGCTAATGTTAATTTGGAATTTCCCGCTGGCAGTTTTGTGGGAATTGTGGGGGGAAGCGGTTCCGGTAAAAGTACGGCGATGAAGCTGTTGCAGCGTCTTTATCCGCCGCTGTCGGGCCGGATTTTTATTGACGGCTATGACATTTCTAAGGTGGAACTGTACTCGCTCCGCAGCCAACTTGGGGTAGTGCTGCAAGATACTTTGCTGTTTAACTGTACTGTGCAGGAAAATATTGCTCTGAGCAATCCCGATGCGAGTACGGATGAGATTGTGCGAGCTGCAAAATTAGCGGTAGCTCACGATTTTATTATGGGCTTGCCTGCTGGCTACAATACGGTGGTGGGAGAGCGGGGTGCCTCGCTTTCTGGAGGTCAAAGACAGCGTTTGGCGATCGCCCGGACGATTTTGCAAAACCCGAAACTGCTGATTTTGGACGAAGCTACAAGCGCCCTCGACTACCATTCCGAACGCCAAGTTTGCAATAACTTAGCAGAAGCTTTCGCCGGCCGCACGGTGTTTTTCATTACTCACCGCCTGACTACCATCCAAAACGCTGATGTAATTATTATGATGGATCAAGGTTCTGTAGTTGAGCGGGGAAGTCATAAAGAATTAATGGCTCTTAAAGGGCGTTACTACTGCCTCTTCCAACAACAAGAGTCATCGAATACCTGATCTCTAACAACTCACAACTGATCACTAACGCTTAACAACTGAGAACTAACAAATGGCTATGAAATCGTTAATACTTTCTGAGCAACCAGTCATTCTCGAAAAACCAGCGATTTGGTCGCACTTGTTTTTGTGGATGATCATGCTGATGACCACTTCGGCTGTAGTTTGGGCTTATTTTGCTAGCGTAGAGCAAGCTGTCCCCGCTGTCGGCCAATTGGAACTCAAAGATGGTGCCAGAGACATCCAAGCACCTGCTACGGGCGCTGTGGTGAGACTTCACGTTGAAAATGGCGATCGCGTGGAAAAGAACCAGCCTCTGCTCACTTTCAACCCCCTTGCACCCAGCGCCGATTTAACATCGATACAGAAAACTAAAGAAGCTCTGGAAAAGGAAAATAAATTTTACGAAGATGTTGTCAACGGCAAAATTCAAGGCGCTGTTCCTTCTAACCTAGAATCAACAATCAAGGACAGACAGAGCCTCACGGCACAAAATCAAGTGCTGCAAGCTTTGATTGACGAACTGTACCTCAATCGGGGAGCTAGCGGAAATTTTGATGCTGCTCAGCAAGGACTTTATGTTAATTATCGATCGGAATTTCTGTCTCGCGTAGCCGCTGCCCAAGGGCAAGTTCAGGAGTTGGAACAACAACTGAAGCAAGCTCAGGATGCTGAGAAAGCCGCCGGCGATCAAATGATAGTCGCACAGCAACAATTTGGTTTTGCCCAGAACAAATTAAATTATGCCCAGCAGCAGTTAGATTCATCGAAAGAGCAAGTAAAATCGGCCCAGGCCCAGAAAGATTTGGCCCAAGAACAGTTAGCGAAATCCCAACAAGTATTGAAGTCGAATCAAAACATTCTAGGCAGACTCGCCCCCCTGGTAGAGGAAGGAGCCATCGCTGAACTGCAAAAAGAACGTCAAGAGCAAGATGTTTTCAGAGGCCAAAGCGACGTTCTCAAACAGCAAGATCAAATCAAGCAGCGCGAAGGTGAAATCAACGCTCGCAAAGGCGAAATTAACACGCGCCTCAGTGAAATCAATACCAGCCGAGGCGAAATGAACGCGCGTCAAGGTGAGATCCAAAAAATTAGTGCTGACATACAGCGCCAGCAAGGAGAGCAAGCACGCATTCAGGAGTCGATCGCCCGCGCCGAAGAACAGTTGAAAAACACCAAGGATTCCTGGGCAAAAGAACTTTACAGCAAAATTGCTGAAAACGAGAAACAAATTGCCAGCAGCGATTCTCAGCTAAGCCGCTTCAAAGTGGAAAACCTGAAAAAGTTGTCCGAGGTGAACGCTCAGCTACAAAAGGCTCAACAAAACCGCGACACTCAAGTTCTGAAGTCACCCGTATCGGGGGTAATCTTTGATTTGAAGCCTTCTACGAAGGAGAAAGCTAAGTTGGATATGGCAAAAGATCCCATCTGCCAATCCATTATTAATTCGGTGGTGAAACCGGGCGAACCGCGCCCAGCACGCTGCGAAGAAGCTTATTACGAAGCGCAGCAAACTGAAAAGCTACTCAAGGTTTTGGATGACGAAAACGGTTTGGAAGCAGTTGTTTACTTGGAAAACAGCAATGTGGCTCTGGTATTGGATGCTTTGAGACAGAAGCGGGCAAAATTGGAGCCGTATCACGGCAAGCAATTAGACGGAGAAAAGATTGACTGCGAAACAGGTAAAATTTGCGTTTGTCCGGAGAAGGAAATTAACAGAGAGAAACTGGGTTTGACGAAATACCAATGCGTGCCTGTGGAAGTGAATGTAGAAGCTTTCCCGGCGATGGAGTTTGGTACTGCTGAGGGTGAAGTGATAGAGATTAGCAGCGATGCTGAGCCTCCTACTGAACTGCGGAAATACTACGCTTTCAAAACCAAAATTAAGCTCAACAATCAGAAGTTTGTTTTGAACAAGGGCAAGGCAAATGAAGTGGAGGTTAACTTGCAGTCGGGAATGTCCGTGAGTTCTAATATCAATATCGGCAAGCGGACTGTTTTGCAGATGTTTATCAACCGATTTACTGGGAAAATGGATACGTTCAAGACTATTAAGTAATTCGGTTAACGGCTATCAAGAAGTAGGGTGCGCCTAGCGCACCTTACCGCTATAAGTAAATACAACGTCCTTGATAAAATTAGGTGCTTAAAACCCCTCAAAAGTTAAACTTTCGTTGGCTGCTAGACTCAGCTTAGCCGAACGTCCTTCGGTGACTAAAAAATAAATGGTATTTAAGCCGGGTTGATATAAAATGGTGATGGCAATCGGTGCGATCGCACATTGATGAAAAAAATTATCTTATTTACTTTATACCTAATTCCTGTTGTCCTGTTAATCGGATTTGTAGCGAATTTTAACGTTAACGTTCCCGTTGATGACGAGTGGAGGTTAGCTAGCCTTTTTGAAAAAATAGCTGCGGGAAATGTAACTTTTAACGATTTTTGGGCTTTGCACAGCAACCACCGCATACTTTTCCCTAAAATAATTATTGCGGTGCTGGCTTTTGCTTCCCGATGGAATATTAATTATCAGTTGTGTCTCAGCATAGGTTTGGCTGCGATAACTTTTATTGCTATGTACAAGTTATCCTCGATGCAAGTTAAGAATGTCGGGGATGATTTGTGGCATTTAGCTAATATTTTAACTTGTATTTTGCTTTTCTCGCTAGTTCAGCACGAAAACTGGCTTTGGGGATTTCAATTAGCTTGGTTTTTTGTGAATTTATGTTTTGTAGCTGCGGTTTATACGCTGGTTTCAAATCACAAATTATTGCCTAATATTAGAATCTCTATTGCTGCTGTATTCTGCTTTGTTGCGAGTTTTTCGCTGGCTCAAGGCTTGCTGTCTTGGTTGGCTGCAATGCCGGCTGTGGTGGCTTTGGAGGGAAATGCAGCGCAGAAACGAAAAAGAGCGATCGCATGGATGCTGCTGTTTGTAGCAACTTGTGCTGTTTACTCAATAGATTATCATCCTAGCCGGAAAGCAAGTCTTATTTTCTTGTTGAATAAGCCCCTTGTAGTTATTGATTACTTTTTAAGCTTGCTGGGTTCGCCAATTGTGCGATCGCCTGGAATTTCAGCATTGGTTGGATTGCTAATATTTGCAACTTTTTTATTTTTGGGATTCCACTTTGGGAGAAAGATTACCGAGCATCGTCAGGCTTTACCTTGGCTGTCAATAGGTTTGTTTTCGGTTTTATCGGCTCTGTTTATTACGGCTGGTAGGGCAGAATTTGGGGCGATTCAGGCGCTCGAATCGTCGAGATATACGACTAATTCGATTTTGCTGTTAATAGCTTTGGTTCAGCTCGGTCAATTGTTTGTCCGAGGTAAGATTGCTACCATAAATCGCAACTATAAATTTGTTTATCGGGTGTTAGCAGGGCTGTTAATTGGGATAATTATTGTTAACTCTCAGCAGGCGATCGCCCAAACTAGATCCGCACTTCTTTACAAACAAGGCGCTCAAGATTGTTTGCAGTTAATTAACTATCTGGAACCGTCGGATTTTTTCAAAAATTCGCCGGAAAGCTGTTTGAGGGTGCTGAGCAAAAAAACTTGGCTGGTGAGAGAAGGCGCTGCAATAATCGACAAAATAGGTTGGATCAAGTTCGCGAAGAATGTAGATTTTATTTCTAATACCGAGAAAGTTTACGGTTATTTAGACAAACCTCCAACTAGCGATAAATCCTTGACTGTTAAGCCAAAGGATGCTGTCAAGGCTGCTGGTTGGGCGGTTTTGCCAGGAAATTTGAAACAACCAAATATTGTACTGCTATCTGTCGGCGATAAACAATCTTTTTTTGCTAACGCTTATGTAAATTTGGACAGTCCCGACATTGCTGAGAGTTTAAAATCTGAGTTATACAATAATGCAAGGTGGGCTGTTGATTTGTCGGATAATAATTTGCCGATCGCCCAAACGGAAATAAAAGCTTGGGTGTATAATCCTGTTGACAACCAGTTTGTCCAGTTGCGCGGAGGATGAGGAGTGAAAATTTCTGTGATAATACCAGCCCACAATGAGGAGGGCTGTTTGTACGGTACTGTGCGGGCGATCGCCCAGACGCTTGATTTAGAAGGCATTCCGCACGAAATTTTGATTGTGAATGACAATAGTGTCGATCGAACTATTGATATTTGCCAGGAGTTGTCAGAGACTTTTCCCACAGTTAGATACATCAACAATCAACCTCCGAATGGTTTCGGATTTGCTGTGCGCCGGGGATTGGCGGAATTTGACGGAGATGCTGTGGCAATTGTGATGGCGGATGCTTCCGACGATCCGATGGATTTGGTAGCAGGATACCGCAAGTTGCAAGAAGGATATGATTGCGTTTTCGGTTCCCGCTTTATCAAAGGTGGCTTTATAGTTGATTATCCCATTCACAAGTTAGCAATTAACCGCTTAGCAAACTGGTTTGTCAAAAGTATTTTCGGCCTGCGCTACAGCGATGTCACTAATGCTTTTAAAATTTACCGCAGAGAAGTAATTGAAGGCGTACAACCGATTTTGAGTCATCATTTTAATTTGACGGTCGAACTGCCTTTAAAAGCAATTGTTCGGGGTTTTTCCTATACGGTGATTCCTCTGAGGTGGTACAATCGGACTGCTGGTATTTCTAAGCTGAAAATCAAAGAGATGGGCAGTCGATATTTGTTTATTGTCTTGTATGTCTGGCTGGAAAAACATCTGTCTCGCGGCGACTACCACCGGACTAGAAAGATAGCAAAGTTGAAAGTGAATGCCTGAAAGAATTTTAATTGTTGGTGGTGCCGGTTTCATCGGCAGTTGTTTGGCAATTGGCCTGAAGAAACTGCACCCGGAATGGCAAATAATTTGTTTAGATAACCTGCGTCGCCGAGGCTCAGAATTGAATCTGCCTCGGCTTAAAAATTGCGGAATTCAGTTTGTTTACGGGGATATTCGCACAGCGGCGGATTTAGATCCAGTTGCACTCAATGCTGACTGCATTATAGATTGTGCTGCGGAGCCTTCTGTGCTGGCTGGTTTTAGTTCGCCACAGTACGTTTTGCAGACGAATTTACTGGGCACTGTGAATGTTTTGGAGTTGGCGAGACAGACTGGTGCGAGTTTGTTGTTTTTGTCTACGAGTCGGGTTTATCCGATCGCCAGTGTCAAGTCTGTTAAGCTGTTAGAGTTGCCGAATAGATTTGCGATCGCCCCTGAGCAAACTTTACCCGGTATATCCGAGTTGGGCATATCAGAAGACTTCCCATTAAAAGGACACCGTTCACTTTACGGAGCAACTAAATTAGCTTCGGAATTGCTGATTGAGGAATACAGGGAAGCATACAATGTGCCGGCAATTATTAACCGCTGCGGGTTAATTACGGGTGCTTGGCAAATGGGTAAAGTCGATCAGGGAGTTTGTGGTTTGTGGGTGGCGGCTCACTATTTTCAAAAGTCGCTGAGTTATATCGGTTTTGGCGGCAGCGGGAAGCAAGTTAGGGATTTACTGCACGTTGAAGATTTGTTGAGGTTAGTTAATTATCAGTTAGAAAACTTTGCCAAATTTGATGGTGAAGTTTTTAATGTTGGCGGCGGTGTGATCAACAGTCTTTCTTTGGTTGAGACAACTGATTTGTGCCAAAAGATTACCGGGAAATCGATTTCAATTAATCCTGTTTTGGAGGAACGCGCGGGGGATATTCCGATTTTTATTACTGATTCTTCTAGGGTGATGGAGAAAACAGGATGGCGGCCTGTTATTGGGCCGGAAGCAGCTTTGCAGGATATTTATAATTGGATTGCTGCTAATGAGGTGGTGTTAAGTTCGATTTTGTAGCGATTTTTCAACCGTAGGTACAGGGGGATAAACGCGGCTAAACGCAGATGAATCTCTCTGCCTGCATATGACTAGGATTGCCTGTCATGAGGCTCTGCCTCTATTGTTTTGTTTCGATGCTTTAACAAACATTTGACCTCCCAAAAACCGCCACAAAATAGGCAATTTTAAGTAAAATTTTAAAAGCCAGGGCGATGTCGGTCTGCCTTTGGTCGAAAATGGTAAAAATCTCGGTATAATTAGATCGATTTCAAAGCCGACGGTTTGTAAAAGTTCTTGCAGCGATAAGTGGGTAATCGGTAATTGATGATCGATAAAATCATAATACTCTTTGAAAGAATATTTAAAATTTGGCTGGATAACTAACAAAGAACCCCCTGGTCTAAGCGCCTCAAAGCAAAATGAGATAATTTGGATAAGTTCTTCTTTACTGCGGAGATGTTCAAAAAAGTTAGAGATAAATATCCGGTCAAATTCTTCGATAAAATCAGCTTTATCGCCCCAATTCAACACATCAATATTAAGCACCTTCACCTCATTATTGGCAAATAACTTTGAATCGGGATTGAGGTCAATCAAACATTTTTTTTTAGCCCGAATTTGATTTATAAACTCGCAGTAACCGCCGCCAATATCTAACACTGCTGATTCGGGAGGAACATAATATTGTAAGAATTCGTCAATTAAAACTTTCCAGAGCGCCACCTTGGCTTGCATTTGTCGAGAATCAAATCGATTGGCGTACAACTTTTTGAGATATGTGTCAGTTTTCATAGTAAAATAGCCTTGACTGAGTATTAGTTTATCACGCAATACAGGCAACTATGAATGTTATATCTACTGAAATACCGGAAGTTCTGATCATTGAGCCAAAAATTTTCGGAGACGATCGCGGTTTCTTTTTTGAGAGTTTTAATCACAAAACTTTTGTCGAAAAAACAGGCGTAACTGCCCAATTTGTTCAAGACAATCATTCCAAATCCTCTAAAAATGTGCTGCGGGGTTTGCACTACCAAATGCAGCAGCCTCAAGGCAAATTGCTGCGGGTAGTTGCTGGCGAAATATTTGATGTAGCGGTGGATATTAGAAAAAGTTCGCCGACTTTTGGGCAGTGGGTTGGGTGTTTGCTTAGTTCAGAAAATAAGCGGCAATTTTGGGTTCCGGCGGGGTTTGCTCACGGTTTTTTAGTGGTTTCCCAGACGGCTGAAGTTTTGTACAAAACTACAGATTATTACGCACCGGCACACGAGCGGTGTATCCTGTGGAATGACCCGGATTTGGCGATCGACTGGCCGCTAGATGGTGCCCAACCAATCTTATCAGCTAAAGACCAAGCTGGACAAACGTTGAAAAGAGCTCAAGTGTTTTGATTATGAAAATTTTACTCGCAGGTGGCAGCGGACAGCTAGCTCAAGAATTACAGCCGATTTTATTATCTTCGGGAGAGGTTATTGCGGTCGATCGCACTCGCCTCGACTTATCACAACCCGAAAGCATCCGTCAAGCAATGGCTGAAATTCAACCGGATTTAGTCGTCAATGGGGGCGCTTACACTGCGGTAGACAAAGCAGAAAGCGAACCGGAATTAGCAAACGCTGTCAACGGTATTGCACCCGGAATTCTCGCAGAAGAATGCGAAAAACTGGGAGCAAGTTTGATTCACTTTTCTACTGATTATGTCTTTGACGGCAGCCACAGTTCTGCTTATTTGGAAACAGATTCTACCAACCCGCTGGGAACTTACGGCAAGTCGAAATTAGCAGGCGAGGAAGCAATTAGGAAAGCGGGAAGCCGCCATATTATTATTAGAACAGCGTGGGTTTACGGCAACGGCGGCAAAGGTAATTTTGTTAAAACAATGCTGAGGTTGGGAAAGGAAAGGGAAGAAATTCGAGTAGTAGCAGATCAGATCGGAAGTCCTACTTGGACGGGCGATTTAAGTGCGGCGACTTCGCAAATTATGCCTCTCCTTGGGTCGGAAAATTTTGGGACTTACCACTACACTAACAGCGGTGTTTGTAGTTGGTACGATTTTGCGATCGCCATTTTTGAGGAAGCAGCACAACTCGGCCTTCCCCTAAAAGTTCAGCGCGTAATTCCCATCACCACCTCCGAATATCCGACACCAGCAAAACGTCCGGCTTTTTCTGTCCTCTCTACGGTAAAAATATCAGCACTTCTAGGCACGTATCCTCCCCACTGGCGGCAAGGACTCAGAAAAATGCTGGCAAGAGAAGTGAAATAAAAAATTGAGGAAAACTCAAAACGCGAGGGCGGGTTTTGTTAATGAGTTACCTGTTATTTCCAAAGTTTCTCACCTAAACCCGCCTTTACCAATTAAAAATCTCCCCATGTCTGAATCCATGAAAACCAAGCAACAATATATTTTAATTGCCGCATCAGTTCTCGGCATTCTAATACCAGCGTCATATATTTTGTACTTGATATCCCAAGCGGGAGACTTGTCTAATTTTGATTATTGGTGGATGACGTGGAATTTTTATTCAGTAGACGGTTTCTCTACAAATCCTTTTAATTGGATATTTCGGGCGAACGAGCATTTTGTCTTGATTCCGGCAATTATTTATGGTTTGAATATAGTTGTCACCCAAGGTTCAAATATTGGTTTGTGTTTAGTGGCCTGGTTCTTGGCTTGGATTCAGTGCCACGTATTAATTGCTCTGCTTCCATTAAAATTGAGGCGTTTTCCCCGGCAATTTATCTCGCTACTGCTTTGCATTTCTATTTTTAATTTTACTCCGGCGGCGGCTCACAATTGGATGCGGGGATTCAGCGGTGTTCACTGGATAATTGCTAATTTATTTGTGATTTGTTCGATATTTTGTTTGCAATCCTATGTGAAGCTTTTGTCAAGTAAGAGAGAGGCGGAGCCTCTGGATATTAATTCCCAGGCAGAGCCTGGTAACGAAGGATGGAAACAAAATAAGTGGGTAATTGGCAGCATTGTTTTTGGCGTTTTAGGCTGTATTAGTTACAGCACTCCTTTAGCTTTGTGGCCGATATTGTGTGCTGCTGCTGTTGTGCTGCGGTTTCCTCGGCGAATAACTTATTTGTATTTCATTGCTTCGATTGCGGTGATTGGTATTTATTTTTTAACTTATAAAACTCCTTCTCATCACCCTTCTTTAACTAAAATTAACCCGCTCAAAACTCTCGAATATATTCCCACTTATCTCGGCGGAATATTTAGCGAAAATATTATTTTTGCTTCAATTATTGGTATAATTGGTTTGATTGCAACGACGGGTTTTGTGGCTTATTGGCTATTTATAAAAAAGGTCGATCGCCCGGATTGGCTGCCTTGGCTATCAATCCAACTTTACACGCTGCAAACGGCGTTAATGGCTGCGGTTAGCCGATCGGGATTTGGCGTCGAACAGGCCACCGCTTCCCGCTACGCCACACTCCCAGCTTTGTTTTGGATGAGTACAATTGTGCTGACAGTATTGTGGGTGCGCGAGTGGCAGCCAACACCAAGAATTCAAGGGCGTTGGCTGACACCGGTGTTTGCAGTCGCCACAGTTGCCATTATTTTAATGTACGGGGTGGGAGGTGAAACTGCAATGGCGATCGCTCACAGAGCAACCTATCAACCGTTAGTAGCATTATCACTGCAATTAGGCATCACCGACGTAACGCTAATTAAAGACCGCGTAGGCAACAAACCCGCCGCTTTTGTCGGGTTAATCGACGCCTTAAAAACTAACAACTTAGTGCCATTTAACCGAGACATTAAAAAACACAATTTCTGTGCAGCATTAGACACAAAAATCGACGGAAATTTACTGTCAGCGCCCAAAGACGGAGTACCCGGATTTTTTGATACAGTAACTAAACTCGCCCCCGCCGCCTCCAGAGTAATTGGCTGGGTAGGAGACCCCGAAAACAATGTAAAATGTATTGCCATTCTCAACCAAGAAAATGTCGTTCGAGGTTTTGCCATGTCAGGATTTCCCCGCCCAGATTTAGTTAAATTGTTTGGCCCTTCCTACGAATTCGCAGCTTGGAGAGGATACATTCAAACATCACCAACCGATAAATTATTGACAGCCTATGCCTCCTTTAAAAACCGCAAAGGTTGGGTAGCCTTGCGAAACTCCCAAGTTATCAATAAAAACTAAAAAACCTCTCCTTCTCCTCCTCTGCGCCCTCTGCGCCCTCTGCGGTTAATAAAAAAATCTCATTGACAACACAAATGAAATAGAATAGCCCTATGCCAAAACATCTCAGCTTCGTAATCCCCGTTCACAACGAAGAAGCCACCATAAAATTACTGTTTGAAAAAATCCAACTTGTCATGTTCCAAACAGAAAGTGACAGTTACGAAGTCATTTTCATAGATGACGGTAGCCGCGATTATTCGTGGCAAGAAATCACAGATTTAGCCAGCCAACATCCCAAACTAATTAAAGCGATTAAAATGCGCCGCAACTTTGGCAAATCCGCCGCGCTTTCAGCAGGATTTCGCAATGCAGCAGGGATAATTATTTTTACTCTCGATGCTGACCTTCAGGATGACCCCGCTGAAATTCCCAAGTTTTTACATCATTTAGAATCGGGATTTGATTTAGTTTCCGGTTGGCGAAAACAGCGGAACGACCCGCTTTCTAAAACTTTACCTTCCAAGCTATTTAATGCTGTTGCGTGTTTGCTGACTGGGGTGCAAATGCACGATATGAATTGCGGTTTTAAAGCTTACCGTAGGGAAGTTTTGCAGTCGATTAAATTGTACGGGGAATTGCACCGCTACATTCCAGCTTTAGCCAACAATTTAGGGTTTAAAATTGGCGAAGTAGTTGTGGAACATCATCCGCGAAAGCACGGAAAATCTAATTACGGCTGGGAACGCTATGCGCGGGGATTTATTGATTTGTTGACGGTGTTAGCCACGACGCAGTATTTACACAAACCGGGTCATTTGTTTGGCGGCTTGGGATTGTGTTTTGGCTTGGTTGGAACTGTTTCGCTGAGTTATTTGATAGTTATTTGGTTTCTGAATTTGGCGGGGATGAATTTTGGACCGATCGGCAATCGACCTTTGTTATTTTTTGGGATTTTGTGTACAATTCTGTCGGTGCAGTTGATTTCTTTGGGGATTTTAGCTGAGTTGATGGCGCGGAATGTGGATGCTGATTATGTGGACAAGCAAATTAGCGAAATTATTGATGATTCGGGTTTTGATATTTAACCGCAGATTAAGGCTGATTAATGCTGATTAACGCAGATAAATCGGATATTGAAATTGCTTCTACACAAGCAAAGTCTGCCTCCGCAGACTAAGATAAAAGTCATATTTGGATTTAACAAGTTTTACCAATTACTTATTATCTAATTTTAAACAGTATCCATTTGCCTTCTTGCTCTACTATTTCTCCGTCAATATTTGGATGCCAATCGCTGCGAGTCAGGATATAATCGGCATGGTAGTTTCTGGCTACTTTGACTAAATCTGCACTGCTGCGTCGGATGAAAAAGTCATTTCCTCCCCAAATCATTTGCGGGTTTAAGGGAACCCCTAAAACGGTTTCCATGCGAGTTTGCCATTCTTTGATGCCTTTTTCGGTAAAGGGAAAGTTCTTGAAGTTGACGACAATCGCTCTTTCGGAGAAAAACTGGAAGTTGGTAACTGAAGGTGGAATTAATACGAGTGAATCGCGGCTGCTACTTTGGGAAAATCGCACAGCTAATTTGCTTAAGTCATCTCTGGGAACGGCATTGATATTAACTCTTGTTTGAAATAGATTTAATATAGGTTTGGGCATAATTCCTGCTATTCCGAAAACTAAGGTGGCGGTAGTTATTAAGGCTAATGTGTGAGTTAGAGTTTGTTTTATAGATGTAGCTAGGGATGTTTCTTTTAAAATGAATGGGAAGGCGAGGATTGAGAAAAAGATTGGGATGCTAATTATTCGATCGCCCATTATTTCCCATGAATCACTCAGCGGATATATCAAGCTGAAAATAACCGTTCCTGCTGCAAAAATCCACAACAATATATTATATCGTTTGGGCAATACGTAATTTTTTGTTTGCCAAACTGATAATCCTAAGAAAATGATGCCCCTAAAAGGCAAAGTTAGTACAGCTAACAGCGAGAAGCTAATAGCTATTTGTTTTTCTCTGTAAAGTTGCTCGACGGTCAAAGCAACAGCAATAAATATAATTAATTGAGCAAAAGGTACAGTTCTAGCTAACTGTAGTTTTGCGATAAAAGCCAGCGGATAAATTTCGACAAATATGTAATTTAGAAACAGTGCAAAAATGGATGTACCAACAATGATATAAAAATTAACCTTGTCTTCTTTTGGCAATAAATCGGAATTTTTGATGCACAGCAAGCCACCCATTATGAAACATATAAAGTTGAACCAATTCCCGACATCCCAATTTGACGGGAGGATGTGGTGGGGGTTGCGGACTTTCGCGTGAATGTAGACAAACTGGGCGTTGTCGATAGTGTGAGTGCTGGTAGTACCTGTTAATAACATCGGTACGTAAACGATACTTGCCATTGCTGCTAAAAGTGCGATCGCCAAAATCAATATTTTAAACTTCCGCTGTCTTACAGATTCAATAAATAAAACGGGAACCATCATCAATCCAGGCAACAAACCAACTAAAAATTGCAGCAGACAACCCAGTCCAAAAAAGAAATATCCTGTCAGCCATTTCTGGCGTAAACTAAAGTAAATTCCCCAAATTGCGAAACCCATTGCGAAGGTACTGGGTACTGATTTGGTGGAAAATATCAGGGTGTTACCAACATCTGTAAATGAAGCGGCTATACATAAAAAAGCCATCGCTGCGGCAGGCAGTTTGGAATTAGTATAGATATTGATAATTGCGTAGCAAGCGAGAATAAATGAACCAAAGGCTAGGAATTGATAAATAAAGTGCGCTAGGGGAATGCTTGTTCCTAAGTTGGCGAGCAAATAGATAATATAATAATAGTAATATCTCGGATTAAACTTAACCATTTCCTGAACGTAATAGTCATTTTTGTACAGTTCAGGATTTAACATAAATTGAATGGGCGGCACTTCTGGGAAGTTGCCTCCAATCGGGAAAAGATAGCCTGTAGCCATCAGGGAACCGATGATGACAAAAGTATACAGAGATAGATTAAAATACCAGTGGGATTTTTGATTTTTTTGCATTGACGGTTCAACTTACCTACTGACAGTTAAATTGTTAATCTCCAGTTGGCATTGGTTTGTTAAATCCTGTTTGCTGCTACTCAATACCTCAAGCAGCAGATAAAGGGGATTTTTGCCCTCAACTAATAGATTTAAGCCGATCGCACTTTTTTGACTATAACCCATCTCTGCTGAGTCTATTAATTTACCTTGCTTGTTCCACAAAGTCAAGCGCAGGGCAACTCCCGGACATTGTTTGTTAGGTAAATTGAGTTTGCCGGTAACTTTCGCTTTGTCTGAGATGGAACCTAAATACAGGAAAGATGTATCGAGTTTCTTGCTGTTTTTAATTGGATGAGTTACAATTTTATATAGGTTATCCGATTCTTGAGTGACAGAATAATTGGCACTTGTGTAGATTGATTGATGCAAACTAATCCAATCTAACTGCGTGCCCGGTCGATCGACTATTTGCCGCTGCATCGCATCCAGAGTCCTAACTGCCGTTGCTGTATCAGTCGGCCGCATCCTCCGATAAACGCTGACAGTCACGCCGTTTTCTAGCTTAAAATGTTCCGGTAGCAATTGGAAATCGCGCGCAATTTCCCAGTTTTGAGTAAAGGCATCGTACACAACTTTAACAACATCTTGTTCGTGCGATCGCAAAACTTGTTCGTCGGTCGGTAACACCTGCTGAAAAGGTACAGCAACCACCGCATATTGTGACTGCAACAACTCCGGTAGCGGGTAAGTATCGCGCGAGTCAATTTGCGGCCTCCCGATGGTATTTAATTTCCACCAACCCTCCGGCGGGTTTAATTTTCGGTTGGCTTGTCTGAGGATATTAGCATTAAAACTGTTAGAAGCACCGGCAATATAAATTGGTTCTTCGTTGGGTGCTAATTTTCGCAGAAACTCTACTAATTTTACAACTTCGTCGTAGTCCGATCGCACTAACGGCGGAAAATTACCCACAAACAGTCTTGGCAAATCAATTTTGAGAGGAATTAACCCGACTGCGGCATTCAAAACCAGGTACAAACCCGCTGCGCCCAGCATCAAATACCGGACTTTTCCCTTGAGTGTCAGCCAAGTTGTCCAGAAAAATGTGGATATTCCTAAAAGTGCGATCGGTGTAATATGAATTGTATAGTGCAAGTACCCGTAACGCAACACTAACAGCCATTCAATCAGCGACAAAACCCCAAACAACGAAACAAAAATAGCCGCCGCCGGAACCAGGATTCGGGTGAGAATTCCCGCAGAAAAACCAATCAGTACCAGTAGCCAAGTTCCTAAACCGTAAAAATCCGCATAACGAGTTAAAATATCATTTACAGGCAAACTCCAAGCGACATACAAATTGCGGTAGTCAACCGTCAGAGCACTGCGAGTAAAATCTCCCGCTACCAACATTAAAATAGTCAAGCTAGTTACAGCAATTAACCCTAACTTTACACCGGATTCAAACAAGCATCGGTAGGGAAACGGCACTGTCGCGTCCTTGTTTTTGGGAGACGACAATGCCGATTTCCTACGGTATATTAGTACAATAAACTCGGTGAAAGCCTGTAAAGTCGCTGCACCAAAAAATGCGATCGCACTATAAGCAAAATGGCGCCGCAACAGAATAGCCGCCGCCAGCAAAAACCCAATCAACGGGATGTTCCACCAAGATTTCAGCTTAACATCCTGCAAATAAACCAAAATTGCCAAGGCTACAAAAACACACCCGCCAGTATCTAGATATCCCCGCAGAGTCGGTATCCAACTCATCGGAATTAATAAACTCAGCAGCACAGTTGACCAAAACACCCGGCGGGAATAAACTGGAATTAGTTTTGCAGAAATTGCCCCCAGCAACAGGCGAAACGGCAGCACATAAATTAGGGAGACACTGAGAATGTAACTCAGCCGAGACTCGCCAAATAAGAGAATAAACGGCACTAACGGCAAAGAGATTAATAGGTTTTTTTCCTTAGATAGCGATTCTATAACTCCGCGCCATGCTTTATCTGGCGACTCTCGAAATAAATTTGCCGTGTTGACTGTAGCAGTGTTGTAGCCCGCATAATCCCACCAATAAAAAGTATGTTCGCTGGATACATAGATTGATGTTACTGCAACTGTTATAAGAACAAGTAAAAACAGGAAAAAACCATCACTTATAAATTTTCGAGGCAATTTAAAAGAAACAAAATCAAATAATCCCATCAGCCTAGCAACCCTAAATCAATTGTATAGTCCTGGAGGCACGGGTAGTCAGAAACCGGGTTTTTTTGCCAAAATCTTGCATCAAAGCCTTTAATTTCGGTAAAAACCCGGTTTCTTTGGTATGGATGCGCGTCCAAGATTGTTACCTTAAAACACTACGTTGCAAAAAACCTTCCAACTTTTCTGCATATTGCCGATTGGCGATCGCACTTGGATGAAGGTCATGAGGTAAATTATTATTAGCAGATATTTTCAAATCAACCGAAATATCCGCCGTAGCAATTCCCTCCTCACTTAACTCCTCCAACATCTTAGCAGAACCCGCATTAATTCCTGCCACAACTAACTTAACACCATTAGCCTCAGCCACACGGTTAAATTCTTCAATAATTGCCTTAGAAACCTCATGGCTTCTATACAATCCCTCTTCAAATTGATTGTAATTAACCTCCAAAAAATGGCTTAATGCAGAAACCCGCATCAGGGGGAACTCGCGATATTCAAGTTTTGCCATGTTGTAGGTAAAATTATTTTCTCCATTCAGCCTAGCATCGGGCTGGAATAAAATACCCAGTTTATTCCAAGCAGCCATTTGCTTTCTTCTCGCCCTTAATAAAGTATTGCGGCGGTCATGAAATCCCGCATAAGCAATCACCGCAATTTTGGGTTTATTTCCTTGTTTGAGTGCTTCTTTGAATTGAATCAATGAGTGCAGCGTGCCGTAGCCGTTAACGCCAAAATTAACTATTTCATATTTGGGTAATTTCTCTTGCAGCAACCAAGGATAAGTTTCTCTGTCATTCAATGACCAACCGTAGGTAAAAGAACAGCCAAATATCCAAAGTTCAGGTTTCTTTGAGGATTGATTATAAGTATTGAGTGGATGTGTAATTCTTAAACTATTATTGAGGTGAGTCGCATTAAATGAGTAATTGCCATTAAGTGTCACCTTGAATTTACCGGGCAAATGCTTGTAGCCTAGTTCCGAGTCTTTGGTAAAAAAGTTACCTTTTGGTTCCACCGCAACATCAACATTTTCGATTTGCCAGGGTTTGTATCCCGCAACTCGCAAGACCATTTCAGCCGTGGTGGTGGATAAAAAAATTGGAAAAATTAGATATGTTATTAATCTGAAAGCAACATTTTTAGCAAAGTCTTTTTCGCTCATTAACATAATATGAAACGTCAGCCAAAGTATACTAAACTGCCATGCCAGTATTATCTAGTTCATGGATCTAATTTAATTAGATTGAGCGCACCAATATCAGCAACGGGCAAGATGCCCGTTCCACAAGAAAATCTACTTTTTGTGGAACGGGCATCTTGCATGTTAAGCGAGAATAGTGCCACATCTCAGTTTAAACTCACATCTTGCACCAATATCAGCAACGGGCTAGAAGCCCGTTCCACAAAAAATAAACTTGATTGTGGAACGGGCATCTTGCCCGTTCTTAAGAAGAGTGCAAAATATTGGTTTGAGCTAATTGATTAATTCCTAATAACCAGGCTCCTCCTCATACTCAGGAGTCTTAGTTTTCTCAGGGATATTAACCCTAGGAGCCTGGTAAGGCTTCGGTGCCTCATCGTCAGCCCAAGCATCAGCCTCGACATCATCCTCGTACTCGTACTCCACCACCGGCTGCTTCGGGCGAGAAATCTCAGCGCGAGTGTATTGCGGCTTCTCCTCGTACTCCTCCTCGTAATCGTCCTCCTCACCGCCCCAATTATCCTCTTCGTAATCGTCGTAATCGTCGATTATTGGCTCAGGCTGCTGTACCTGCACCGCGCGCATCGGCGGCTGGCGAACCGCAGGCCGATTCCAGTCTAAATCCTCGTCCCAAGGAACTTCCTCCACCGCAGGCGCAGCTACCCGGCTCCGCATTTCCGGTGCAGGTATCCGCACGCCCGGGCCCAATTGATTTCCCGTAGCCACGGGTTTCGGATAATAACCTGCCTCGTCCTCTTCTCGTTCCCAAGGTGCTTGGCCCAAACCAACGCGCTCCAGCAAACCCACACTAAGCTGCCTGAGCCTTTCCTCGGAACCTTCAAACACAATCAAGCGATTCGGGCCGCTGCTGACAATTTCTTCAATCCCCAACTCGTAAGTGCTGAGAACTTGGTCGGGGATTTGGGGGATTCCCAGGGAAGCGATAATTATAGAAACTAACTTACCGTCTTCGGGGTCGAACCTAAAGCCCCGCACCCTACCTAAAAGTTCGCCGGTTTCGGTAATAACTTCGCTGTTAATCAAAATGCTGTAGACTTCAACATCAACATCATCTTCGATCGCGCTCTCATCTTCCACCAACAGCACGTCGCCGATTTCGCTGACATTGCTGAGGAACATAAACTTCGGCATTCCAGCGACCGCAAATATATTATCACGCAGACCGATCGCCACAACTTCCCGCCGATCGATGTCCACCCACAATTGACTAACCACCCCCAAGCGTTTACCTCTGTCGCGGGTGATGACTTGAGTGCCTAGAATATCGGAGCGTTGGCAGATTTGTTCGGATGTCATTCTAACTTTAATCCTGATTTATTAAGTACATATATCACTCAACACGAGCGTTAACATAAACTCCGGGACTACAACTTCAGTCCTATGACTTGAGTATAAGCTCCCCGTGCTTGAGTAACACCAATTGTACGCTCAGCCGATTGAATCATAGGTCGCCGCAAACTCACAACAATAAACTGGGCTTGTTCAGACTGTCGTTTTATCATTCTAGCTAATCGCTCCACATTTGCCCCATCCAGAAACATATCCACTTCATCAAAAGCGTAAAACGTAGACGGGCGGTAGCGTTGCAGCGCAAAAATAAAACTCAGAGCCGTCAACGACTTTTCGCCTCCAGACATGGAAGCCAGCCGCTGTACGGGTTTGCCCTTCGGGTGAGCGACCAAATTCAAGCCACTGCTGAAGGGGTCTTCCTGATCATCTAGCTGGAGATAGCCGTCGCCTTCGGAAAGTTCCGCAAAGATAGTCTGGAAGTTCTCGTTAACCGCGTCGAAAGCTTCCTTAAAAGCGCGCCGCCTGAGTGTGGTAAAATTTTCGATTCTCAACAGCAGTTCAGTGCGTTCTCCTTCCAATGTTGTCAATTTTTGACTCAATTCTTGAAGGCGTTCTTGAGTGCGGTTGTACTCTTCCAAGGCTAGCATATTGACTGGTTCTAAAGCTTGAATGCGTTTGGCGATCGCCTTTACTTCCTGCTGCAATTCCGTTAAATTGGCTTTCTCGACATTTTCAGGAATCGACGGCACGGGGTCGGGCATTTCCGCCCGCTGCGCTTCCAATAGAGTGCGGACTGCGGCTAATTGTTCCCGGCGTTCTTGCTGGGTTTCGTAGAGTTTTTGCAACTGCCATTGTAACTGCTGTTTGGCTAAATGCTGCTCTCGCAGTTGAGATTCCGCCCGATCGCGCTCTCCCTTCTGCACGCCCAATTTTTCCTCAATTTCCCCCAAAGCAGCCTTAGCTTCCGCAATTTGCCGATCGAGTTCTAACTGCTGCGAAACAATGGAATCGAGTGCATCCGCCCCCGCGTTTTGCTGCACTTGCCATTCCTGCAATTTCTCGCTACCTTCCTTAATTTTGTCTTCCAAACGCCCAAATTGATTTTCCAAGTCTACAAGGCGCTGCTGGACGTTTCTCAGAGCCAATTCTCGCTCTTGCAGTTGCGCTTCTAGAGCGCGCAAACTCGATTGCATTTGCTGCCATTCGCTGTGACTGTTCGACTCTTCCAACTGCGCCAAAGTTTGGCGGTATTGCTGCAATTGAGTTTCCTGTGCGGGCAATTCTCGTTCCAGCAACTGCAATCTCGATCGCGAATTAGTTAATTCCTGTGTATTTTTCGCAATTTGCGATCGCACTTGTTCCTGTTGCGCTTGCAAATTCTTAATTTCTGAATCCAACTGTTCCAAGCGCAACTGATTTTCGCGCAAATTCTGTTTTGCTTCCATCAATTCTTGGCTGCGAGTTTTGACTGCAACAGACGCGCGATCGATCGCAATTTTGCACCGTTCCAAAATCCGCTCAATTTCCTCCAACCTTTCTTGCAAAGAGGCGATCGTCCTGGCTTCACTAGCAGCCTCACTCGCCTCAACCGTGCCAAAATGCAAGGTAGATCTGTTACTAGAACTTCCCCCAGTCATCGCCCCGCTAGTTTCCAAAATTTCCCCGTCCAAAGTGACAATCCGGTACTGTCCCAAATAGCGGCGGGCGTCACTGAGATTGCTAAACACAACCGTACTGCCAAAAACGTAAGCAAAAATTTCCTGATACCGCGAATCGCAGTCAATCAAATTAACAGCCGCATCCACAAACCCAGCCGCGCGCCGCAAATTTTCATTCACCGAATACCTGCCGCCCCTAATCTTATTCAAAGGCAAAAACGTCATCCTTCCCGCCCGTTTTTGTTTCAACAATTCGATCGCAGCAGCAGCCACGCTATCATCTTCCACAACCATATTCCCCATGCGGCCGCCCGCCGCTATTTCCAGCGCCAACTGATAGCGCGGTTCCACCCTACCCAGTTGCGCCACCAAGCCACAAACTCCGCCAATTCCGCTTTGCGCGACAATTTTTGCCGTAAACGTTCCTGTCGCTTCTTGCAGTGCTTGAAACTGCACTTCTAGCTTGTCTAATTTGCGCTGTCTTTCGCGCTGTTCTTCCAACAAACGAGTTTGAGTTTCCTGTTGCAGTTGCAATTCTTGTTCGGCTTCGACTAAAATCTGATTTAGCGATTCTACTTGCAAAGATGCAACGCCTTTGGTTTCCACAAGGCGAGATTGCTGCTCTTTTTTAGCTGCAATTTCCTGTTCCAATACTTGCAGCGATTGGTTTTGTTCTTGAATTTGACTTTGCAGGCGATCGGCTCTTTCGCCAATGGTAGCTTGTTCTGTACGCTGCGGTTCCAAAGTTTGTTGAATTGTTTCGATTTGGCGGTGCAGTTCCGTTTGCTGCTGTACCCAAACTTCGGCCGTCGAGGCGATCGCATTTGCAACTTCCCGACTTTCATCTAAACTTTGCTGGGCTGCGTCCCGCTGTTCCTGCAAACTTCCTATTTGAGACTTAACATAAGATATTTCAATCTCAATTTGCTCCAAACTTTGCTTAAATTGCCGAACTTCTGACTCGGTTTGTGCTATAGTAGCCGCCATTTGCCCAGCAGTTTTTTCCAAATCCTGTTTGCGGTTTTGCAGTTGCCGCCGTTCCGCTTCCTGAGTGGCAATCGTCGCTTGCAAAGCCAACAATTCCGACTCTCCCAAAGCTTTAACACGGGCATTAAGCGCGTCAAGTTCGGCGGTCGCTTCTTGAATTTGGGTGCTAATTGCTTGCAGTTGTTCGGTGAGAGATGCCGAAGTGCGATCGCCCGCTTCGATTTGTTCGCGCAGTTTCCATTCTTGCTTTTGCAACTGGCGGAATTTCAGCACAATTTCCCATTGCGACTTTTCTTGAAATTCCGCCCGCAATTTTTGATATTTTTCCGCTTTTGTGCGATCGGAAGCAAGTCTATCGCGCTGAGAAATCAGCTCTTTTTCCACAATACTGCTGCGTTCTTCCACCTCTTTAACTTCATCCAACTTCTGCCTAGCTAAAGAGATTTTGCGATCGAACTGAGCGACTCCAGCCAATTCATCAATGATTTCTCTGCGTTCCTTAGAATTCATCGAAATAATGCTGGTAACGTCTCCTTGCAGGACGACGTTATAGCCTTCGGGATAAATTCGCAAACGGTTGAGTTGTTCGTGAAGTTGAGTCAGCGTGCAAGGTTGACCGTTAATGTAATAAGTTGAAGTGTAAGTACCTTGGCGAGTTACCCGAAGTTTGCGCGTTACACTCCACTCATCCGATTTTGGATTTTGGATTTTGGATTTTTTATTAGTAGCGAGTAGTTGCCCGTTGTTGTCTTGAGTTGCTGCAATTTCTATCTCTTCTACGTCTTCAACAGATAACTCATCCGATTTTTGATTTTTGATTTTTGATTTTCGATTGACAGGAGATGATTGGCCGTTGTTGTCTTGAGTTTCGGCAGTTTCTATCCCTTCGGCTTCCTCAACAGATACAGGTGATTCTCGATTAGCAGATGATTGGCCGTTGTTGTCTTGAGTGTCGGCAGTTTCTATCGCTTCGACTTCCTCTGCTTCAACAGATAACTCATCTGCTGCATTTTCATCATCCTCATCTTCATCCCGCGCGAACCATTCCTCGCCCACATCTTCCAGCGCAAAAGTCGCAGTCACGCTAGCTTCGATCGTACCGCGTTTGTTTTGGGCGCTGTTCACCAAATCCGGCAAACGTTCAGCCCGCATTCCCTTAGAACTCGAAAGTCCGAGACAAAACAACAAAGCGTCGAGGATGTTGGACTTCCCAGAACCGTTGGGCCCGGAAACCACAGTAAAACCGGGCAGCACGGGAATGGCCGTCGTGCCACCAAAAGATTTAAAGTTAGTCAGTTCGATCCGTTTAATGTGAACCATATGCTAGGAGTAGCTTTGGCTCTCGGTTGTTGTCACAAAAAATACTCGGTAAGTGGGAAACTCCGAGACTTTAGTCCTGAGAGGAAAACGACCCGGCGATTTCAATCGCCTTGAATCCCCTCGCGGGGCAGAGGGGTATGGTTGCCCCAAGGCGTGAGGATATGGTTGTCCTCAATCTCCCATTTCTGGGGTAAAGTTAGCTTCGCCAATGTTATAGAGGCTTGTTAGGCTGGCAGCACTGTCTCAGTGACTTTAAGACTGTTTAACTACTAGCGACAGGGCAGGGGACTAGCTTCGCATCCCAGGGTGTCATGACCTAAATAACGTAGCCTGTTAAGGCTTAGGCTGGTCAGTACAGCTTGTTTGATTTCTCTTACAAGCTCAGTGGCTTTAGCCCTGAGTTACTGACAGGGTAGCACAGGCAATGGGGCGATCGACAATGTGTTAACTTTCTGGCATTGTCGATCAAACCGATATCTTACACCATTGTCAACAACCGAGTCGGCTTTTACTTCAAAAGATCGTTGACAAAAGTACAACATCTGCGATCCGAGCGACCGCTACAAATGAACGTAAATTTTGATACAGATAATTTCATGAGACTCGATCGACATTATTTGTGTAATTAAACCTGAAAGCCTTGTCCATAGTGAATTCCAGCAAATATAATTCCGGTAATTCCTAATGTTACCCCTAGACATATAAAAACTTTCCGGTAAAATCGAACCAAAATTAATAATGTATAAAGTAACGAAGCGCATTATGGAGGGCAAACCCATTACACCAGCTCAGAACTCATCTAACCTGCCAGCTTCACCTGAAAGCGACCAACAAGTATTGCAAATTTGGGGTCGCCAGCCCCTTAAAGGACATATCAAAATCAGCGGCGCCAAAAACTCGGCCTTAGTCGTCATGGCTGGAGCCCTGCTATGCCCAGAGGATTGCCGTCTCCGCAACGTTCCCGGTCTAGTCGATGTCGCCCGCATGGGGCAAATTCTCTCGGCTGTAGGAGTCAAATTACAGCAAAACGGCGACGTTTTAGACATCAACGCCAGCAACCTCATAGACGCTCAAGCCCCCTACGAATTAGTCAGCCAACTGCGGGCGAGCTTCTTCATCATCGGCCCACTGCTAGCGCGTTTGGGATTTGCCAAAGTACCCTTGCCCGGTGGGTGCGCCATCGGTGCCCGACCCGTTGAACTCCACGTTCGCGGTTTGCAAGCCCTCGGTGCCGAAGTCCACATCGACCACGGCACGGTTCACGCTTACGTCAAAGGGCCGAACCGCCGCCTGAAAGGAGCCAAAATTTATTTGGACTACCCTAGCGTCGGCGCAACTGAAACTTTGATGATGGCGGCGACTCTGGCTGAAGGAGAAACCATAATTGAAAATGCGGCTCAAGAGCCGGAAGTCGCTGATTTGGCGAATTTCTGCCGCGCTATGGGAGCAAAAATTCAAGGGGCTGGCACGAATACGATCGTCATTTCGGGAGTTCCCAAGCTGCACGCGGTAGACTATTCAATTATTCCCGATCGCATTGAAGCCGGAACATTTTTAGTAGCAGGAGCCATCACTCACTCCGAAATCAGTTTGTCGCCAGTAATTCCCGACCACCTGACCGCAGTCATTGCCAAATTGCAGACTATTGGGGCAAAAATTATTGCAGAATCCCCCGACATTTTGCGGATAGTTCCCGGTCAAACTCACTCGGCCACAGACATCGAAACTCTGCCTTACCCTGGTTTCCCCACAGATATGCAAGCTCAGTTTATGGCTTTGCTGACGCTGAGCGAAGGAGACAGCTTGATCAAAGAAACCGTGTTTGAGAATCGCTTGCGCCACGTAGCAGAGCTCAACCGCATGGGCGCCGACATTCGTCTTAAAGGCAATGTAGCGATTGTGCGCGGAGTGTCGCGGCTGTCGGGTGCGCCGGTAGTGGCAACAGATTTGCGGGCTTCGGCGGCGTTAGTGTTAGCGGGACTTGCAGCCGAGGGTGTCACAACCATCAGCAGCTTGCAGCACTTAGACCGCGGCTACGAGCAGTTAGAGGTGAAACTGCAAAAATTGGGAGCTAAGTTGCGACGGGTCAAAGAGGGTACAGACCCGGCGACTGCTGAGGCTCCTGTCAATCCCGTGCGATCGGGTTTAAAGTAGTCAGAAGGAAGAAGGAAGAAGGAAGAAGGAAGAAGGAAGAGGAAAAAAGGAAGAAGCAAAAGAATTCCCCATGCCCAATTCCCCATGCCCCATGCCCAATTCCCAATTCCCAATTCCCCATTCCCAACTGACTAAAATGTCGAACATACCGCTCATCGGTTTGAAAGCAGACCAGTTTCGCCACCCCCTAGACTTGGAAGCTACCAGCACTCTCAAACAACTGCCCGGCCTGGATTTGATCGTCCGGCAGTTGTTGGGACAACTTGGCGAACAGTTTTTCATGCTGGAAAATCTGGCTTCCAGCGTCCAAGTCGGCGAAAATCAATTGCCCCACCTGCATCAATTACTGTTGGATGCCTGCAAAACTCTTGATTTGGAACCGCCGCAGCTTTATGTCCGCCAGCATCCGATGCCAAATGCTTACACCTTTGCGATGCGGGGAAAACAGCCTTTTGTGGTGATGCACACTTCTCTGATTGATTTGCTCACAGACGAGGAAGTTAAGGCAGTAATCGCTCACGAGTTGGGGCATTTGAAGTGCGAGCACGGAGTTTACCTGACTCTGGCTAATTTAATTGTGTTGGCCGCCGGTCAAATTTCGCCTGTGGGAACCGTGCTCGCCCAGGGTTTGCAGGCGCAAATGTTGGAATGGTTGCGTTGTGCGGAATTTACGTGCGATCGCGCCGCCTTGCTCGCCACCCAAGACCCAAGAGTGGTAGCATCACTGTTGATGAAACTGGCCGGAGGTTCGCCGACTTTAGCTCCCAAACTGAATGTAGATGCGTTTTTGGCGCAGGCGCGGGCCTACGATGACCTCAGCAGCACTCAATTGGGAGAAATGCTCAAACAAGCTCAGACGGCTCAGTTGTCCCATCCTGTACCAGTATTACGCGCCAGAGAGATCGATCGCTGGGCAAGTTCAAAAGATTATGAATCTTTGCTTGCAGGAAATCGATCGGTGTGTTATGATGGTGAAACCCAAAAGGGCGGGTGGCGAAATTGGTAGACGCATCAGACTCAAAATCTGACACCGAAAGGTATGAGAGTTCGATTCTCTCCCCGCCCACTGCTAAAAAAGCTTAATAAATCTAGGGTTCCAGATGATTAGTCTGGAACCCTAATTTATATTGGGAATCGGGAATCGGGAATTGCGAATTGCGAATTGGTAACTAATGACAATCGTTAACCGTCAACAGTCAACCGTTAACCGTTAACCGTCAACAGTCAACAGTCAACCGTTAACCGTCAACAGATTTTATGGGTGAAATCGCCGCTTTAGGCGCTGCATTTGTCTGGGCTCTATCTTCCACCATCTGGCAGCGAGTGGGACAGCAAATCCCCGCAGTGGTGCTAAACTTGCTCAAAGGTGCGATCGCCCTTTTCATGCTCCTTGCCACTCTACTAATTTTAGGAAAATCTTTACCCGCAATCAACCCTAATATTTTAGCAATGCTGCTGATTAGCGGCGGTTTAGGAATTGGCATCGGAGACACCGCTTTCTTTATCGTATTAAAATATTTAGGCGCGAGACGAACGCTGCTTTTAGAAACCCTTTCTCCCCCTTTAACAGCTTTATTGGGCTTAATATTTTTGCAAGAAAAGTTATCGCTCATTGCTTGTACTGGCATTCTTTTAACAATCTGCGGCGTAGCGTGGGTAATTGCAGAACGAACAGCCGAAACAACCTTATCATCAAAACATCTTTGGCAGGGATTAGGTATTAGTTTATTAGGACAAACAACCCACGCCGTTGGAGCAATTTTATCCCGCGCCGCCTTCACTCAAATAGATATCGATCCCCTGTGGACGGCGGCGTTGCGTTTGAGCGGTGGTATGGCAGTCATGCTGTGCTTTTTGAAGCCAACAAACCTTGACAGTTTCAAACAATTAAAATCCTCAAAAATATTAGCTGCAATAATTCTGGCAGCTTTTTTAGGAACATATCTGGGAATTTTTCTGCAACAGACTTCGCTGAAATATGCACCCGCAGCAATCGCTCAAACACTCAGTTCTACCAGTCCCCTATTTATACTGCCTTTAGCGGTGCTGGCGGGCGAAAGAGTGAGCATTCGGGCTGTTTTAGGGGTAGTTGGTGCGATCGGCGGAATCGCCTTATTATTGGGTTTGAAGTGATTAGATTTGATATCAATTCCGATGCCACCGGAATGATTGTTGACTGTTGAGTGTTGACTGTTGACTGTTGACGGGCGGGTAGAAAAACTGAATGGTTGAGTGTTAACTGTTGACTCGATTAGGGACGGCGCCGTCTCGAAAGCAGTAGGTAATATTAATTCCTATGCTACCGGATTTGATATCACAACTCCGACAAGTGGAAACAAAACTCTACGGAGATATTGAGAAGCCAATTGCAACAGATCGCCAGAAGGAAGAGGAAGTGATTTATGCTTCTTATACTTGGGTAAAATAATTGGCAGAAGTACATTGCCGAATGTCCAGAAGTCCCCACAGTTGACCAAGGCGAAACCATAGAAGAAGCGATCGGCAATCTTAAACAAGCTACAAAACTCTATCTCAAAGAATGTCCATTATTAGATCCCCAACTTTTTAAAGAAGTCGGGGATCTAGCTACTCTTACAAATTGCAACTCATATCCCCAGATAATTGACTGAAACGCGCATTTTCCCGATAGTCTACCGGACAGTCAATCACGCAAGGGACATCTTGAGCCAGGGCTTCTTTCAGAATCGGAATAAAATCGGTTGCAGATTCCACTCGATAGCCTTTTAAACCCATACTTTCCGCAAATTTCACAAAGTCGGGATTGCCAAATTTGACGAAATCGGAATGACCAAAATAATCTTGCTGCTTCCATTCAATTAACCCGTAACCGCCGTCATTAAATATCAGCGTCACAAAATTAGTACCGACTCGCAAAGCAGTTTCTAACTCTTGGCAATTCATCATAAAACCACCGTCGCCGGTGGCTGCTATTACTTTGCGATCGGGATAAACGAGTTTTGCAGCTACCGCACCCGGAATCGCAATTCCCATCGCCGCAAAGCCGTTGGAAATTAAACAGGTATTCGGGCGATCGCAATGATAGTGCCGCGCGATCCACATTTTGTGAGCTCCGACATCAGATATAAGAATATCTTCCGGGCCCAGGACTTGCCGCAAATCGTAAATGAGTTTTTGTGGCTTGATCGGGAAACCATCGTCGGCTGCATATTGTTCGTAGCCAGCGCGAATATCCGCCCGCAATTGCTTAGCAAAAGGGTCTACTTTCTCCATGCGATCGGCACGCTGCAAAATTTCATTGAGGGAATCAGAAATATCCCCCACAACTTCTATAAGAGGAATATAACTGCTGTCAATTTCTGCAGGCAGAGATCCAATGTGAATAATCGGAATTTTTCCTTCGGGATTCCACTTCTTCGGGGAATATTCAATCAAATCGTAGCCAACAGCAATCACTAAATCAGTTTCTTCAAAAGCACAGCTAATATAATCCCGTTTTTGCAATCCCGTCGTCCACAGTGCCAAAGGATGAGTGTAAGGAATTACACCTTTGCCCATGAAAGTATTAGCTACGGGAATATTCAATCGAGTAGCAAATTGTGTCAAAGCATCGCTGGCGCTAGCGCGGATCGCGCCGTTTCCTACTAAAAGCAGAGGACTTTTTGCTTTGGAAATTGCCACAGCGGCTTTATTCAAGCTTTGGTAAGCGCCAAAAGTTTTTTCGCGGTTGTCTTTGGTGAGCGGCTCTCCTTCTGCAGGCATTGCTGCGATGTTTTCAGGTAAGTCAATGTGAACTGCTCCCGGCTTTTCACTTTGAGCTACTTTAAAGGCTTTGCGGACAATTTCTGCCGTCGTGCTGGGTCGGACAATTTGAGCATTCCACTTAGTAACAGGTGCAAACATGGCGACCAAATCTAAATATTGGTGCGATTCTATGTGCATTCTGTCTGTGCCGACTTGTCCGGTAATTGCTATTAAAGGAGCGCCGTCTAAGTTGGCGTCAGCAACTCCTGTCATTAAGTTAGTTGCGCCAGGGCCCAAGGTGGACAAGCAAACGCCGGCTTTGCCTGTGAGACGACCGTAAACGTCTGCCATGAAAGCGGCGCCTTGTTCGTGGCGAGTAGTAATAAATTTAATTGAAGAGTTTCTCAGGGCTTCTAGAATTTCTAAATTTTCTTCTCCGGGAAGTCCGAAGACGTATTCGACGCCTTCATTTTCTAAACATTTTACCAATAGTTGAGCTGTGTTCATTTCCGTTTTTCTCCTCGGTTAATGGGGGTTGTGGGTATTGATTCTTCAACCGATCGCAAAAATACTAAATGGGACTTTTTAACCCCAGGTAAAAGCAGATAAACGCAGACTTATGTAGATTTGTGCGATCGGTTGATAGAGTGGGATATTATTTCACCCACACTGTTTTTATGTTAACAAATTCGTGCATTCCTTGGATGCTCAATTCGCGTCCGTAACCGGAGCGTTTGATGCCGCCGAAGGGCAATCTTGGGTCGGATTTTACTAAACCGTTGATGAATACCGCGCCGGCCTCTAGTTCGGAAATAAATCGATCGCTCTCTGAGTTTACTGTAGTCCAAGCTGACGCACCCAAGCCAAAAGATGTGCTATTTGCCAGTTCGATCGCCTCATCGATGCCTGCAACTCGGAATACTAAAGCTACGGGCCCGAAAAATTCTTCTTGACGGGCAGAGGCATTCGACGGAATATCTGCCAGAATAGTTGGCAAGTAGAAATTGCCGGCATTCTCTGACAATGGGCTGCCACCTGTCAGAAGTTTTGCTCCCGATTGGATGCAAGTTTGCACTTGATTGTCCAAGTCTTTGAGGATTGCGGGAGTAGCTAAAGGGCCGATATCGGTTTCTGGCAACATCGGATCGCCTACTTTTAATTGCTTGAATTTTTCGACAAATCCTTTGATGAATTCGTCGGCAATCTCTTCTGCTAAAATAAAGCGTTTGGCGGCGATGCAAGATTGACCGTTATTGAGCATCCGGGATGTCACAGCAGTTGATAAAGCTGCTGCTAAATCGGCGCTGGACATCACAATAAATGGGTCGCTTCCTCCCAATTCCAACACTACTTTTTTCAAATTTTTGCCCGCATTTGCTGCCAAACTTTCACCCGCTGGTTCGCTACCGGTGAGAGTTGCTGCTTTTATACGATCGTCCGCAACGATATTGGCTACTTTGTCGGCGCCCACTAACAAAGTTTGAAAAACTCCTTCGGGAAAGCCAGCAAGCGTAAAAATTTCTTCGATTTTCAAAGCGCACTGAGGCACGTTGGAAGCGTGTTTGAGCAAGCCGACATTGCCCGCCATCAGTGCGGGCGCCGCAAACCGAAAAACTTGCCAAAATGGGAAATTCCACGGCATAACGGCTAAAATAGGGCCGAGGGGTTGGTAGCGGACAAAGCTGCTGCTAGCGTCAGTGGTTGCGGGTACGTCTGCCATAAATTGAGCGGCATTTTTGGCGTAATACCGACAAACTAAGGCGCATTTTTCCACTTCGCCGATCGCAGATTTGAGCGTTTTACCCATTTCCAGGGTCATCATTTCAGCATAAATTTCGCGATCGCGCTCCAAGATGTCTGCAGCTTTCTGCATCCACAGAGCTCTCTGCTCAAACGGCAGTTGGCGGTATTTCTTAAAAGCTTGCTGTGCTAATTCCAGCTTAGCTTCTATTACCTCATCCGCAAGTGGCTCGAAAGTTTTCAGCGTTTCTCCCGTTGCCGGATTGATAGTAGCAATAGCCATTGTTTCATCTCCTGTGTAAAAAACACAAAACTCCCTGCTAGTTTTCAGCCGAGGCAGGGAGTTGTATCAAGGTATTACAAAATAGGAATTTACCAGCCACGTTTTCTTTCAGGTCCTGCCAATTTGCAAGTGCCGCGATTTGTTTAAATTTCTCTACTTTTAATTATAGTTCAGAGTCTCGATCGCAAATCTTAAGAAAATTTGTCTTTCTGAAATCACGCACAAATATCAAGAACAGGCTAGACGGCCTGTTCCATAAAAGTTAAATGTTCTTGCGGGGCGGAACGCCCGCCCCTGAAAGCTTGATTCACAATTAATGGTGCAAGATCGAGGAAATATCTGGTCGGGTGTCCCGCCCGCCTTGCATTCTCAAGAACAGGCGCGACGGCCTGTTCCACTACACATTTCTCAATTCATCTCCCTCAAACCGACTGTTCCTGAACGTAATCCTGCACGTAAGACTGATAGTAATACCTGCTGCCTTTATCGTTATTCGCCACCATTCCCAACAGCGGAATTCCCGCCATTTTTAAATCTTCAAAAGCCAACAACAGCGCCTCCCGCTCAGTTTGATGCAGCCCCACTACCAGCATCAATCCGTTAGTGTGAGCCGCCAACAAATTCGCATCCGCCAAACCCAAAAGTGGTGCAGTATCGTAAATAACTAAGTCAAAATGACTTGACAAAGCTGCCATTAAATGCTGCATTTTTTTGGAAGAAAGCACCTTTGTGGGATCGAAAGGAACCGGGCCGGAAGTTAACACAAACAAATTTTCATCGCGGGGCGATCGCACAATCACCTGTTGCACATCCACATCATCAGCAATCACATTGTGCAAGCCTTGCCAATTCGGTAAACCCAGCATTTCGTGTACCTGCGGGCGCCGTAAATCCCCATCCACCAACAGCACTTGCTGCCCCATTGCAGCCGCCGCCCGCGCCAGATTTACTGCTACCGTAGACTTGCCGTCACCTACTTGACAAGAAGTAATTACGCAAGAATTAATCGGAGTTTCAACGTTTAGTAAGCGAATATTCGCATTGAGCGATCGAAAAGCTTCTTGAAAAGCATCCGTCGGCATCGGCGAAATTGCCACATCCACCGGGCTTGTCTCAGCAGGAGGAAGTCTCAAAATTTTATCGCTAGCAGGAATTACCCCCAACAAAGGCAGGCGAATCGACTGTTTAACATCCTCTGGAGTTTGGAACACCGTTTTATTGTTAAACCGTTCCGCCAACTGCGCCGCCAGCATACCAAATAGCAAACCAGCCAATCCCCCCAAAGCCAAATTCAAAGGCATAATCGGAGCAACAGCCATCAACTCGCCATTTTTGTAACGCGGAATTTCCGGCTTAGCAATAACTTCCCAAGCCACCTCTTTTTTGCCCACAGCTTCAAGCTGCAAAGCTTGCTGTTTTGCCAGCAAACCATTGAGCGTATTGTTAGTCAAATCCAACTCGCGCTGCAAATCGGAATAGCGCCGCAAAATCACCGGGAATTTTTGAGAGTATTGGTTCAACTGCTTAGCAGCTTGTTCCAAAACTTGATTCCGTACACCCAGCACCTGAATTAAATTAGCAGTACCGACAAACTGCTCGATCAACTTAATCCGCACCGGATCTTGAAAAGCCAGCACTTGTGAACTTACCTTAGCTAAATCCGTCCCCAGAACTTGTTGGGCTTCTTTCTTCAACAAAGGAATCAGGTTCTTGCGCTGTTCTCGCAACAATTGCATTTGCGGAGTTTCGTCGGT
This sequence comes from Microcoleus sp. AT3-A2, assembly GCF_036705685.1. Lineage (NCBI taxonomy): Bacteria > Bacillati > Cyanobacteriota > Cyanophyceae > Oscillatoriales > Microcoleaceae > Microcoleus > Microcoleus sp. AT3-A2. Next base: position 113,442 of record NZ_JAUBVF010000001.1, read on the forward strand.
AAACGTAGCCGAGTTAATCGCAATTTCCCCTTCTAATTGTTGCAATTGAGTCAGCATCCCTTGATAGCGGGGAGCTTGACTCAGAGCCGAGGCCATCAGCGCTTGCTGCTGGTTAAGTCCGAGCTGATTTTGCAGATTGGAATAGAGCAATCTCTGCTGATTGAGCTGCGTTTGCGCTTCCAATCTTTGCGTTTGAAGTTCACTGATTTGCTGCGCGAGTTGTTGCGTTTGAATTTGCGGGTCGATGAAATTGTACTGCTGCCGCAATTTTTGAATTTCTGTTTGCAGAGCTTGTTGGCGCTTTTGCTGGTTGGGAATTTTCGATTTTACAAAATCCAGAGTCTGACTAATTTGAGTGGTGGTATCTTGCACGCTGTAGTTGCGGTATCCTAACGCAACTTTTTCCAAAACAAACTGAATTTTTTTCGGGTCATAATCCCGATACTTAACTTCTATAATTTTGGTATTTTTGAAGCGATTAATTGACAGCCTGGTTTCCTGAGATAACGGCAAATTATCTGCTTTTTGGTTTAAAAGGTAATTGTAGTTTATTTCGGGATACTTAGCCTGCAACTCTTTAATAATCGGCGCCATTACTTGCGGACTTTGCAAAACTTGAATTTGGGATTCGTAGTCAAAACCGCCCTTTTCTTGGGTCGCTGGGGCCGCTGGTTGCAGTTTCAGCTCACCGGAGTAGATTTTGGCTAAAGTATTTTGCGTAACGGCTGGTTCTACTAATAATTGAAAGCGCCCTTCGTACTCGCTTTTTTGATTCAGTGTCCAGGCGAAAACTCCGGTAGTCACTGCCGCTGCTACGCCGATGACTAAGATTGATCGACTGCGGCAAACTTCCCAAAAACTTAACTCTTCTGCCTCGGTTTTGTTTCTGCCTAAAAATTTATCTTCTTCATAAAGCCCAGAAGACATTTTTTCCAGATTAGCGGCTTTTTTATGATTAAACAGTGCTACTTGAGATTGTTTCCCTGGTTTCATTTGATTTCTACAACTTATTAGTTTAAACGTCTGTATTGGTGGCGGATTCTCAGGAAATCGGTTGATTCCTCGATATTTCATTACCAAACCGCCATTTTTTCTAGAAGCCTGGTTTCTGAGGCCTTAATGCCAGTCTATTCAAATCACCGAAAAATATCGAACAACCGAAATATTCCTAACAGCGGGCTGAGAGGAGCGAGAGTCCCGCCTACATTATCCGAGAACGTAGCGCGACCCGATCGCCTTACCATAATTACATCATTATTTTGCAGTTTGGGATTAGTTTCTTCATTGGCAGTTGCGGAAAAATCCACCTTAATATTTAGCTGCGAAACGGTGCCGTTAGGATTGAGGCGAATTAAATTCACCGAATCCATTTCGGCCCGCGCTTTATTAAAACCTCCCGCTGCTACCAGCGCTTGATTTAAAGTAGTGTTGGGCAGCACCGCAATCGCTCCCGGTTTCACGACTTCTCCTACAATGTTCACCCTAATCGTATCCGGTGAAAAATTAGAATTAGCAACTTGTTCGTCTTGGGTTGCATCGAGGTTTTCGGCTTTGGGAACGATTACCGTATCTCCCTGTTGCAGCGCTAAATCTTGGGATACATCTCCCCCTTCCAAAAGTTGCCACAAATTCACATTAATAATTTGCTCTGTACCCGCCCGTGTCAGGCGGCGAACTTGTATTTGTCTGATATCAGCTACCGGCGTAATGCCGCCCGCCATTTTAATTGCCCTCGTTACAGTTTGCTGCAAAACAGTTTCCCCGCCGTTGGTTTCGCTGGCAGCAAACAAACCAGAATTTTCACCCATTTCATTCTCTTGTACCCTACTTTGAGCCTCTTTTGCCAAAGTATAAGTACCGGGGCGAGTTACTTCGCCCACCACAGCAATATTAATTGGTTGAGTGCTTTGTCCGGTAATGTTAGCTACTGCTAAAGTCGGTGCTTCTTGGCGGTTGAGGCTAGTTACAGTGGGAATAAATATAGTATCGCCGTCGCGCAAAGTCATATCGGCCCGCAAATCGCCGTTTTGCAATAATTCCCACAAATCCACACTAATAATTTGTTCCGGTGCGTTGCGCTGGGGCCGGCGGATTTTGATTTGCCGCACGTCTGCTGACTGGGTAATTCCACCGGCCATTCGCAGAGCCCGCGATATCGTTGGCATTTGAGTTCCCATTTGCTCTGCTGTGCCTCCGGGGCCTGCTGCTGAGGATATTGTATAGGCTCCGGGGCGGTTGATTTCGCCCGCGATCGCAATTTGCAAAGGACGCGGCGCCAGCAGTTTCAGGGTAATCCAAGGACGTTTAAGGTATTTGCCGTATTTGTCTTTAACAGCATTAGAAGCTTGTTCTAAGGTCATCCCGTACACCGAAACGCTGCCAATTAACGGCAAACTCAGGGAACCGTCGGCCTGTACTTGGTGTTGACCGTTGGGGCCGCTGTATTCCGGGACGTTGAAGATGTCCATTTGAATACGATCGCCCGCTCCCAAAGTGTAAACTTCCGATCGTACACTTGAAGGTGCACTTGCCGGAAATTCCGGAAATCCCGGCGCTGCGGGTACTTGTACAGGAGAACCCGTATCAGCAGGAGGAGGAGGAGGAGGCATAAACTGGGCCGCTGCAGGAGATGAACCAACCGCCGCGAGCACTGACACTGTTAAACTTTGGGCAATTAAACTTTTGACAGCATTGCTTGGCCAATAACTTAGCTTGCAACTTTTGCTGGAAACGTCTCCCTGATCCCCTCTCCTTGCAGGAAAGGGGAGAAATTCTTCACCTTCCCTCTCCGCAAAGGGGACAGAAGGGTGAGATTTTTTCTCAAGTTGCACCTTGCGCGAATAACTTTTCACCACCATCGCTTTTTGCCCCTATCCTTATCCAACCCCGCCAACATCAAATGTAACCCAACTCTTCTAACTTGCTGAGAACTTTTTTAACACTCTCTTCCACACTTTCTCGCTCTGTGTAACACATAATCTCAGGATTAAGCGGTTCTTCATAAGGATCGTCAATTCCCGTAAAACCCTTAATTTCTCCGGCTCTCGCCTTAGCGTATAACCCCTTGACATCGCGACCTTCGCACACTTCTAACGGCGCTGTGATATATACTTCAACAAAATTGGGCTCCATTGCTCTAATTTCGTCGCGAATTGCTCTGTAGGGGCTAATAGCTGCGGTCATTACCGCTACTCCATTGCGGCTCAGCAGGTGAGCTACAAATCCAATCCGCCGAATATTAGTATCTCGGTCTTCTTGGCTAAATCCCAAACCTTTTGACAAGTTGGTGCGAACGACATCTCCATCTAATATTTCAACTTTGCAACCTCTTGCCTTCAATTCAGGTTCGAGAGCTTTGGTGATAGTTGTCTTGCCGGAGCCGCTCAGCCCGGTGAACCATAGGATAAAACCTTTTTCCATTTTCAGCCGTTAATTAGTAACTGGGAAATTATTAAGACGTAAAACTTTATAGATGCAGTTCCCTTTTTTCTATTATCGTTATTCGCGGTGTCATATTGGCAATATTTACGCGCCAAAAATGAGAAATCAAAATTTGCGATCGCTCCTGCGGTCACTTAGTAACAAAATTGTGCGCTCGCTGCATAATTCCCGATTGATTATTTGTCAAGTCTTTACACAGTAAAATTCAATTCGCGATCGCCAACGCCGAACATCTATCCGCAGGGTACGCACGGAACACCTTAGCTTAACATTATGCCAAAATGACAAACGCCGAACATCTATCTGCAGGGTTAACCGCACGGATCACCTGACTGAGCCTTTCGCCATAAACCTAAAATCTCAAATGGTATTGCCTATGTCTTCCGTTTTGAAAGCAGATGTTTTGGTAGTCGGTGGCGGCACCGGCGGCACTGCAGCAGCCGTGCAAGCAGCCCGCCGAGGTGCCAAAACAATTTTAGTAAGCGAATTCCCCTGGCTGGGAGGAATGCTGACTTCGGCTGGCGTTTCTGCCCCCGATGGCAATGAATTAGCAGCTTTTCAAACCGGTTTGTGGGGCGCGTTTTTGCGGGAACTCCAGCAGCGACAGCCGGGAGGTTTGGATTGGGGCTGGGTAAGTTTTTTTACTTACGATCCCCGCACAGGTGCTGAAATTTTCGCTGATTGGGTTAAATGTTTGCCGAACTTACAGTGGATTTCGGGACAAAAAGCTAACGATGTCCTGTATGAAGGAGATCGCATTTCTGGGGTTCAGTTTGCAGATTTTACGGTTTCGGCCAAAATCACTTTGGATGCAACGGAATTGGGAGATTTGCTGGCTTTAGCGGAAGTTGGGCACCGCTGGGGTTGGGAATTCCAAGCCGAGTGGGGAGAACCCAGCGCGCCGGCTGCCTCTAATGCTCTCACAGAGCGGTATTCGGTGCAGGCTCCGACTTGGGTGGCAATCATGCAGGATTTTGGTAAAGGTGCAGCCCGGCCAGAAATTCCCGCGCCGCCAGTTGAAAATCCCGATCGATTTACTGGTGCTTGGGACGGTTACACTCCTGAGCAATTTCTCAATTACGGCAGGCTGCCAGGGGGATTGTTGATGATTAATTGGCCGATTCGAGGTAATGATTATGGTGAAGGAGTCGATCGACTAATTGCATCTGAAGCATCTCGACAAGAATTCCTGCAAGAAAGTCGGTGGCACACTCAAAGTTTCGCCCGTTTCATTCAAACGCAACTCGGCCGCCGGTACGGCTTAGCACAGAATATTTTCCCGATTTCAACGATCGACAATCAACAAAATTCTTCCCTTCTTTCTTCCTTTGCCTTACATCCTTACTACCGAGAAAGTCGGCGCTTGCGAGGGATAAGTACAGTCACAGAACAAGATATTTTGCCTATTGTCGGTGGAAGAGTCGCGAAGTTGCCGATAAATTCTGAGGGAATTTGTGAAACAATTGCGATCGGCAACTATGCCAATGATCACCACTACACCAGTGGCGACATTCCCTTGCAGCCCAAATCTATTCGCTGGGGCGGGCGCTGGACGGGAACTCCGTTTACCATTCCTTACAGCGCCCTAATTCCTGCGAGTGTAGACGGTTTGCTAGTGTGCGAAAAAAATATTTCCGTCTCTCACATCGCCAACGGTGCAACTCGCTTGCAACCGACGGTAATGAATATTGGACAGGCGGCGGGGATGGCGGCGGCTTTGTGCGCGGAATCTGGATGTCAGCCGCGGGAGTTGCCGGTGAGAGTTTTGCAGGAAGCTTTGCTGCAAGATTCCGAGGCGAGTGCGGCGGTTATTCCTTTATTTAATTTGACACGGGATCGATCGGACTGGCTCGATTGGCAACGCTATTATCTCGATCGACCCCAAGCATATCCCGCCAGCGGCGAATGTCAGGAGTCAGTAGAGAAACCAAGCAGTCAAACAGCAAATACCCACAGCCAATTTTCGGGCATTTTCCGTCGCCTCGGCGAACAAGACTGGACAATAACGCTGACAAGCCCTGCATCCTTAGCCGATCAAACTTGGCAACTCGTGACTTTGGACTCGGAAACCGACAGATTTTTACAGAATTGCGAAACCGAAAAGCCTCTGACAGTATGGGGCAGGCTGAATTCGGCAGGTGCTTGGCTGCTGGCGGAAGCCCTAGAATTGAAGGGGTAAGGTTTTTTGCAGAGATCCGAAAAATTCACAGAAATTTATCCTGATCGATCGGGGAGAGTCCGTATCAGTTAATAGACAATGACACGGATACTAACCCCATGCAAACTTACACACCAATTGCTTTACAGAGTCTTTTGGGCGTTACTTTGAGCGCCACTGTCGTTCGAGCCTTTGAATCCCTCGTCGGACTGCTCGAATTTGCCACCGCTTCATACATTTTATCCGCCCAAAGCGAACAAAGGGGCGATCGTTCTCCAGAAAGAGGCAGCGGACGCCGAGAGTTCAGTGAACCTAATCTTTACACTCATCAACTACAAGCATTTTAATGACATTGGACGAAAGCGATTTCCGTTATTGAGTTAGTTTCTGCCGCCCGTGTCGAGCGCTCAATCTGATTTCCTGGGATGCTAGTTTTTCAGGTTTACAAGGCAACTGCATTTCTTGTTTACAGTCATTAGGATCTTCTTTTATGTGAGTGATGATAGCATATAAACCTTAAACCGCCATCTATCGAGAGATTGAAGCTCGTATTTGGCGGTTTTGTATATTATTGTAACCTCCTGGGTAGTGCAATTAGCATTTTTTATTGTTGAACGTAGAGATTTTATTTATTCCATTTTATATCGACTTCTGACTGCTCTGATAGATCAGATGCTACGCATCTAAAGTCTCTGTTGCTTCGGGAGGGGGAGATGGTGAGAAAGGGAGAGGGAAAGATAATTTTCCGCTTTTTATACAAGGATTTTAGAATACAATTTAAATGCGCGATAGCTTAACTAAAGCCTGATTCCTTCTTCTTCTTCCTTATAATTCGTGATCCCTAATTTCGGATTGCTGATTCTAGAGTTTGATAATTTGAGGGAAATTAATCCTGATCAGCCTGGGTAATGTCGTATCTCTAAATAGATACTGACACGACGAATACTACCCATGAAAACCTACACTGCAATTGCTTTACTGAGCCTGTTGGGCATTACCTTGAGTGCCACCGCCGCTCAAGCTTTTGAATCTTCACTCCCCATTGTCGAAACTGCCACCGCCCAATATATGTTGTCAGCCCAAACTGAACACAGGCCCAATCGCCGTCCTCGGAGGGACACCGAACGGAGAAATTTTACTGAGCCTACTGTTTACACTCATCCGCTACAAGATTTCTAATGGCAATGGACGCAAGTGATGACCACAACTGAGTTGCTTTGGGCCGTTCATTCGATCGCTCGATCGGATTTTCTGGAATTCTAGTTTTTCAGGTTAAGCGACAACTGCACTTTTTGTGGACAGTTCTGAGGAGATTCTTTTTTGTGTAAAAAATGTTAGTATATAAACCTTAAACCGCCATCTACCTAGAGATAGATTCTAGTATGTGGCGGTTTTGTATTGAAAACGCTTCAATTAAACAGGAATTACCCACAGGCCTCTGATCATCTGAGTTTTTCAGCCGATATCCCTCGCGCTCCACCCCTTATTTTGGGCGTTGCACAATTTGAGGAGGATTCTTGTGGGGTGTCCCGCCTGCTGTGAAAATACAGCGGATCGGCTACGAGATCCCATCCCACAAAACCATCAAAATCTTCCCGCAATTATGCAACAGCCTTACTTTAGTCGATCGAACCCGGTTTGGGCATCCATGACTATTCAAGAATTAGGGGCTCGGAGTCGCCTCAAATTCCTGGCATCGCAACAGTTATTTACCTTCTCCCCCCCACAGGTAGGGTTTAATTTTCAACCGCTGCACTATAATTAACTTGCGATAACTAACTTATATATAGGTAAACTGTCAGCGCAGAGGGTGCAGCAATCTACTTAAATTGGCCACCAATAAGAATCACTTATGCGGTGTGGATAGCCTTTAAGCCCATGCCCCTGTTACCTCAGGGAAATTAACTAACCTGAATATTAGGGTAGCTGGCAAGCTTTCCGGCGACAGTCGGCTATGCTTGATTCGGCGCTCTCGCAATAATTTAATGGAGGATGACAAAATGCCTCCTAATTTGGCTATTTCGGGGATAGTGATGAAAAATGACTCTTTGGATCTGGTCAAAAGCCTCAGCCCTAGTGCAATGGATCAGATCATGCTATATCTGGCGTTTAGCGCCATGAGAACCAGTGGGCACAGGCACGGGGCGTTTCTAGACGCGGCCGCAACGGCGGCTAAGTGTGCCATTTATATGACTTATATGGAGCAGGATAACAACCTGCGGATGACCGGACACTTGCATCACATTGAGCCTAAACGGGTGAAGGTGATTGTTGAAGAAGTCCGGGAAGCTCTGACTCAGGGAAAATTGCTGAAAATGTTGGGTTCGCAAGAACCTAGATATTTGATTCAGTTTCCTTATGTCTGGCTGGAACAGTATGGTTGGATGCCGGGACGCCCTCGCATTCCGGGAAACAATTTGACTGTAGATGAAAAAAAATATCTCGAAGGCAAAATTCCTCCTAATCCGCCAGACGCTCAACTGATCAATTCTTTTCAGTTTATGGAGTTGATTGAGTTTCTGCACAGGCGATCGCAAGAAGATATGTCTCCAGAAAGGCGAATGCCTTTGAGCGAAGCTCTAGCAGAACACATTAAGCGGCGCTTGATCTATTCTGGGACAGTGACTCGCATTGATTCTCCTTGGGGAATGCCGTTTTATGCCCTCACCCGCGCTACTTACTCTCCGGCAGAGCAGGAAGAGCGAACATTTACTATGGTGGAGGATACGGCTAGATATTTCCGGCTGATGAAGGATTGGGCGGAAAAACAACCGAATGTGATGCGAATTATGGAGACTTTGGATATTCCGCCGGAACGGCTCGACCAAGCCCTTGAAGAATTAGATGAAATTATTCGCAATTGGGCCGATCGCTATCACAGGCGGGGCGAACCGACGATGATTTTACAAATGGTTTTTGGGCCGCAAGACGACGCTTAGTTTGATTAACTATTAATCATTAGTCATTAGTTGATTGCTTGAGACTAATGACTAATGATTAATAGCTAATAGCTCGCGAGGCAGAAACCGGGTTTCTCTGGAAAAATACTGCGTTAATCGTTTGAATTATCGTAACAAACCCGGTTTCTTGGATCGCGAATGTGTCCAGGATTAACTAAGCTAAAAAAGCTCTCCAGGTCGCCGCTAAAATAATCGCAGCGATCGCTCCTATGAGTGTATTAAAAAAATTTACTACCTCGTTCGTCAGCCACTCAAACTTTGATTGCACCGTCGCCCCAATCACGCTCTCGATGTTCGTGGCAATAAAAGCTGCCATAACACAAAAAAGAATTCCTGTCAAGTCTATTAAACCGACGGCCCAACTCAAAAGCGCAATCAAAATTGAGCCGACAATACCTGCGATCGTTCCTTCCAAACTTACGGCCCCTTCCGTACCCCTAGGTACAGGCTGCAAGCTAGTAATCAAAAAAGTCCGCTTTCCGTAAGCTTTGCCGATTTCGCTGGCGCTGGTATCGGAAAGTTTGGTGCAAAAACTCGCCGCGTAACCCAGCAATAACAGGGAAATAACATCTTGTGGCACAGACATCTTGCCTGTCTCTCCTAAAATAGATAATGCCAAAACTCCCACAGCGCAAAGAGTAGCAGTCAAAGCAGAACCCCAGACATTTTCCGGGCCTCGCGCGCCTGAACGCTTTTCGGCTATGCCTTCTGCTTCTTTTTGGGCTTTGCCGATGCGGGTAACTCCCGATCCGACAAGAAAGTAAAACATCACCACAGCATAGCCTTGCCATCCCAAACAGCCCCAGATGAGGACGCCCAATATCCAGCCGTGAAATTGGCCAGCGGGAGTGAGCAATTTTTTTGGGGCAATGGTGGCGATCGCGAGTAAAACTGTATTTAGGGCGATCGCCACCAACCATGGATTAGACCAAGATAAATAATTAAAGAACAATTCTGAATTCTGCATTTAGTACCTCCATGAGTCAAGTATTATTTCATCTTGCCTTCCCCGTGACTGATATTGCCCAAACCAAAGCGTTCTACGTAGACGGGCTCGGCTGCGAACTAGGTCGCGAATCGCCTAATTCTGCGATTATGGGTTTGTGTGGCCATCAAATTGTCGCCCACGTCAGCCGCGAACCTTTAACGCCTCAGCGAGGCATCTATCCCCGGCATTTTGGGTTAATTTTTACTTCCGAAGCAGACTGGGAAGCGTTGCTAGAAAAAGCCCAGCAAAACAAGTTAAATTTCTATCAAGAACCGAGACGGCGATTTGTCGGTTTGCCTACAGAACACCGTACTTTCTTTTTAGAAGATCCTTTCCACAATATACTGGAATTCAAGTATTACTGCGAAGCTGAAGCAATTTTTGGCCGCAGCGAATACGCTGAAGTTGGCGATGCTGTTTGATTGCTGCGCGAAATAACAACCAGTTGCAGCATATCAACTTTCGGATTGAATCAAATCACCTGGTGGTGGATGTCGCCCTATAGCTTTGTCAGCAGTACGAATATTAGACTTCTTGCAAAAAAAATATGTGTTATGCTTAAAAGTTTTCTCAAGTTTAGGTCAAACTTTGAATTATTGGGTTGATTGGCATCTCCTTAAACTTGCTCAGCCTGCTAGATTATAAAATTGGCTAAACTTTCTATAATAGCACAAAATTATTTTGCCAGAGGTCTATTAATAACTCTTTCTCGATTTAAGACTAATGCTGTAACTGTAGCTCGTCCAATTGTAGTTAAACCAACTATTGATAATCCATCCGCCGACCAAATAAAATGTTCGTTCCAGGTATCTTGTCTGGGATTGAACAATGGTACTTCTACACTCGACTGGGTATCTATGGCTGTAGTTTTATCGGATTTTTGACGGTTGCAATGAAAGCAAGCTAGTGCCAAATTGTCAATATTGTTACTCCCTTTTTTAGTGAGAGGAATGATGTGCTCGATCGTAAACTCTACATACTGCCATTGTTCGGAAGCATGGCAATATTCACACAGACAGTTGGCTCTCTGACGAACTTGATTTTGGATATTCTCAGGAATTTGACGGCGAGCTGACATTTCTATACTGTAGGCTGAATCTGGCCCAAGAAAAGATTGCGGACAGTTCGATTGACAAAACTGAGGTAATCGTCGATTTCTTCGTAAAGATTCAGTTCTTGGTCTTCTTCGGGATTGAGTTGCAAATTTTGTTGTTTTTCCAACAGTTCTTCTATGCGGTTTTTGACTGTTGTAGAGGCTCGGAAAATCGGTATTCCTTCCACTAATTCAATGCGAACTGCTCCTTCTATAGGCAGAGTCTCTCGCAGCTTTTCCAGTTTGGGCAGGACGATCATAATTGTTGATTTTATGGGTTTCAATTAAGATTATATCAATAAATTTTAAATCCGTCTAGATAGACTAAAAAATACCGAAGACCGAACCCCTAGTTTTAAAAAAAATCGGGGTTTTCAAAGCAGAGCGTTTTACTCTACAGCCAGCTATTTATCCATCTTTAATGGTTCTGACAGTGCTTCAGCGACCGCTTTTAAACTGCTGGAATGCCTCGCCATCATGGCATGGGCGAAAACAGACAATTTTACTTCTTTGGCCGCCGATATTTGGGAACTAGAAGCGGGTACGATGATGAAATCCCAATCAGTCCAAATCGAAGTAAAATTGAGCTTTTCCAACAAGACCGCATCTCGATTTAAATCTTCTAGAAAAGCACTGCCAGGACGCATTTGAACGCAGCCTTTTCCCCAGAGAGTGTAAGCCATCCAAGTACCGCTGTGAGGAGAAGATATGGCAATAAAGCGCTGCACTCGGTTAATGCCGCCTAACCTTTGCAGGTAGTAGCGAGTTACTAAACCGCCCATGCTCAATCCTACTATATCTAGATGCTGTTCGGGCGCAAAGGTTTTGTCTATATAATCTGCTATTTGTTGAGCTAATTCGTCTATGCTGGCGTTGCCCCAATGGGGCGAGAGATTGAGGGTGTAGACTGACCATCCCAGTTGGGTCAGGTAGGCAGACATTTTGTGAAAAATTCCCGATTTTCTGAAGATTCCGTGAATTAGTAAGACTGGATTGTGGCTGAAATTGCTATTCATTTTTAAGTGGAAATTTTATTTTCAATAGGTGCTTTTAGTTCTTCAACTAATGCGTTAATACTTAGGGGTTCTGTCACCATTTGGCGGTGCAGCAAAACGTTGACTTTAACTTCTTTGCCTACTGGTAGTTGGGAGCTGTTCGACGGTACAATCATTATGTCAAATGGCGTCCACATTGATGTAAAGTTTATGCGTTTGAGCATTGTCACATCTTGATTTAAATCGCGCAGCAAGCCACTATCGGGGCGCATATCCAGGTATCCTGGTAGGCGTAGGGAATAGGCGGTGAGGGTGCCGTGGTGGGGGGAAGAGATGGTGATGAAACGCTGTACGCGGTTGATTCCTCCGAGTCGCTGGACGTAGTAGCGGCTGACGATGCCGCCCATGCTGTAGCCTACTATGTCTAAAGATTGTTCTGGATCGAAGGTTTCACTGATGTAGTCTGCGAGTTGCTTGGCCAGAAAGTCGAGGCCGAGGCTGCCGTCGTTGGGGGTGAGGTTGAGGCTGTGGACTGACCATCCAAGTTGGGTGAGGCGGGCGGACATTGTGTTGAAAATAATCTTTGTGTCCCAGATGCCGTGTATGAGGATGACGGGATTGCGATCGAGCGAACTGTTCATTTGAAAATAAAATTTCTGGCTGATTACAGCATAAATCACTCCCCTAGGGAGTTTTACCCCTACTAGGACAGCTAGCGAATCGGATCGAGGTACGATCGACAATTAGTGGGAATCGCTAACAAATTCTGAGATACTTGTAAATAAGTGCAAAGCTGTGATGGTATTTATACCTAAAATTTGCTTGGATGAGGTAGCTTAAATACAGCTAAATGTAAATTTTGATTAAGAAATGTAGACAAAAGTTGCCTTACCTCGTAGTCTAACTTTGTTGACAAGCTTGTACAAATTTCTCTAAAAGAACAAAAGGAGTAAGTCTAATGTTTGGTTTTATCAAAAATTTCTTCGGCGGTATTTTCGGCTTTTTCGGCAGACTATTGGGCTTGAAAAAGTCTGAATATTTCCTAGATTTGGGCGAATCGGGAGCGAAGGAACCAGCAAAAGTTGCGCCTGCGAAAGCTGAGCCTGTTGCGATCGCACCAGCAAAATTTGAGCCTGCTAAGTCTGAGAAGTCTGAGAAGTCTGAGAAGTCTGAGAAGTCTGAACCTCCTAAGAAGGCTAAGGTAGAGAAAAAGTCGAAGAAAGAAAACGAACCAGTCGCTAGCGTTCCTGCTAATACTCCCGAACCTGTGAAGGTAGCAGCAGCGGCAGCAACTAACGGCAAAGTGCCGAGTCAAGCTGAACCGAATCGGACTTTTGCTCCTAATAATTTAATGCCGACACCAACTGGAAGTCGTCGGAGTCCTGGCCCCAGCATGAACAATTTCCGGGAAATGGCCCGTCAGGTAAAAACGAAGTAGGAAATTGGGAATTGATAATAGGGAATTGGGCATTGGATAATTCCCAATGCTGACGTTAACACATTAAAAATGGGATTCCTCATTTTTAATTTTAACTCTTTGTTCTATTCCCTATTTTCTGGGTTTCTGAGGAAGGCTAATCCGCTGTATAGCTGAAAAGCTGAGTCCCAAGGAGTTTCGGATTTGCGCTCGACTTCTATATGAGATTCGATCTTGCTCAACATATTAGTGTAATCGAGCACAGTCTCGGCAAAGGGCGTAAATTCTGACCAAACTGTAACGTCAAGCTGGCGATCGAATATTTCCAGTAAGTGATTCCAGTTAATTCGGGTGGTACTTTGAGGAATTTGTTGAGAGTTTTTGACTCTCGATGTTTTGTTTTTCGAGTTCGGTAAATTGGGGATCTCGGCTGAAGCTTTGGTGAAGTCAACTCCTTGTTGAAATTCGTAACTTTGGTCGCAAATTCGCAGAATGCAGTTTCTGCTGGGAATGTGTAAGTCACAGATTTGAGCGTAATCTTGCCTGATTTCTCTGTGGCGAAATTGGTCTTTTCTTCGGTTGGGCGAGTAGTCCATGACTTCGATGAACATCGGCAACAAGCCTTCTACTCTTTGGGTAACTTCTGACCAGCTAAATTCGATCGCACCGAGTCGATCGAGTTTATCTTTGCAAACAACGGCTGGGGAAGAGAGAGACTGGAAGTGCTGGACTCGGAAGATTTGGATTTTTTGAATATCGCTTAGGGTTGCCCAAAATACGGGAATGCCGGCGTTGAGGAGTTCTTGACCATAAATTCGGAGTTCGGCAATGGGGCCTGTTTTGTATAGTCTCCAGCCGCGGCTTTGGATTTGCATCCGCGTTGTGTAGGCGTCGATTTTAAATATTCTGCTGATATGTTGAATGGCTGCGGCTTTGTTTTCGGGACTCACGGGTTCGAGGATGAGGAGTCCGGGTTCGAGGTTGCTGGGGTCATTTTTGGCGGTTTCTATGGCTTGTTGCCGCAGGTTTTGTTGTGCGGTTTCAATCCGTTGAATAGCTTGGCGGGTCTGGGAGACGATTTTGGCGTTGGTGATGTCGCGGAGTATTTGTTTGTAGGTTGTTTGGGCTTTTTCGAGGTTGTTGGTGAGTTCGTAGTAGCGGGCGATATAGTATTGTACCCACGGATTTTCGGGGGATTCTTTTTGTAGTTGTTTGATGAGTTGGGCAGCTTGTTTGTAGTCTTTACCTTCTAGGGCGGCGGCTATTTGGTTGATGTCTGTCATGGCGATTGCGGGAATGGCGTTGTTTCTATCTTGGCTGATGTTTGGTTGGTTCCGCCAGTGGTTAACAATTTTTGCTGTTGTGTTAGTTTGGGATTTTGGGCTGTTGGGAAAAATTAATATTTGGATTTTTAACCGCAGATGAACGCGGATGTGTATAGATGTATGTTGACTGGATGTAAAAAAAATATAAGTTAAAGTTGATTGGAATTAACGCTTAATGTGTAAGTACCTTTGCTTGTGCGATCGCCTCCTTTAACAATTATTTTATAAGTGCCGTTACTAGGCAATTTTACAGTGAGTTGAGACTCTCGGCGATTCTGGGAGTTACCTGTTTTTTCGGCAATATTTTTGCCGCTGGTGTCGAACAGTGTTATGTTGTGGTCGAATGCTCTGCTTTTGAGGTCGATCGTAATAGGTTGACCAGCCCGTCCTTGGAAGGCGTGTTCGCGGGATTCGCCTTCTTTTAAGGTTTCTCGGCGCTCTAGGAGGGAGAGAGAGAGGTGACTTTTGGGCGATCGACATTGCTCAAATCTAAGCGGTAATTTGTGGTTGTTGCACCAGGGCCATTTCCGTTTCTGACTGCGATGATAAAGGCTGTTTTGTTGTTGGGGTCTCGGACTATTTTGTCAATAAATTGGGATTGTATTTGTTTTGCTGTTAGAGGTTTAGGTTGGTTGAAGTTGGGTTTTGAGGTACAGAAAAGCACGGCTCCGTCTAGATAGCGGGCGGCGTAGAACCAGTAGTTTTGACCGTTAGCTGTAAACTCGTTTCTGCTAAAGATAGTGAATCTTTCAAGTTGCGGTAGTTGCTGATTGCGCTGGCAATTTTTATCGATGTAGATTTCGTTGGCTGATGGCTGTCGCTGGGCGAAAACTGCTGGTACGGTTGTGGTTACAATTGCTGAGATGAGGGTGAGGGTGAGGGTGAAGGGCGATCTGCTTTTCATAAATACTTGTTTCTCTTTATTGTTGTCAGGTCTTGTACGCTGTACTTTCTATTCTATCTCTATTTTAAATACTGTTCTAGTTCCGCAGTGCGCTGTTTCGTCATGCGCTCCAAACATTCATTGAGGAAACCTCCATAACCCGTACCGCCACGACTTTTATAAACTTCAAATTCACAGGTTTTATCTCTTAACTTAATCCACCCTAATTGTGCTTCGGAAAGTAGCGCCCGCTCGTCGCCACTTAATTGGGAAATCAGTTGTTTGTAAACCTCGTTCAGTCGTTTGTCCGAGGCTTCGTACCTCAACCGAATACAAGCTCTGACTTGCACATCTCCTTGCGGGCGATCGCAATTAATCTGTTGAGCAATGGGAAAGCTCGGAGATTGTGCAGAAACTGATGTTGTACCGAAAATTGCCAAAAGCGCCTGAAGCGAAGCTATCCCGTAGGGAATCGACCAAAAGAGCGATCGACCTTTCCTCAACTCTATTTTCATTAACCTCAACCCACCTCTCTGATAAATTCTTTGTTATTTGTTGATATTAGCACTTCTCAAACACCGAGCCAATTAAAGATAAAGCCACAATCGGTGCTGTCACCGCTCTTAAAATTCTACTCCCCAAAGAAACAGCTTCAAAACCCCATTCGATCGCTCTTTTCACCTCACCCTCAGTCCATCCACCCTCCGGGCCAATAGCAATCACAATCGCTAATTCCTCTTGTTCTTGCTCCCCCCTTATTAAGGGGGGCTGGGGGGGATCGAATTCTTGCTCCCCCCTTATTAAGGGGGGCTGGGGGGGATCGAAACTCCCAATCAAACAATCCCACAAATGCCGATTTTTCCCGCGAGCAACACAAATATATCGATATTTTTGACCGCAATCTTTCGCAGCAACATCAAACGAAACAGGCTCTAAAATCGTCGGCACAAATTGACGTTCCGACTGTTCCGCTGCCTCCGCAGCAATTCTTCTCCACCGATCGACTTTTTGAGCACTTGGTTTGAGCAAAGTTCGATCGCTCGTCACGGGCACAATACTTGCCACACCCAACTCCGTCGCCTGTCTAACAACCTCGTCAAAGCCGTTTCCTTTGGGCAAAGCCGCCATCAAAGTCACTTCCACGGGTAGCTCCCTGTTAACAGCAATTTCCTCTGTTATCGAGGCAAATAACCCGGTTTCCCGTGCTTCTAGGACTGCTAACCACCAATGTCCCCGTCCGTCCATTGCAATAAATCGATCGCCCGCTTGCAAACGTAGCACTCGATTTAAATAATGCTGTTGTTCCCTAGTTAAGTCGATTTGGCGATCGCAAATTTGAGCGGCAGTAATTGCTAATCTTTGTAATTGAGGCATTAAATTTTGGATTGTTCGTTTTCTTATTAGAATTTTTTTTATTTAACCGCAGAGAACGCAGAGAACGCAGAGGAAGAGAGAATTAGGCGAGATAGGCAGGCGGGGTTTCAACAGTTCAAAAAACAATAAAGGCAAAGCATCTACAACGAGAATTATTTTACAAATTCAAGTTTTTTTCTGCAAATGCTCTGCCTTTATATTAGTGTTGCCAGAAGTCTATTGAATACAATCGAAAATCACAAAGCGAAAATCGAAAATTGGCTTATGCTTCCTCCTTAATCTTCTTTAAATAAGTGGAAATGGCTTCTGTAGCTAGCTGCGTGATTGGCTTGCCCTGACGGGCTGCTTCTTCCTTGAGCTCGTTGTAAATTTCATCGCGGACGCTAATTCGACGGCGGACTTTGCCACCGCCAGCAGTGGCAGTCTCATTTGCATCGTCGTTACTAGACGTAACATCTAATTCATTAATCTCAGTTGTCATCGAGTCAGCAGATTGGTAGTTGGTTACAAATTGACGGATAGATTCTAACCCGACGCGATCGCAAAAATTGCCAAAACTCTCGCTCAGTTGCCGTTTTTGCTTGAAATAAACAAAAATCGGCTCCAGAAAAGCTTCAAAATCCTTGACGTGCAGCTTTTCCTCAATTGGTTTTGCCAGCCGCGTTTGGTCGGGAGAACCGCCCAGCCAAATCTGGTAGGATTCCGGGGAACTCCCGACAAACCCCAATTCTGCCATATAAGGGCGGGCGCATCCATTTGGGCAACCAGTCATCCGCACCACTAAATGCTCGTCTGCCAAGCCCACTTTGGTTAAAAGTGCGCGAATCCGCTCTAAAATGCTCGGCATCACGCGCTCAGATTCGGTAATCGCCAGCCCGCAAGTTGGCATTGCTGGACAAGCCATCCCATAGCGAACTAAGGGGTCGATCGCAGTTTCCCGCTGAATGCCACATCGATCGAGTATTCCCTGAATTTCCTCTTTGATATCCGGCGAAATATCGTAAATCAGCACGTTTTGGTGCGGCGTCGCCAGTATCGGCAAGTTGTACTTCTGCACAATTTCCCGCAAAGCAGTTTTTAGCTGAAATGAACCTTCATCCTTGATCCGGCCATTGTCCACGGAAATGCCGACAAATAGCTTGCCGTCTCCTTGTTCATTCCAGCCCAAGAAATCCAAATACTTCCACTCAGGCAGCGGTTTAAAGGCTTCTAGGGGCTTGCCAAAATATTCGGCTACTTTTTCGCGGAACCACTGTACACCTTTGTCGTTGATCAGGTACTTCAGCCGCGCGTGCCGTCTGTCTGTGCGATCGCCAAAATCTCTTTGGGTTGCTACAATTGCCTTGACCAAATCGTAAACATCATCCTTGGCAACATAGCAAATCTCATCCGCAACCCGCGCAAAAGTCTCTTCTTTATTGTGAGTGCGGCCCAAACCGCCGCCAGCAAACACGTCAAAACCTTGCAACTCGCCAGCTTCATTGGTAATTACCACCAAGCTCAAATCCTGAGAGTACAAGTCAATTGAATTGTCTCCCGGCACCGTAACGGAACACTTGAACTTGCGCGGCATATAATGGCTGCCGTAAATCGGTTCTTCTTTGTCGCTAAAGATTGTGCCGTTGCCGTTTTTCTGTCTCGCGGCCTTCACTGCGGGGTCTTCCTCGGCCGAAACAGCTTTTTCGCCGTCCAACCAAATTTCGTAATAAGCACCGGTTTGCGGTGTCAGCAAATCGGCGACATTGTTGGCGTATTGCAGCGCATACTTGTATTCTGGGCGATTTTTGTACGGTGCTGGAGGCGCCATGACGTTGCGGTTCAAGTCGCCGCAAGCTCCCAAGGTTGACCCCATATTTTTAATAATTGAGGAAAACACTGCTTTAAGATTTTTTTTCAACACGCCGTGAAGTTGGAAACCTTGGCGCGTTGTGACGCGGAGCGTGTGGTTGCCGTATTCTTCAGATAGCTTGTCTAAAGCTAGGTATAATTGCGGCGGAGTAAACCCGCCGGGATTGCGGGTGCGGAGCATGAACTGATAATCTTTTTCTTGTCCTTTAACTCGATTGTCGCGATTGTCTTGCTGGTACGAGCCGTGAAATTTGAGAATCTGAAGCCCCTCTTCGGTGAAGTGGGTAGTTTCTTGTAACAGTTCAGTCGCAACGGGTTCTCGTAAATAGTTGCTGCGTTCTTTCAGACCTTCTGATTTAGAGGGCTTGCGCGCAACAGGGGTTGAAGTGGAAGATGTGATCATGGGAATGTATAGTGCCAGTTATAATTAGATACAGCCGATCGAATATTTCTTGACAATTTGACACTTGACAAATTTGTACTTGACAAATCTCCTCAGAAATGCTGTGTCGGATCTGTTGACAACTCGGTTAACAAGTAAGTTAACAAGTAAGTTAATAACGGTAATCCGCTAGGAATTCTGATGTTGTTCAATTGTAACACGATCGAGCCGGGGCTGAAAAATTGTAATTAAGAGTTTATACTTTGGTTCGCTTAAGTGTACGAAACTTTAGAAATAATTAACCTCAACCTTTGAAACTATGTCACTGTATGACGAAGACACCTTTGTGGTGTTAGAAACAAACCAGTCAGAGCAGTTTTTGACGGCGGCGGAACTGTTAGAAAAGCTGAAAGCCGTGTTAGCCGAGGAACATGAAGATTTGCCGCAGGATGTGCATAAAATATCTGGCGTGGAAGCTCAAGCTAAGTATTTAATTGATACTTATTGTGAATTAGATGTCGGGCAAGGAAAATATTTGCAGTGGTATGCAGTGCGTCTAGAAAAGTAATTTTGGGCATCGGGCATCGCGCATCGCGCATGGGGCATCGGGCCTGGGGAATTGGTTATTAGAACCAACAAGTAACAAAAAGTAATTTTGGGCATCGGGCATCGGGCATGGAGAATTGGTTATTAGAACCAACAAGTAACAAATAACAAATAACAACAAACAAATAATAACCAACAACTAACTCATGCCCTATGCCCTATGCCCCATCCCCAATTCCCAATTCCCAATTGTTAATCTTCTAACTGTTGAACCGATGATACTTCTACTGCGGTAACATCGATCGTACCGGGCGGTGTCAAGCGACTAAAATGACCTTCCTCTATTTTCAGAGGTTCGCCGCAGTTGGCACACTGAAACTGAGTTTGATTTAAAGCTGTAAATTCGTATTGGCAAACTGGACAACTGTCCTCAATTAAATTGCGTTTCAGCCACCACTGAAGCGCGAAAAATGCGACCACAGGCGTCAGCAACAAAAAAGCTACTAAAATCAACACTGATTTAACTATCCAACCCAAACCAATAGACACCAACAAATACGCGATGCCCAGCAGTATCAACCAATTGCTAATACGGGGTAGCTTGAAAGATATTTTGGGTGTGCCTTGGTTCACGGTGGTCTCCTTGGGTGTCTTTGCACGTAGGCATAACTCTATCCTACTCAGAAAATCACGCAGTTGTTCGAGTTAATTTTCCCATCATACACGGAGAAACCGCTCTCTACGTTATAAGTTAATCAGAGTGAGAGGGTTGAAAAATTCCTTGCAAGGATTGACAAAGGGATTCAAAACTAAATCTTGCGAGGGTTTGTTCCCTCAACCAATGGCGATCGCACCTTTTATCCTCCCCTCGCAGCATTTCCACACAAGCAACCGCTACTGCTGCCGAATCTCGGTGAGGAACTCGCCATCCCAGTTTACCATCTTGCAGCGGATCGGCTGACCCGTCCGCGTCCCCCGCCAGCACGGGTAATCCGCAAGCCAGCGCTTCCAAATAAACTATACCGAACCCTTCCTGGGAGGGCATTACATAAGCATCGGCCAACTGGTAATGTGCTGCTAAATTTTCTGTCGCTACAAAACCCGCAAATATTACTCTTTCGGTAACTCCCAAATCATCAGCGAGTTTGGCTAATCTCGATCGATCGTCTCCTCTGCCAATAACTAAGTATTTCACATTCGGAAAAGTTTTGGCTATTTGCGGCAAAGCTTGGATTGTGACATCGACGCCTTTGTAAATATCCGTCGATCGCAATCTGGCTACAGTCATCAATATTTTATCACCAACCAGATTGTACTGCTCTAATAAATCCTGTGGCTTGGGCCCAGTCGTAAATATATTTTCATCTACCGTACAAGGCACTATTTTGAATTTTTCGGGATTTAATTGGTTAATTTCGCAAGTGCGTGAAGCGAAGCTATCCCGTAGGGAATCGCGCGTGTACCTGCTAATAGTCCAAATACTATCAGCTTGACTCATTGCTGTTTGATATTTAGGCGGAAGCGGTTCCCACACTTCCTTGCCGTAAGTTAAAATTGTATAGGGAATTCCCAAGGGTTGGCACAAAATTTGAATTAGCGGTGCGAGTTTGATGTGGCCGCAAAAAACCCGCAGCGGTCGTTTTTGCAGCAAGCGAGTTAGTAATAGTGTAGCAAACTTAAGACGACCCAAGCCGGGATTCTCGGTTTTGAGGTAATAAAATTTCAGATTTTTTGACTCGTAAGGATTGTTGCAGTCTTCGGAATCTCGCAACAACAAAACTTCAGCTTGCGGCGGCGAGTTCGTGTTTCCGGTTATTGACACGTAAGCTTTGATAATGTCTTTAACGTAGGATTGAATGCCGCCTTCGCTGGCAAATATTTCTAGGAAACAGAATAGGTAATTTGTCGATCGCATCTCAGATTTACCCATTGACAGCGCAGACAATTATTGCAGTATAGTGACTTGGCCAAAAAGGGCGATCGCCATTATCCAGAGCTTTTAAACCATGTCACGATCACTGTAATTGCAGGTTTTACAGGCAAATATTTGACTTGCCTACTCTCACCGTTGGTTTTGAGCGACGATCGGCTTTTTTACTAGGGCTTTTTAATTAGCTGCATCGGTGAGTGCGATACTTTTTTTGCAGTTTACTATACTCTACCGTAATTGACTGTAAACTTAATGATTTTTTACAATATCCTACCCCAAGCAAAATTTAAGATTTATTAAGTTGGCGCGGCGTGTCCGAGCAGACTGAGGATTAGCAGAACGGTGCCGATCGAGGATGTCGCATTTTTAGTCTTTGGCAAAAGTATTGTATATCCACAGATAGATATAGAGCGCCTATTTAATTGTTATCATCAGCAACATAGAGAGTTAAATTTAATATGACTCGACCAGGTTTTAAAAGCAATTTCTGAAAGATTTTGTTGAAAATATTCT
The DNA here is from genome assembly GCF_036705685.1 of Microcoleus sp. AT3-A2. Classification (NCBI taxonomy): domain Bacteria; kingdom Bacillati; phylum Cyanobacteriota; class Cyanophyceae; order Oscillatoriales; family Microcoleaceae; genus Microcoleus; species Microcoleus sp. AT3-A2. Next base: position 135,295 of record NZ_JAUBVF010000001.1, read on the forward strand.
CCTAAAAATTTGTCACGCATTGAGAAAATAATGCTCATAAAGCATTAAAAAAAATTAATATCGTTGATTATTTTGGCATCGAGGAGATAGTTTAAATATTCATATCTTTTCGGTTAACAAAAGTAGTCTGGCGAGCCGATCGAGAAAGTTTTACGAGAATAAAATAAACACTATCTCGTACAATCATGTACAAAGAAAAGCCGCTCACCTAAAACATTAGGTATTCGAGCTTAAACCTAATAAAAGCTAATGTTAGGTTGGCAACGTCATATTTACGAGCGACTCTCTCCAAACGAGCATTCATTGGAGTTTGAGGTGAAACGAGTAACGATCGCACTCAGTCTTTTTAGTCTACTCAGCAGCACTCTGGCAAGTTGCACCGCAGCTTCCCAGAACGCTCAAAACAGCACGCAAAAAAGCAACTCCGAACTTTCATCAGTTGCTGTAGCAGTCCGCGACCTCGGCAACCCCTTCTTCGTACAAGTTGGCAAGGGCGCTGAGGCCGCAGCCAAGAAAATCGGCGGTCCAAACGTGAGGACAACTCTCGTTTCCAGCGGCGACGATTTAAATCAGCAATTTAATCAAATCGAAAACTTTATTGCCTCTAATGTCAGCATGATTGTACTCAATGCTGCTGACACAAAAGGCATTGCCCCCGCTGTCGAAAAAGCCAAGCAAGCCGGAATTCCGATAATTGCAGTTGATACCGCCGCCGAGGGAGGCGTTGATGCCACAGTTACTTCAAATAACGTGCAAGCTGGCGAAGTAAGCTGTCAATATATAGCCGATCGCTTGAAAGGAAAAGGCAGCGTTGTGATTATCAACGGGCCTCCCGTCGCTTCAGTGGTCGAGCGAGTTCAGGGGTGCCAGAGTGTCTTCTCCAAATATCCAGATCTCAAAGTTCTTTCCAAAGATCAGAACGCTGAAGGCAGCCGCGATGGCGGATTGAGAGTGATGAGCGATTTGCTTACTTCCTTCCCAAAAATTGATGCTGTTTTTGCAATTAATGACCCCAGCGCCATTGGTGCAGAATTAGCAGCCAAACAAGCACAAAGGAGCGAGTTTTTCATTGTGGGAGTTGATGGTGCACCTGAAGCTTTAGATGCGCTCAAGCAGAACAACAGTCTCTTTGTGGCTACAGCAGCTCAAGATCCATTTCGCATGGCAGCCAAAGCCGTTGAAGTCGGGAACAACATTCTCAAAGGAAACAAGCCAGCCAATCCAAACATTCTGATTCCAGTCACGCTGATTACTCGCGAAAACGTCAATCAACATAAAGGCTGGACAAGTGAATAAATCAGGACTCGCTGGAAATTGAGTTGTTTGCGAAATTACTTCTTTTTAGTAGTCATTCGGCTATTGTCAGGAGTAAAAGTTGGCAATGCGTACCTACAGATATACCTGCAATTAATTTCACAAATTGATGCAGCAGACCTAGACTTGTAATTCGCATAAAATTACGGTACTTGCGATGGTAAATAGCACTCAAGATTCAATTAAAACTAAGCCCGTCCTCGAAATGCAAGGTATTACAAAAACCTTTAACGGTTTTATAGCCTTGCACGATGTAAATATCACCGTTTACCCGGGCGAAGTCCACGCCCTGATGGGGGAAAACGGCGCGGGTAAAAGTACGCTGATGAAAATTCTGGCGGGAGCCTACATAGCCGATGCAGGCGAAATCAAAATTGACGGTCAACCTGTTAAGATGACAGACCCCGGTCAAGCCAGAAATTTAGGGATAGCGATTATTTATCAAGAACTCAATCTCGCCCCCAATCTAACAGTTGCTGAAAACATTTTTATGGGCAGCGAGCTGAAGAAAGGAGGTACATTTCTAGACCAAGATGAAATGCGACGTAGGGCCGCTGAGGTATTAAAAAACCTCGATGCAAGTTTTGAGGCTGGAGACCTGGTTTCGACACTTTCAATTGCCGAACAGCAGCAAGTGGAAATAGCTAGGGCGCTCAAAGATAAAAGCCGAATTTTAGTGATGGACGAGCCGACCGCCGCGCTTTCAGACCGCGAAACAGATAAACTTTTTGAAGTGGTTCGCCGCTTGCGGAATGAGGGGATTGCTATTATTTATATCAGCCACCGGATGGCAGAAATTTATGCCCTTGCCGATCGCGTCAGCGTCATCCGAGATGGCGGGTATATTGGCTCTCTGGAAAAGCACGAAATTTCTGCCGAACGCTTGGTGGAAATGATGGTGGGTCGTTCTTTACAGGATTTGTACGAAAACAAGCATCAAATAACACCGGGTGAAGTTGTTCTTGAGGTAACAAATTTAAGCGACGGCCACAAAGTAAAGCCTGCCAGTTTTCAACTTCATGCGGGCGAAATTTTGGGTTTAGCGGGTTTAGTTGGCGCTGGCAGAACAGAACTTGCCCGCCTGATTTTTGGTGCAGATCGAAAAACAAGCGGTGAAATCAAACTCGAAAATCGTCCTCTCAATGTCTCGACGCCCAATGAAGCAATGGCTGCCGGAATTGCTTACGTGCCCGAAGACCGCAAGGCTCTCGGACTATTTTTAGAGGCAAGTTCGGGTGAAAATATCACCATGAATGTCCTCGATCGAGAAGCAAAAGCTGGCATTATTAACTCAAATTTTCTGTTGAAAATTGTCAATGATGCTATTAATAATTTGCAGATTCGCCTTGCAAGTCCGAGCATCAGGGCAATGGATCTTTCTGGGGGGAATCAGCAGAAGTTGCTGCTAGCCCGTTGGTTAGCTATCAACCCAAAGGTACTTTTGCTAGATGAACCGACGCGAGGTGTGGACATTGGCGCAAAAAGCGAAATTTATCGAATTATTAGCGATTTGGCAGCCAAAGGTGTAGCTATTTTGATGATTTCCAGCGAACTGCCTGAAATTGTGGGAATGAGCGATCGCGTCTTAGTAATGCGATCGGGAAGCCTCGTCGGTGAAGTAGGTGGCTCGACTGGGGAAAAGATTACGCAAGAAAACATTATGGCTTATGCCACTGGTGCAAAAGAGGTAGTAAAATCATGAGTCAAACGCAAACAAAAACCAGCAGAAGTTCAGGGAGCGATCGGCAGAAAACAAGTAAAACTCAAGCTTGGAGAAATTTTATCCAAGTTGCTGGCATCCTACCGATTTTGCTTGCTATCTGTATAATTTTTTCCCTGGTAACCCCCAACTTTCTTTCATTAGGAAATTTGATTAATGTCATTCGGCAAGCATCGATCAATATTGTCCTAGCTACCGGCATGACTTTTGTGATTTTGACGGGCGGAATTGACCTTTCAGTGGGGTCAATTTTGGGCGTGACGGCAGTTGTCGGCGTGCTGGTTTCCTTAGTTCCAGGTCTGGGTTGGTTTGCCGTACCGGCTGCGTTAATAGCCGGAGTCTTTTTGGGATTGCTTAACGGCTCCCTAGTTGCCTATTTAGGTTTGCCTCCGTTCATCGTAACCCTCGGTTCTTACACAGCTTTGCGGGGAGTTGCTTATTTAGTAGCTAACGGCACTACCGTTATCAATAGAAATCTGAATTTTGCTTGGGTAGGCAACAATTATGTCGGCCCAATTCCCTGGTTGGTTATTATCGCTTTCCTAGCAGTTTTAGCGAGTTGGTTTGTTTTGCGGCGGACTGTTCTTGGGAGGCATATTTACGCCGTGGGAGGCAACATTCGGGCAGCACGGTTGACAGGTATTAAGGTGAGTCGGGTGCTGTTATTTGTCTATGGCGTCAGTGGCTTGCTGTCTGGTTTAGGTGGAATAATGAGCGCGTCGCGCCTCTACAGTGCGACGGGGATGTTGGGGCAAGGCTACGAATTAGATGCGATCGCTGCTGTAATTTTGGGAGGAACGAGTTTTACAGGTGGAATTGGCACTATTTGGGGTACTTTGCTGGGGGCTTTAATTATTGCCCTGCTCAACAATGGACTAACTCTCATGAATGTGTCTTTCTTCTGGCAGTTAGTTGTTAAAGGTCTGGTGATAATTATCGCAGTGACGATTGACAAACTTCGCACCGGTCCAAGCGCAGCGTAAAGGTATTGCTAATTCGGTCAATCGGTTCCTTATGAGGAGCTTTGTCCTATGCACATTCAGCATTTTCCTCACCTGATTACTGCTTTTATACTGGGAACACCTGGTGTATTTCTACTAACATCATCCCCAAGTTTTGCAGTTCCAATTGATAGATTAGTTGCTCCTGAACCGTTAAATACCTTGGCAGAAGACCCCTTAGCGCAGGTGAATTCTGTCTCTCAACTCTCGGATGTAAAACCCACTGACTGGGCGTTTCAGGCGCTGCAATCTCTAGTAGAACGCTACGGCTGCATTGTCGGTTATCCTGACGGCACTTACAGAGGAAACCGGGCGCTGACGCGGTACGAATTTGCCGCAGGATTGAATAGCTGTCTCGATCGAGTCAGCGAACTAATTGCCGCAGGAACAACCAACCTGATTACTGGGGAAGATTTAGCGATCGTCCAAAAACTGCAAGAAGAATTTGCAACTGAATTATCAGTGTTGCGGGGTCGAGTCGATGCTCTCGATGCACGCACAGCCGAACTAGAAGCGAATCAGTTCTCGACTACGACGAAGCTGAATGCGGAAATTATCGTGGTGGTAACAGATACCTCCGGCAACAGTGTTGGGGATTCGCGCGATCGCACCAACACTATTGTTGCCAACCGGGGGCGATTAAATTTTGAAACCAGCTTCACTGGTCGCGATATGCTGAGAACCCGTTTGGAATTCGGCAACTTGGGCAGGAGGATTGCCGATGAGACGGGTACAAATATGACGGCCTTGAACTTTGATGGAAATGTCGATAACACAATCACCGTCCCTCACGTATTGTATGTCACCCCGCTGACCTCTAATCTGGCGCTGACCGTCGGCCCCACAGGTGTCGGGTATCCCGATATTACGGATTTGCTGACTCCTCCAACGATCGCCAGCGATAGTGAGGGAATTCCCTCGAAGTTCGGACAATACAATCCCCTCTACCGCCGGGGAGGTGGCGGTGCTGCTGTCAACTGGACGATCGTCAAAAACCTCACCCTGACTGTGGGCTATGTAGCCGGAAATCCAAATCTCTCGCAGCAAAGTAACGGTTTATTCAACGGTTCCTACAATGCTCTGGTTCAGCTTGCCTACCGGGGCGATCGCGGAGCCATTGGCGTAGCCTATTCTCGTACCTTTGCACCAAGCGGTAAAGCCGACCTCACAGGCGGTACGGGCAGTTTTCTGGCTGCGCGACCGTTTGGGGACAATATTGCTACATCCAGCGATTCTGTAGGCGTACAAGGATTTTACCGCCTTGCTCCCCGGTTGCAAGTTCACGGTTGGGGCGTTTATACTCGCGCCAATGCAGAAAATTCTGGTGTTAGCACCGTTTCTGATGGTAGAGGTGGCGTGGTTTTGCTAAATGTTGACGGTGACGATCGCGCCGATATTGTGTATGCAGCGATCGGGATCAGTTTCCCAGATGTGGGAGGTGAAGGCAACCTACCGGGGATTTTAGTGGGTTTACCAGGTCGCGTGACGAGCAGTAATGTGCGCCGCGAGCGAGATACTTCCTATCACATTGAAGCCTTCTATCGCTTTCAGGTCAACGACAACATTTCTATCACCCCTGCTGCTTGGGTCGTTGTTAATCCTGAGAATGACAGCCGCAACGACACTCAATGGGTTTGGTTGCTTCGCACGGGCTTTAACTTTTAACCAGAAAGATATTTTAGGGCTTACTAACCTAGTCTTGGACGCAAAAACCCGGTTTCTTGACGTAATTGCCTCATTTGAGACGATAATCGCGAGAAACTGGGTTTTTTAGACTGATAGTGCATCCAGGGCTTCAATTCTATGCCACACAACAAAAAACCCCTACCATCGCTGGCTGGGGTAGAAAATTATCAGGGTGCATCTACTAATATTTGCAACTATAACATACATTTGTGGGGTGTCACCCTTCATGGGTGACACCCAACGAGGAATTTAGGTCAGAATAAGTTATGATTTAATATGCCACTGATTAACAAAGCTTCTATATCATCTCGTTCTGTCCCAGCCGATCTAAAATTTAAGATTTAGAATAAATCTGTGCTAGACCTCAAATTAATCCGAGAAAACCCGCAAGCCGTGCAAGAAAGCCTCAACCTGCGCGGAGGTAACTATGAAATCGAGCCGATTTTGCAATTAGACAAACAGCAGCGGGAGTTGGAAGGCAAGCGATCGCAACTACAAGCCCGCAGCAACGAAATTGCCAAACTCATCGGTCAAAAAAGAAAATCGGGTTTACCCCTCGAATCTCCCGAAATTCAGGAACTGCAGGCAGAAGGCAACGCTGTCGGCACCGAGTCGAACGAACTGCAAGCACAGGAAAAAGACCTAAAAGCTCAAATAGAAGCTTTATTGCTGCCGCTGCCAAACTTGCCGAATCCGTCAACGCCGATCGGCAAAAATGAAGAGGAAAACGTCGAAATCCGGCGCTGGGGAGACGAATACATTCCCCAAAATCCCGATATTTTACCGCACTGGGAAATCGGAGAAAAATTAGGAATTCTCAACTTTGAACGGGCCGTAAAGATCGCTCAGCCCCGCTTTGTGAGCTTAATAGGAGCCGGTGCAGCGCTGGAAAGAGCGATTATTCAATTCATGCTGGATCGCCACACAAAAGCAGGTTATGTAGAAGTAATTCCCCCATTTTTAGTTAACACTGAATCCCTGACTGCTACGGGTCAATTACCCAAATTTGCGGAAGAAAGTTTCAAGTGCGACCAAGATGATTTGTGGCTGATTCCTACTTCCGAAGTTCCCGTGGTCAATTTGTACAGAGGTGAAATTTTGACAGCAGAACAGTTGCCAATTTATCACTGTTCTTACACTCCTTGTTTTCGGCGCGAAGCTGGCAGTTACGGCAAAGATACGAGGGGATTAATTCGATTGCACCAATTTAATAAAGTAGAATTGGTGAAACTCGTGCATCCGAGTACCTCCGAAGCAGAGCACGAAAAGTTAGTGCAGGATGCTGAGGGAGTTTTGCAGGCGCTGAAATTGCCTTATCGGGCGATCGCACTATGTACCGGTGACTTGGGTTTCGCGGCCGCCAAAACCTACGATTTAGAGGTTTGGCTGCCATCTGCGGGCAAATACCGCGAGATTTCCAGTTGTTCCAACGTCGCAGATTTTCAGGCGCGGCGGGCAAATATTCGCTTTAAAGAAGCGGGTAAAAAAGGCACTCAATTCGTTCACGCGCTGAACGGTTCGGGTTTAGCTGTGGGCCGCACAATGGCGGCAATTTTGGAGAATTACCAGCAGCCAGACGGAACTGTAAAAGTGCCGGAAGCCTTACAACCCTATTTGGGACGGGAAGTTTTATAAACAAGTTTGTAGTTATATCAAATCGGTTAGTATCGGAATTATTCCTATCTCTATTCTAGACCTCTGCATGAATCAGCGTGAATCCCTTCTTGTCATCTGCGGTTCAGAAATTCTCTTTTTTTAACCGCAGATGAGGGCAGATAAACACAGATTAACGCAGATGAATTAGAGAAATTCCGCTTGACCTTTCGTGGTTAAATGGAGGCTGGATTTGACGCCAGACGATGCTACCAGATTTGATATTACTCCGCGATTGAAATCGCTCCTATACAAACTTTCGTCCCAGCAGAAGGGGACTAAAAAATAACGTAAAACCCGAATGCTGTTAGATACCCGACAACTTCGGCGAAGTCGGGGATCTAGGTGTTCTATTTTTTATCGACTTCTTCCTTCTTCCTTCTTCCTTCTTCCTTCTTCCTGGCATCCGTTACATCCGTCGAGCGAATCCGTTGCCGAACTTCCTTCTTCCTTCTACTTACAGTTTGAGCAACGCTTCTTTGATATTTAATGCTAAAAATCTATCCAATGCTAGATACATCCAATAAACAGATAACTGACTATCGCTGCTAGTCTTCTGAAATCCCAAAGCGAGGCACAGTTTTTCGTACATAGGGTGAATCATCAGCGTGTACAAGTCGCAAAGATTGGGAAAATCTGTTTGCATTTCGCCTAAAACTTTTTGTGTGTCTTCGAGAAAAGCAATGCGGTATTCTGACAAATACTCTGGCTCGATTATCCAACTGCGGACAAATACTGACTGGCAATTTATATCTCCTGGTAGCGCCATCTTGAAAGGATCGATATCGGAAATAGAACTTAAATGAAGGCTTTTGCTAGGAGCATTAAAAAAATTGACTTCTGATTCGCTAGCTGTTGGATAAAGTAAGTAAAACCCGACTGGGTTGAGATTATCTGAGCGACGCAAAACTCGCATTCCCTTTGAGTATTGATCGGTCAAAAGCCGGAGAATTTTAGCAATTTTGTGGGGGACGGTGTTAGTGTTGCGGTTCATCCAGTTGTAATTGGTGGCTAATAAATTGGCAACGATAATTGCGTCGCACCGAGGGTTGAAATCATCTAAGTGGAGTTGTACAGGCTTTTGAGGTTCGGCGGCATCTAAAATTTCTGAAACTGGTTGAATTTGAATTGCCGTAGCGTTACCATCAAAGTGTTTTGCGATTAATCCGAGTGCTGCTAATTTATCTAACATCATTCCGGCGGCGCGATCGCTCCCGCGATCGGAATCGCAGTAAAATAGTTCGGCGGCTTCCCGGTGAGTACACTGCACTTCTGTTGCTGGCACTTCCAGTTTCGCCAGCGGTGGTTTGAGACGGGGCTGGCTTTCCTGAAGCTGTTTCACCGATAAGTAAACCCAAAGCCTGATAAAGCATTCAGCCCTAGTGCGGGTTACGCCTACTCGTTTCATCAACAGCGAAACAGCCGTGCGGCGTTGAGAAGGAGAATACCAAGTATCTAGTTTTGCAATATCCATTTCAGTCGAGAAGCAGCGAAGGAACTCTAGTTACATATTGGCTCAATTACCATAAACTTCACCCTACTTCAGGTTACTTGTTGCCGCTGTTGCTCAACTTGCCTAATTTCCGGCGACTCTACAAGATAGCTGCTTGCTCCTTGCAAGTTCACTGCTTCACAAAGCACTATCAATTTTAGATATTTTTGGGCTTGATTTAACAAACCAACGCACCCGAGTAAATTAGCAACTTTAGAGGTTTACGCCATGTACAGTGCTTATATCAATCGGATGGGAAAATTTTTGCCGGGAGAACCAATTAATAATGATGAGATGGAAGAGTATCTCGGCAAAATTGCCTCGCGCCCTTCGAGAGTCAGGCAGCGAATTCTCAACAGCAACGGGATTCAACAGCGCTACTACGCGATCGACAAACAGCAGCAAACACTATATTCTAACAGCAAAATGGCAGCGTTTGCCGTGCGCGACGCGATCGCCCAGTCAAATCTGGAACCAGGGGCGATCGACTTATTGGCCTGCGCTACCACTTTACCAGATTTATTAGTACCGGGATTTGCCAGCACAGTACACGGGGAACTTTCCGAATTATCTCCCCTAGAAATAGTTTCAACTCAAGGAGTTTGCTGTGCCGGAGTTAGTGCTTTAAATTACGCCGCCTCTCAAATCGAACTCGGCAAGAAACAAACCGCCATTGCCGTTGCTTCCGAATTTCCCTCGCGCCTGTTCAAAAACACTAAATTTGAAGTAAAAACTTCCGTGCAAGCGGGCAAACCCCTGCCTTTCGATACAGAATTTCTGCGCTGGATGCTCTCCGACGGTGCGGGAGCATTGTTGCTCCAAAACCATCCCAGCGCGACAGGAATTAGTTTAAAAATAGAATGGATTGAACTCGTTTCTCACGCCAATGCTTATCCTGTTTGTATGTATTCAGGATTAGCCAACGAAACATCGACTAAAAGCTGGTTGGATTATTCCTCTTACCTCGATGCAGCCACAGCGGGAGCTTTTGACTTGCGGCAAAATATTCGCTTGCTGGACAATGTAATGAAATTAGGCGTTGAAGGTTGGCTGCGGTTGATTAAAGCCGGGAGAGTTTGTCCGCAGGAAATCGACTGGCTGCTGTGCCACTATTCGTCTCACTTTTTCCGGGGGCAAATTGTAGAACTTCTGGAACAAGCAGGCTGCATGATTCCTCAAGAAAAATGGTTTACCAACTTATACACACGCGGAAATACAGGTTGCGCCTCGATTTATTTAATGTTAGAGGAATTGTTCAATTCTGGCAAGTTGCAGCCAGGACAGAAAATCTTTTGTTTTGTCCCGGAAAGCGGGCGCTTTACCACGGCATATATGATGTTAACTGCTGTGGAAAATACCCATAAGCCTATGAGTTCTCAAATTTCTAACTTTCATGAAGTTCCCGAATCTTCGCCTCTCGAAAGTGTGAAACCTGCACACCCCAACTCTCCGCAAGCTTATTTGTTGCGGGAGTTAGCGTGGATTTGGCTGAAGTTCGATCGCGAAATTCGTTCCGTTCCCATTGTCCGCAAATTGTACCGAGGAGAGTTTACAATAGAAGATTATCAAGCTTTGCTGTGCAATCTCCGGCCGCAAGTTGTAGAGGGAGCTCGCTGGATTGCTCGCGCTGCTTCTAACATGATTGACTTTCGCCTGCGCTCGACTTTTATCGGCCATGCCCAAGACGAACACCGCGACTATCAAATGCTAGAACAAAATTATGTTTCTGTGGGCGGTGAATTGGCAAAAATTGTGGAATATGATAAGAATATTGGCAGCGAAGCACTATCAGCTTTTATCTTCCACCAAGCATCGCGGGAAAATCCGGTTGATTTAATTGGCAGTATGTTTATTATCGAAGGATTGGGCAATCGGTTGGCGGGAAAGTGGGCAAAACAAATTCAAGAAACTCTCGGTTTGCAAGATGAACAAGTATCGTTTTTAGCGTATCACGGATCTAATGACGAGTCGCATTTAGCCAAGCTGGAAAATTTGATTAATGCCGAATGGATGACAGATGATATTGCCCGCCGCATTGTCAAAACCGCTCGCGTTACTGCTCGTTTATATTTGCTGCAATTGGAGGAAATTCGCTAATGCAAAAGCTGCAAAAACAAGATACCGAAAATCTCCCAGATGAGCAAAAAATCCCTTACGCTACCAAACCCTACAACCGCCGAGATCCGAATGTTTGGGATGTGCTGTTTTGCGATCGAGCTATTCCCGTCGATTTAGTCGCAAAAGCCTACATGATGCGGGATTTGCGAAACTGGACTCGCAATTATTTACTCATTCCCATCAAAGTAATTGCTAACTTGTTGCTGGCGGTAATTATGACAACAAAGCGCCTGTTGCCATTTCAATTTCGCGCTTACACTTTAATGCACAAATCGGCTGCATTTTTCCTAAATAACTTTGTCTCGCCAGAAGCTTGTTATTTAATTGTCCGACACATCTGCATCGGATCCAACATTATCAACTTCTTGATAGACAACGGCCCCGACACCCAGATAGAAAAGTCAAAGCTTTATCCGCGCACTGTTAGCGATTTAGCTGAAAATGCGTTTCTCGAACACGACTTAATTCTCTATAACTTTGTCTGGGATTACAACCAGGCAATGCTGACAAATCGTAACTGGTTGGAAGTCGTCAAAAAACGGGGAATAAATTATGATAGCATTCAACCAGTAGAAGTTGCTATAGATTTTGAAAAACGCAGATGGCTAAACATTCTGGATTTAGAATCGGCGATCGAATTGTTTAAAGTCTTTTATTCTCTGTGTTTGACTAGCGACGAATTTGCGCGAGCAGTGATGTCGCTTCAGTTAGATGAAAACTTCGGAGTATACGTCAGCGAGATTACCGGAAATTGCGACTGGAATCATGTAATTGTTAATCGCCATCCGCTAGCGCCCAACAGTCCATTTAATGCGGCACGCGACTTGTTTTTGCACGGGATAATTTCGGAATATCTCTATCGGTATTTGGAACTGCAAAAAGAGATGAACTAAACTCCGATTAAATAACCCTAAATACCGTAGGGGCGGGTTTTACCAATAATATTTAATAACAGCAAACAATCTACCTAAACCCGCCCCATACAACTAATAATCTACATCAACCCTTTCTTTGATATAATAAAAAAATGTATATTCCAATTGACCGTTGAGCGGGGCGGGTTTACGAGATTGTTGGTTTTAGGCATAGATGGTTGGTAAAACCCGCCCCTACGCAATCTGAAATTATAGTTGATTTTTCAGGTAAAATTAATATGAGAACTCAAGCTGCTGCTAGCTGTACTTGTTCTGCTGCTTTGGGCAAAGTCTGATTTACCACAATCCACTTGCCTGTAAGTGGGTCGCGATAAGTAATAAACGGATTAGATTTTAAAGGTTGACTGCAAGGTTTAGCGGCCATTTCTACACACTCCCAATAAATGGTATTGAATAACTACTACAACACCATACCTTTAATAATCGGCTATTTTGCCTCAAATCCGCGTGATTTATACCTGAACAATAGGTGATATTTTAGGTATATTTTGGTGACATAGAACACTGCATGATGTGATTTAAAACTGCGTTGGCAGTGAGCAGTATCACCAAAAACCTTCCGTAAAAAAAATCTGCCTTCTGGTTTTTACCTTCTACCTTTAAGAGGGCCACTATTTTCAGTATACATCTGATATTATTAAGTAAGGTAAAGACGTTTATCAGAGATCCCCTCACAAACTTATGGTGCTATTTGGATTTGGCAAAAAGTCGAGCCTGCCCTCTCCCCAAGAGGCATTACCGGGACGGGCAGAGTCGATGTCGGTACCGGCAACTCACTTTGTTAACGGCAATCCGCTCAAACCTCCCTTTCCAAACGGCATGGAGACTGCGTTGTTTGGCCTGGGCTGTTTTTGGGGAGCAGAACGCAAATTTTGGCAGCAAAATGGAGTTTTTTCGACGGCTGTTGGCTACGCAGCCGGGATTACTCCGAATCCTACTTACAACGAAGTTTGCAGCGGGATGACGGGACATAATGAAGTAGTTCTGGTTGTGTTCGATCCCAAAGTAATTAGTTACGAAACGCTGCTCAAAGTTTTTTGGGAAAGTCACAATCCTACTCAAGGAATGCGTCAGGGCAATGATTCGGGTACTCAGTATCGATCGGGAATTTACACATATTCAGCCAGCCAAAAGCAGCTAGCTGAAGCTTCGCGAGATGCTTACCAGCAGGCTTTGGCTGGCGCAGGTTACGGCAAGATTACCACTGAAATTATTGATGCTCCTGAGTTTTATTACGCAGAAAGCTATCATCAGCAGTATCTTGCTAAAGAGCCGAACGGTTATTGCGGTTTGGGCGGTACTAAGGTTTGTTTGCCTGCTATGTCTCAGGCTTAAGACTTTACGTGCCTTATGGATAGGGACACATAGATCATAACCAAACATTGTTGTGTCCCTACAAAATATCTGGTGGGGCGGGATTCTAGCCCGCCATAAAAAGCCGAATATGTTAGTAGTTTTAAAACAGGTAATAAATGCTGACTGCTGTTGTAATTATCAATTTACTAATATCTCTGGTTTGCTTTTATATAGCTGCGAAGGTGTGGAAAATCAGGCGGACGATCGCACGTTTGGAACTTCGGATCGCAGCAATCGAACGCTGTAGCAGCAATGTCCTCACTATGTCGCCGGATTTCCTTGGTAAAAGGCAGCAAGGTACCCACCAACTGCGACTACGTTATCAACAACTAGAGTTGCAACTGCAACAGGTTCAGCAACTTTTGGGATTGCTGGGTTTGGGACGGATGCTTTGGTCCAGGCGCGATCGACCTTTCAGGTAAGCTATCCTAAAATTGCCGCCCGTGCTGACTCCCTAGGATTTTCAACAATATTTCTACCTTTGTAAAGGGCTGCGATCGGGCAAACGCCCCTAAAATTGGTGTATGGAGAGAAGTTATAAAAATGTCAACTAAACGTTCAGGATTATTTATTGGCGGTTTGCTTGTGGGTTCTGCGATCGGGGCCGTGACTGGCTTGCTGATGGCACCGCGACCGGGCAAGGAGACGCGGCAGATATTGAAAAAATCGGCCGATGCTTTGCCGGAGTTGGCGGAGGATTTATCGACTAGCGTGCAGTTGCAGGCCGATAGACTTTCTGAAACTGCAATCCGAAATTGGGACGAAACTTTGATTAGACTCAAAGAGGCGATCGCGGCAGGTTTGGAAGCGACTCAGCGGGAACGCCAAACCCTGTCGGAAGCTGAAGCTGAAGTGAGTCCCCCGTCGCGGCCTCCTATCCGCTAAATGGCATGAAATTCTCAACCCCCCATCCCAGATTCAAGTGAGTGATCCCATATTTTGGCTAGGACTTTCGATTTTGCTAGTGGCAGTTAGCCTGACTGCTGTTTTAGTGACTTTAATACCTGCGGTGCAAGCGCTGGCGCGGGCGGCCCGCAGCGTGGAAAAGCTCGCTGACACGCTTTCTCGCGAATTTCCGCCCACTTTGGAGGCGATTCGGTTGACGGGGCTGGAAATTAGCGAGTTGACGGATGATGTCAGCGAGGGAGTACAAAGTGCGGGCGAGGTTGTTAAACAGGTTGATCGAAGTATTGGTAGCGCTAAAAAGCAGGCGCAAAACGTGCAGGTAACTACTCGCAGCGTGGTGACTGGGATTAAGGCTGCTTGGAAAACTTTAACTCGCAAGCCACCGATTTCTGGGACAAATCGGCGATCGACAGAGAGATTGTCGCCGAGTCAAAGAAGTGCGATTTCGCTGAGGGATTCGGGTTTGGAGGATAGGTATTCTGGGCTTTACGGTGCGGGTGCGAGTAATGGGGAATCGCCACGGTTGAGGGGTAGTGAGGGTTCGGGTTCGCCGGGGGATGCGGAAGATTTTGAGGAAGTGCGATCGAACGATTCTTGATTGCACCCAATTCCCCATCATCCCTAAACAGCACACCCATCCCACCAGCAAGGATTCTTATCAATAAAATCCATCAAGGCATCATACTTAGGCGAACCCTTTTGTTCCACATATTCCAAAGCCCCCCAACTTCCCCACTTAGTAAATTTACTCACGTCCACAAAGTGCATGAAAAGACTGCCTCCAGCTTGTTTCCAACTATTCAGTAATTGGGTGTAGATATCATACATTTCTGGACGCCTATTTAATTCCATAAAAAACTTGGTCAGTTTTTCGTTATTCTCCACTCCTTCAATACCTACAATATGTTGACCGCCCTCGTAAACAAATAACTTGAGACCTTTTTTTTGAGCCACATCTAAGAAATACTTAAAGTCATTATCCACATCGGGCAAACTATCTTTGAAGCCAGGAAGTAACCCGCCCTCTCTTAATTGCTTAAAAGCTTTGCCAAACCCGCCATCTGCGTCATTCAACCAAGACTCTACTGTGCTGACATTTTCTTTCCCGCCCAAGTTTCCGCTAAAATATCCAGCTATTGCTAGGGCATCAATACCGTGTTGATAACAAGGTTTATTGCCCTCAGCCACCCAATAGGAACACTCTAAAGAATAAGTTTCTAACTCTCTCCAAGCTCTTTGAGTTCCTAACACGCAGACAACTCGATTCTTTTGATCCCCAAAAACGCCTTTCCAGATATCGCACATTTGAGCACTACGCATTCCGTGCCATTGCATAAAAGCATCGCCTTTATCCCCCCACCTCGCTTTACCTTGTTTCAAAGCATAATGCGCTTGTGGAAATGACCAATTCCAAACCTCATTAGAATACTCTACATTAACTTTCAGCTTGGGATCTAAACTATCTTTGACCATTTTAGCAAAGTTAGTCAAATATTCATCCGTAGCCTGATGTGGCATATTAAACCAGGGTTCTGCTTGGACTTTGTTAGATAAATTCACCATAACTTCTATGGGAACATTTCCTCTGTAAGCATAGGATATACTCTCTGGTTTAGGTCGGTTTGACCATTCTTTTTGTTCAGAACCATTTGTCCCCATCCAGTCCATAAAACGCAAGACTCTAAATTTTTTAATCTTGTCTATAAACAGCGGATTAAATATTTCACCACTTTGAAAAAGCTGTTCATCTTGGGAGTGAACAACTTTAATATTGCGGATATAGTTCCCTGTTTTCTTGGGATCGGTAGCAGTAATTATAATCATTATGCCTCCGCCTTGTGTGGCATCGACATTAATGATATCCCTCCCTGGTTTCGACGCAGCCTCATCTTTTTTGGCATCAAAGCTATATTCGATCGCACCTTCACCCTCATAAGTAACAATATATTGCCCTGAAGGATAGCGATTGGGGATTTCCCTAAGTAATAGCGTACTTACCCTAGTATATTTAGGAGCCTCTTCGGGAGATGGGAGAGACTTAACCCACCCATTTTCATCAAGATTTAAAAGATTATACTCCTCTGTATCCCATTCACCTTTACAGTTTGCTTGTCCGCTAACGCATTGAGTTATCCATTGTCTAGAAGATTTGAAAGCATCTAAAAAGGGTAATTGTGTTGACCAGTCAGCAATACCATTAAGCCCAACTCCTAAAGAAGAGCGAGAATTTGATGTATTTTGTACATCTGCCCGCACAGCTACTGTGTTATTTACTTGCCGTACTGGTGTGGGAGCAATATTATTTGTTAAAGCCCAACATCCGGGAATGAAAATGACAAAAATTAATAAACCCAGCACAAAGCCCAGAGCTTTTTTGTTCGATCTGATACTTAATCGAGACATAAATTTGACTAATTTGATTGTTTTAGGTAAAATCGAAGCGGGTGTGGTCAGTTTTAATTTTGATATTTTATCAAAAAGTTTTTTCTCAAACTATCAGCTATAAGATTATTAACATTTTTGCCTCTCTGTGGAGGGGCGAGATCCCTTTCTGTCCCCAAGTGCGATCGCCCATCTAATCCTCTTTATCCAAATTTTCTGTTTTCGGAGTTTCTGAAGTTGAGGGGAATTCTAATCTGATGTTAATATCAATTGATATTGTATTTTTCTCAATCACACCTATACCAACTATTTTTACTAATGCTTCTGTAGGTACAGAATTATTTATTTTAAATTCAGGAGAAGACAGAGTTTTATATCCGGCTTCCTGTAGCCGATCGCAAATATTGCGCCAATTTCCTACAGGTTCGTTAGGTACATCTGCGAGTTTTTTAACATATTGGTATAAAGTTTTACATAAATAAACTTCTGCACTTTTGGAACTCTGAAACAGTTGGCGGGCGATTTCGGCGGGACTGCAACCGGAAAGCAATCCTCGCAGGTAAAGTTTTTCTGTTTCTGTTAGTCCCCGGCGCGATCGAGGAGAGATTTGCCGTTTAGCTTCTGCAAAAGCTTGGTACAGCCTTTCTAAATCCCAGTGTTTGGCAGCTTCGGCAAATAAGTCTTCCTTGGAGGCTATTTTCGGGTGTGCTGAGATGTGGCTAACGATAGCATAACCGAAATTGCTAGCGTTTGTTAGTTGTGTGCTAGCTTTACTTACTGTATTGTTATATACATCAAACATAGTTGAGTTTGTTGGGGCGGTGGGACGCCGAGTCGGAATACTCAGATTCAACAATGGGCGCGATCGTTTTTGACAAGAAATCATTTATTTAATACAAGCAAACACGCGGTAAGTCTCTGTACTTGTCCCGGTTCAACACGAGGAAATAACGTGTCTAATTTTTTTACGCCGGATTTTAATAACTAATTTCCGCTTGTTTGTCGCTGTTGCTTGTAGTTATAATCTTCATCGTAGTCAATAGTACCGAGCAATTCCAATATTTTTAGTTGCTTGCGACGTTGAATGTACTCGCATAAAGCCGCTTCCATTAATGTATTAGGTGTTGGATGATTACTCAAATCAAGGGCTTCTTGAAGAAGAGTTTTGTCAATTTCGAGCGTAGTTACCATGTATTTTCCTCATGCAAGTAGGGTATGACGCAATTGTCACCGAACAATGCTGTATTTTTAGTGTCACACTGAAAATATATCAATGGGCGATCGCATCTGAACTCAGAACTTCCGGCGTGACTCGTCGCCAAGTTTCTCCCCAAAGAAAGAAATCCTGATTCGGCGTAATGCACCAACTTCCATGTATAATTGCCATATTGATTAGATTGTGATGGAAAAAATATTGGGTTTTCTTGCGTTAACCCAACGGACGAGAAAAGACTGAAAAAATTGCCGTAGTGGTAAACCACTAACATCAAGCCTTAAATAACTTTACTGGAAATATACCTCAAAAAATATGAAAGCATCAGAAACTAAACTACAAAAAATCCTAGAAGGAACCCAACAATATCTTGTTCCGCTATTTCAACGTCCTTATAGCTGGGAAAAACAACAATGGGAAAACTTATGGAATGATCTGATAGACTTGACAGAACAGGAAACTATAACACCTCATTTTATGGGCTCTATTGTCACATTACAAACTATTTCTGTACCTGAAGGAGTATCTAAATATTTATTGATTGATGGTCAACAAAGACTAACAACTATTTTAATTTTATTGGCTGTTGTACGCGATCGCGCCAAACAACAAAAAGAAACAAATAAACTAGCAGAGCAAATTAATAATACTATTCTAATTAATCCTTATGAAACAGGTTTAGAACTATATAAACTACAACCTACTCAAGCAGATCGCTGGAGTTTTCATCATATTATCGATCATGGTTCTCTTAATTCTGAAACCTCTTTAATTAATGAGTGTTATCGCTTTTTTGACAAAAAAATAAGTCAGAAAAACATTGAATTGAGCTTGATTAAAACAGCCATTATTAGCGGTTTTTCCTTGGTTAGTATTCTTTTAGACAAAGACGAAAATCCGCACTTAGTTTTTGAAAGTTTAAATGCTAAAGGAAAACCATTAAGTCAAGCTGACTTAATTAGAAACTACTTTTTCATGAAGATTAATGAAGAAGAACAGCAGAAAAATTATGCCAAATATTGGGAACCGATGCAAGCTGCTTTAGGTGATAATTTGACTGAGTTTATTCGTCATTATTTAATGAAATATGGTCGGGAAGTTAAAAACGACCAAGTTTATTTGACATTAAAGGATAGGGTTAATGTCAAAAATGCTTTAGAATCTTTAGAAGATTTAGCTAAATTTGCTGATTACTACAATAAACTAATTAATCCTAGTCAGGAAACCAATAAATCTATTAATAGTTTGCTGATGCGGATCAAACGACTAGAATTAACTACAGTCTATCCATTTCTACTCAATTGTTATGATGATTACAGCGAAGGTAAATTCTCAATTGATGAATTTGTCGAAGTCTTAAAGATTCTTGAAAATTTTATTATTCGGCGTTTTGTTTGTAACCTTCCCACTAACTCCCTAAACAAAATGTTTCCTTCTCTATACAGTCAAATCAGACAAAAAATAGATCAAAATTTTATGGTGGGATTAAAGGAAACTCTTAGTAGCAAAAACTATCCCAAGGATGAGAAGTTTAAATCAATGTTAAAAGAAGTAGAACTTTATGGTGTTAAGAAGTCAGAAAAGGCTAGACTAATTTTAGAATCCATCGAACAATCATTCGGTCATAAAGAAGGGGTATCTTTCAATAATCTTTCAATTGAACATATTATGCCCCAAAAGCTAAATAAAGATTGGGAAAAATCTTTACGGGAAGATTGGGAAATAACTCACGAACTTTTATTACATACGCTGGGAAATTTAACTTTAACAGGATATAATCCCGAACTTTCTAATCATCGTTTTCCCAAAAAGCGGGAGATTTTACTAGAAAGTCATCTGGAATTAAATCAGTATTTTCAAGAAAAAACAACCTGGAATAGAGAAGATATTGAACAGCGATCGGAAGATTTAGCCGAAATTTGCCTGAAAATATGGCCCTACTTTGGGGAAGGATCGGGACAAGAGAAAATTGAGGGTATAGTTAGGGGAACAAAACCGAAATTTTTGTTTGTAAATAGCAAAAAATATACGGTTAAAACCTGGCGTGATGTGTTGGAAACTACCCTAAATATTGTTGCTGATTTAGATCAAGATAAGTTTCAGAAACTTGTTCAAAATTATCCTCGTTTTGTGAATTGGAATGATCAAAATTTAAGAGATTCCAGACAACTAGAAAACGGGGCATTTATTGAAGTTAATTTATCTGCTGAAGATATTAATTCATTTTGTTTAAAAGTTATTGAAAGAGTAGGATTAAGTTCCGAAGATTGGCAAGTTGAAACGTTTCTGCGATAATTGGTTCGCCTTGCAAGATTTCAGGGTGACGTGTGACATAACGCGAAACAGATTGTGTAGTCATCGGAGATTAACAGGACAGATCCATCTTTATTATAGCTTAAGCTAAAACTCGGTAAAAGATTCAGGGCGGTGGTCATCCCAAGTACCAAAGTGGGCCCTTATCCTATCCTAAATCTCACGCGGGCGATCGCCCTTTTTTTCCCAAAGTGCGATCGCCCTATAATTTCAGCATGGCAACCACTGTCAAATTCAACAGAGCGATCGGTATAATTAAAAAATCAACATCAAATACAGTCAATTAATGCCATGATTGCTAATTTGCCCATCAAGCTGCCTCACTTACCCAACAGCTTGCCCAGCGAAGGTTCTGTCCGCATTGAGTTGGTCAACGGACTCTTAATATTTAGCGCTTCTATTCAAACCCAGGAACGAATTCAAACTTTAACAGCTCAACAACAAGCATCAAATCTCACTCCCGAAGAACAAACAGAATTGGATGGATATCGAGAATTCATTAGCTATCTAAATTTGGTAAATGAAACCATGAAAAATACTTTTCTATATCCTTTGCGAGGCACTGTCATTGGCTATGATGAGCCGTTTGAACCTGCGGTTTCCTTGGAAGATTGGGAAGTGTTACAATGATTTTACTAGATACTCATATATGGGTTTGGTGGGTTGACGATAACACACGACTGACTCAGAAACATCGGGACTGGATACAACAATATCAATCTCAAGGTTTAGGAATCAGCATCATTTCTTGTTGGGAGGTTGCTAAATTAGTAGAAATGGGAAGACTTACTTTGTCCGTTACAGTTGATGAGTGGTTAAAACAAGCTTTGGCTTATCCCGGAGTGCAGCTACTCGAACTCACCATTCCCATCATTGTCGAGTCAACTAAACTCACAGGTTTTCACCGCGATCCAGCAGATCAAATCATTGTGGCAACTGCGAGGATTTGCGGGTGTCCCTTACTAACTGCTGATGCAAAAATTCTGGCATATCCTGATGTACAGACTCTTCAGTGACAGGTAAAAAATGCCTTAAGACGAATCTTTAGGTTGCGTTAGGATCGCGAATTAAATAACTTACAATTTTAATTGTTATTGTGGGATGGGCGTCCCGCCCGTCCTTTTTGGACGGGCGGGACGCCCATCCCACTTTCAAGAGTGGAAGTTATTTAATTCTCATTTTTTAGTCAGTTTGTCGGCATCTACGAAGACTCGTCAAAGCTCGATCGCCCTTTTTTCCCAAAGTGCGATCGCTCTTATTTAAATAATGTTAATATCGAAGCATGGATAGTGTGTACAGACTGCAAGGCGTTGAGTTTGAATGGGACACAAACAAATTCCAGATTAACCTAGAAAAGCATGGCGTTAGCTTTGAAGAAGCCGCAGAAGTTTTTTTCGATCCATTCTATCAGGAGGGAGATGCAACGGCTAATGACGAACAGCGTAACTTTATCCTGGGTTACTCCGGCACTCAACGCCTATTACTGGTTGTTTATGTAGAACGCAGCTTGCGAATACGCATCATTTCTTCCCGTCCTGCTACCCGCACTGAAAGGAAATTATATGAACAATTCTGAAGAAGAAATAAAATTGCAAGTGCGACCTCGTACAGGGGAAAGAGTCTCGCTAAACATTCCAATAGATACTTTAGCATCACTTGAGAAAATAGCGGCAAATCGAGATATGTCTGTAGAAGCCTTGCTTAAGTTTTATATAGGGCAAGGTTTACGGGAAGACTTAGCTAAAGTCTTTTCAGAACGCTTGCTGGACAAAACTGCTCAAGTTTTAGCTAGACACCTTGAGTCAGCCGAAGAAATATCAACTATTATTCGAGAAATTCAAGCTGAAACAGCACGTTAAATGATGGCGCGATTTAAGTACAAAACTAAAAGGCGATCGCCCTTTCTGTCCCCAAGTGTGATCGCCCTTATCTAACTTCTATTCCCCTCACATTACTAAGCCACTGCAAGTTCATATTGCAGAACTAAAATTTCATCAGCTTTCAACATAGCCATAGCATATTCACTCCCTTGACTATCAGCAAACTCCACTAAATACTGACATTCCTTTTCCGTATCATACACTTCAATAATAGTTCCCACAAGTCCAACTGGCAAACTAGAAATAGATGCGTATTCTGGTTCCACTAGCGCTAATCGCGTATTTGAAATCGGCTTGAGAATCGCAACAGAATCCAAAACTCTAAAGTGTTTGATCATAGTTTAAGAAAAGCTGAAATTCAACAACGGTTAGAATTAGTTGAAGTAATCCCCCAGAAGTACCTTCTCAAGGTTTTTAGGGGCAGGTTTAGTTAGGATATACGCAATCGCAGCGAGTTTACCCATTTCACGCACCCGCCCTCCCCACGCTAGGATATAGGCATTACTTAGGCCTTAAGTTCGCGCTGCTAAACTCAGAAGCCACAATCATCGACCCAATCCCCGCATCCGTAAATATTTCTTGCAGCAAAGCATGAGGAATTCTACCGTCAATAATGTGAGCACCATTCACACCCTGAGCCAAACTCCGCACACAACAATTAACTTTCGGAATCATCCCCCCAGAGACAACTCCCGACTCAACCAACTGTCTCGCTTCCTGAATATCTAACTTAGCAATCAGACTCTCTGGCTTGTGATAATCCTCTAAAATTCCCGCAGTATCAGTCATCAAAATCAACTTTTCTGCTCCCAAACCAGCCGCAATTTCCCCAGCCACTGTGTCAGCATTAATGTTGTAAGATTGACCTTTTTCATCCGCCGCCACGCTCGACACCACCGGAATATAACCGCTGTTCACCAAAGACTCTAAAATCTGGATTTTTACGCCGCTGACTTCACCCACAAATCCAATTCCTTCCCGGCCATCTGGACGAGCTTGAATCAGATTCGCATCTTTGCCACACAATCCCACTGCTTTGCCGCCAGCTTGGTTGATTAACGAAACAATTTCCTTATTTACTTTCCCAACCAAAACCATTTCTACAACTTCCATTGTCGCCGCATCAGTCACCCGCAAACCATCCTTAAATTGCGGCTCAATTCCCAATTTTTCCAGCCAAATATTAATTTCCGGGCCGCCGCCATGAACCACAACCGGACGCATCCCCACGCAAGCTAGCAGCACAATATCCCGAACCACCTTGTCTTTGAGATTGCTATCTTTCATCGCCGCACCGCCATATTTGACCACAATGGTGCGACCGGCAAAGTGTTGAATGTAAGGCAGTGCTTCGGACAGCACCTCTACTCGATTAGTGTCCGAATTCCTAACAAAATCGCTTTGTTTGAGCATGGGTAAATTACAAAAGACTAAAAACTTAATTCTAAACTTTAATGGCTAAAGCACATATTAACAGCCACAAAAATCACTTTTTCCCTTCAAGTTATGGACGCAGAGGCCCGATCGCCCTTATTGAGCCCCATCCTCAAAAAAAACATAGGTTTTTTTTATAAAAGCATTAAAATTTATGTATTATAACTTATACATTTTTTGCTACAGTCAATAAATGTATAACTCCCTAGATTTACTTAACGTTTTATGTTAACTGCTGTCGCCCAAAACTCCGAAAACCTTCAGTACAAGCTACCATCAGAAGCTGAGTCGTCCCCCCGGATGACGGTATTTTGCGATTTAGACGGGCCCATAGTCGATGTGTCCGAGCGCTACTATGCCACCTATCAACAGGGATTAGCCGATACTCAAGCAGCTTATCTCGATCGGGGAATCAACCTCAACCTTCAAATCCTCAGCAAACAGCAGTTTTGGCAGATGAAGCAAAACCGAGTGCCCGATGCTGAAATAGCCAAAAGTTCCGGCTTGTCGGGAGAAGAAATTCACGTTTTTCTCGGATGCGTCAGTCAGATTGTCAATCAGCCAGACTTGTTGCACTTAGATCGCATCCAGCCGGGAGTGCAATGGGCGATCGGACTTCTGCACTCCCGCGGCGTGCGACTGATTTTAGTCACCCTGCGGCCGAGAAATCAAGCCGTTCAACTGTTACAAAATTACGGTTTAGCCAGACTGTTTACCAGCATTCGCGGAACTCAGATGGCGGATGCCGCCTATCACAACTATACAGCCTTAAAAACTGAATTGTTGGCTGAAGTGGCAGAAGAATTTGAGTCATCGCTGGGTTCGGCTTGGATGATTGGAGATACAGAAGCAGACATCCTCGCAGGAAAAGCATTGGGAATACCTACAATTGCCGTTACCTGCGGAATTCGCAGCCGCTATCAACTCCAAAAGCACCAGCCTAATTTCATTCTCAGCGATTTGATTATTGCCGTTCATCACTTATTAGGTTCGGCTCAACAAGTAATAGTAGAATGACTACAGTTAACTGTTGACTGTTGACTGTTGACTGTTGACTGTTGACTGTTGACTGTTAACGAATGACTGATGACTGATGACTAATGACTAAGATTTTTCTAAATTCCTGGTCATTTCCCACAAGCGATTGAGCGGGAAATAAATCACCGGAGCCCAAAGACTGCTAAGAATAGCAGAACACAAAGCCACTCGCTGGTGATAGCTCCAAATTTCCAGTAAAGCCCGATCGCCCATAGAAAAAAATTGCAGCCCCATCACCGTTTCTGCTACCACCGCCATCCCAAACACAATTAGCGCGATCGGAATCGGATCTCTCTCAACAATATCTACCGGAATCGACCAGGTTTTCTGCAAAACAACTGTTAGGACTCCTACAACAACTAGACTCACAGCGTGGCTGGGATGAGGAGCCGTCATCGCATCTTGAAGAAACCCCAAAACCAAGCCCATGCTTGCAGCTCCCCAAACTGTACGTTTCCGCTTAATACTCCAAGCTACCAACCAAATTAACAGCCAGTTCGGTCCAATTCCCAGCAATTCCATTCCCGGCAGCCGAGTGGGCAATATCAGTATGCACAGCATCACAGATAGAAATGTAACTGCGAAGTTGAGAAATGGGCGCGATCGCGAAGACATCCGAGATAAAGCTTTCATTGTTGCTGTGCTCCCTCAGATGCTGCTGAAGATTGACTCTGTAAATCTTTCGTTTCGGCTTGCTTAGAGTGGGGGTAAACCACCGCCCACTCCAGAGCATTCATCGGTGCAGAGAACTCAACAACAGCTTCTGGAGCCGGAGTTTTATTCATATCCACCGAAACCACTTTTCCCACCGGCAAACCAGGAGGGAACAACTGACTAAAAGAAGAGGTTGAAACCACATCCCCAGGCTTGACATTGGGAACATTATCAAAAAACTCCATCACAGCCTGATTACCGCCTTTCCCGCGCATAAAACCCATGTGGCGACTGCGGGTAATTCCGACACCCAATTGACTTGTAGCGTCGCTGACTAACAGCACCAAGCTAGTATTAGGAGTAACGCTGACAACCCTGCCTACCAAACCGCCGGGGCCCATGACAGTAAAATCTGTTTTGATGCCATCCTTACTGCCACGCCCCAAGGTTACTTGCTGCCACCAGTGGTCGGCGCTGCGACCGACAATAGGAGCTACAATCCCTGCTGGTTTCTTAGCCGAAACGTAACCTAAAAGCTCTTTTAGCTTCTGATTTTGATTTTCTAATTCTAATACCTGCGCTTGCAATTCTTGAGTGCGCGCCGAGATGAGTTCCTCTTGCCCAGAGCCGTTGGCGTGAAACGGACGAGTCACCCAATTGTAGACTTCAAATACTGCCTCACCTTGTGTTTCCCGAACTCCCCAAGCGGCCGTTACAGCTAAACCTAAAAGAGCTATTGGCAGTCGCAGATCCCACCACTTTCGGAATGTATTTTTTAGCATAATTTCACTAATCTAAAATTGTTAAGTCAGGATTTTAGATTTGAGATTGCAGCCGTATTTCTAAATCCACAATCCCAAATTTGTTAACTACATATTACGCGACGACTGCCCGCTGAAAACCCGTTCCAACTGTTTGTTTTCCAATACCCTACCAGTCCCCAGAACCACGCAGCACAGCGGATCTGCTGCCACGTGAGTGACAATTCCTGTTTCGTGACTGATCAGAGTATCTAAACCTTTCATCAGCGCGCCACCACCAGCCAGCATAATTCCCCTGTCAATAATATCTGCTGCTAATTCCGGGGGGGTGCGTTCCAAAGTACGCTTGACAGCTTCCACAATTACTGAAAGCGGTTCCGACATACTTTCGCGAATTTCAGGGCCTTTGATAGTAACAGTTCGCGGCAAACCCGACAGTAAGTGCAAGCCCCGCACTTCCATCATTACATCGTCATCCTCTGGAGTTGGATATGCAGAACCAACCTGAATCTTAATTTCTTCAGCAGTGCGTTCGCCGATGACCAAATTGTGAACTTTTTTCATGTATTGGACGATCGCCTCATTGAGTTCGTCGCCGGCTACCCGCACAGACTCACTGATCACCGTACCTTGCAAACTCAAAACCGCAACTTCCGTCGTACCTCCGCCTATATCTATAATCATATTGCCAGTCGCCTCAGCAACAGGCAGCCCAGCCCCGATCGCCGCAGCGATGGGTTCATCAATTAACCGTACTTCTCTAGCACCAGCCTGAGTCGCCGCCTCAATGACAGCACGCCTCTCGACTCCGGTGACACCACTGGGGATGCCAATAATTATCCGTGGCGAAACTAAGCTTCGGCCTTCGTGAACCCTGCGGATAAAAGTCTTAAGCATGAGTTCTGCCGTATCGAAGTCTGCAATTACCCCGTCGCGAAGCGGGCGCAGTGCTATGACATTCCCTGGCGTGCGGCCGAGCATTTTTTTGGCTTCTTCTCCAACAGCCAGCGGTATTTTTAAATCTTGGTCGATCGCCACTACAGAAGGTTCCTGCAGAACAATACCTTGGCCCGATACATAAACGAGCGTGTTAGCAGTACCGAGGTCGATACCCATATCTCTAGATAACGAAAATCGATTGAGAAGACCCACTGATTCGTACCCCCCCCAAAAACTAAAATACTATTGTGTGCAATAATGTTGTTACAAAAGTGTAACCGAGGTGGATTCTATTACGTTTTTCATCCTGAGTCTAGTCAGAAATGTACATTGTCGAGCTCAGGTTGAGCGCAGACTTGCCAATCATCCACCATCAATATGTTCTCCTAACTCGATGTACAATCAGGATGAAGCCTCACAAGCGTTGTTCCAAGTTCAGTTTGGAGGCTAATGCGCGTGTGGACTGTTTAACTACATCACCGATCGACCACATTCCCAAAAAAGTTTATGAGTCTTAATGTTGTGACTTTAGTAGGCCGCGTCGGCGGCGACCCGGACGTGAAGTATTTTGAGTCGGGTACAGTTAAGTGTAGTTTGACGCTGGCAGTGAACCGCAGAGCCAAGAACAGCGATCAACCAGACTGGTTCAATCTGGAAATCTGGGGCAAAACAGCGCAGATTGCTGCTGATTATGTTCGCAAAGGCTCTCTAATTGGCGTAACAGGCTCTTTGAAGTTCGATCGCTGGCAAGATCGCAATACGGGTTCAAATCGCTCGAAGCCTGTAATTAAGGTAGACCATTTAGACTTGCTGGGTTCCAAACGCGACAATGAGTCGGGTATGTCGCAACACAACAGCGAATTCTAGTGTTTGGGGAATTAGGGAATTAATATTTGTGAATTGGGTGGGTGCTCGTGACTTCAGAAAAGTTAGAAATTGTTCAAACTGAGTACCAAGCTGGGCAAGTAGCTTTTGAGAGTGGCCGGTATGCTCAAGCTGTGCAGAGTTTAGAAACAGCTACCGGTTTAGTCGATCGAAATTCCCGGTTGGGGGGTGAGGTACAGATGTGGCTAGTGACAGCCTACGAAGCCTCTGGCAATACAGAAAAGGCGATCGAGCTTTGCCGCAAGCTCACCCGCCATCCCCGCCAAGAAACCCGCCAGCAAGCAAAGCGCTTGCTGTTCATTCTCGAAGCTCCCAAACTCACTATCCCTCCTGAATGGATGGTGAAAATCCCTGATTTGGCAGCTTTAGATGAAAATCAATCAATCAGTTTTCAAGCCAATCCGAACGCTGATATCAAGTACGCTAAACCCAAGCCCGCCGTACCAGAACCGGTAGATTTGAGTCAGGTTAATACGAAAGATAATAGGTTTATTTGGGTGGCGTTAATTGCGATCGGGCTAATTTTAGGTGGCTTATTTCTTAGTTATTAAAAGTAATGGCAGATATTCAAATCAGCGTCGAAGGACAAGATGCAGTTGCGGCTACGGAAGAATTGTTTGCGATTTCTGGCTTGTCGGGAAATTGGGAAACGGTGGGAGATGATGAAAAAGAGGGAATTTTAGCAACTGTTGGCGCTATTGTAGCTATTGCTGGCGGAACTCTCGCCATAGCAGAACAAATTCGCAAGTGGTATCAAGAATACAAAAAAGGCAAATCTGGTAAAAAGATTGAGAAAGTTTTGATTGTTGGTAGGCGCGGGCGTCGGTTGCTGTTGGAAAATGCCACCATTGACCAAATTAAGCAAATTCTGGACGAATAAACGGAGAGGGCGGGCACCAGGGCACCGCCCCTACGAAACCCCGTAATCGGGACGTAGAGATATCCGAACTAAATCGCAAAATATCCGGGAAAATAAAAATAAAATCGTATTCAACTTTAATCTTATGCAAAATATAAATTATAACTGTGAAAATTATACACCTAGACCTCAAAACTGTTCAAGATAATTATGTTGAATTTCGCTATTTTTTAGACAATCCCAATCATTATGAATCGAGGCGGCTGTGTCTGACAGAAATTGCCGATTTAATTAAACTTGCCGAACAAGACTATTATGTGGCTCTACCAGAAAGCTATCCTGTGACGGGA
Organism: Microcoleus sp. AT3-A2; assembly: GCF_036705685.1. Taxonomy (NCBI): domain Bacteria; kingdom Bacillati; phylum Cyanobacteriota; class Cyanophyceae; order Oscillatoriales; family Microcoleaceae; genus Microcoleus; species Microcoleus sp. AT3-A2. The sequence goes on from NZ_JAUBVF010000001.1 coordinate 164,184, forward strand.
AAACGTTTATTTGACTGGCTTGATGGCACCGAACGCCTGTTTTCTCGGAAAATTGCAGAGTTGGGTAGAGAAAGCATTATTTTAGCCATCGCAACGGCAGAAAGACTCGCTCATTTGCCTTGGGAAGTGCTGCACGATGGTCAGAGTTTTTTGGTAGTAAAGCCCCAGCCCATTGTGCCGGTTCGCTGGATGTCTTCGGACAGCATTAAAAAGTTGTCAGTTGATGAAGCCACGCCGGAAAATAGAGCGCTGAATCTCTTATTTATGGCAGCTTCGCCGCTGGATGTAGAACCTGTGCTGGATTTCGAGAAGGAAGAAGGATTGATTCTGAAAGCAACAAAGGATGCGAGGCAAGATTTAGCCCTAATAGTTGAAGAAAGTGGCTGTTTGACGGAATTGGGATATTTAATTGATAGTCATGACAAGGGATATTTTGATGTTTTGCATTTGACAGGTCATGGTACTATTAATGATAGCGGTGAGCCGCGTTTTTATACCGAAACTGAGACTGGTAAAAATTATCTAGCTAGCGGTCAAGATATCGCTAGTTCATTGAGATTTCGTCTTCCTAAACTACTATTTATGTCGGGTTGTCGGACGGGACAGCGTGGCAAATCCGGGTTGATTCCTTCCTTGGCTGAAGAGTTGCTGAGTTTCGGCGCTAAAGCTGTTTTGGGTTGGGGCAAAAAGGTGAGAGATGAGGATGCGACGGCGGCCGCCGCAGCGCTATATAAGAGTTTGGCGGCAGGCTACGAATTGACGGAGGCTTTGGGTAAGACTTATCAAGCTTTAATTGCTCACGAGGCGCGAGATTGGCATTTGTTGCGGCTTTATGTAGCGGGAAATATGCCGATCAATTTGGTTACGACTGTGAGGACTCGCGGGCGGAAAGGCGCACCGAAACCGACGGTTACAGAGCAGTTTTTGGATGCTGCGGGGCAGCAGGTAAAAGTCCCAACTCGCGAAGCTTTTGTGGGACGGCGGCGGCAAATTCAAAACTGTTTGAAAGAATTAAAATTTCCCTCGGTTCAAGTGGGTGTTTTGATTTACGGCATGGGAGGTTTGGGTAAAAGTAGTTTGGCTTCTAGATTGTGCGACAGATTGACGGAATTTGATAAGATTGTTTGGTCGGGAAAAGTTGATGAAGCAAGTTTGCTGAGTAAGTTGGGCGACAAGTTACAGAAGTTGCAGCGATCAGCTTTGCAGCGAGATGATGAGGAGTTGAAATATCGCTTGCGCGACCTATTTTGGGCTTTGGAAGAAATGGCAGAGTCCTCGGATAAAACGGGTTCAGGCGGGAATGGGAAGCCGTTTATGTTGGTTTTGGATGATTTTGAAAATAATTTAGAATCGCGACCAAATAGTGGCGATTATGTGTTACTGCCGGAAATGGCAAGGATTTTAGAGGCTTTGGTTTGGGCAATTCAAGAAACTAATGCGCCTCACCGTTTAATTCTCACTTGTCGTTACGATTTTGATTCGCGGCTGTTGCGGGATTTCTACAAGCAGTCTTTGGATGGTTTTAAAGGCGCAGATTTGCAGAAAAAATGCAGTCAGCTTGAGGCTTTTGCGCCAGGATCTAAGGTGGATGAGAAATTGAAATCGCCAGCACAGAATTTGGCAGATGGAAATCCTCGGTTGTTGGAACGGTTGAATTTGGTGTTGCTAGCTGAACAACTGGATGTAACTGCGATTTTGGCACAAATCGAGAAGACAACTGCGGAGTTTCGCGAAGATATTTTGAATCAGGAATTGTTGAAGCAGCTATCACCTAAATTGACAAATCTGCTGGAGTTGGCATTAGTTTATCAGTTACCAGTGCCGGGGGAAGCGATCGCCGCTGTTTGTACCAGCATTGCCGATATTGACAAAAATATCAACCGCGCCATAGCCTTGGGCTTGTTAGAAGTCAGTCCAGATTCATCGCTGCGAGTACCCCGGATTTTGTCGCTAAATTTGCCGGAGGATAGCGAAGGTTTGCATCGACAAGCGGCTGAGGTTTTGTATCGTCTCTGGTTGGAGGAAGCGGAATATTCTACCGAGGAAAAGGGGTTAGAAATTCATCGGTTGGCGATGCTGGGAAAAGTGGAAAATATTTCGGTAGAAATTGCCGAGTTTTTGACACATCGGTGGAGTAATCAAAGTCGATTTCGCGAATCTGTGAAAACTTGCGATGAGACTTTAGCAGTTTTTCCAAATTATCGCATTTTCCACAGTTTGGCTCGTTCTCAATCTGAATTGGGTGAAACGGATGCAGCAAAAAAGTATTACCAACAAGCACTAGATGAGTGTCCGCCCGCCGACGAAAGAGTAAAAGCAGCCATTCTTCACAATCGAGCAATAATTTATGCCAATCAAGGGGAAATAGCCAAGGCGATCGCATTTTATGAACAATCTCTCGAACTTCATGAAAAGATTGGCGATGTTCGAGGGAAAGCTGCTACTTTGCACAATCTAGCAGGAATTTATGCCAATCAAGGAGAAGTAGCAAAGGCGATCGCATTTTATCAACAATCTCTCGAACTTACGGAAAATATTGGCGATGTTCAAGGGAAAGCTGCTAATTTGCACGAACTAGCAGGAATCTATGCCAATCAAGGAGATGTAGAACAGGCGATTGCCTTTTATCAACAATCACTCGAACTTAAGGAAAAAATTGGCAATGTTCAAGGGAAAGCTGCTACTTTCGCAATGCTTGGACAGTTGTTAGCAGCGCAGGGAGATTTTGAGAAAGCTTTGAATTATTTACAGCAATCTTTGGAGATTTTACAGCATTTGCGATCGCCCGACGCGGAGACAGTGAAAGAAATTATTGCTGCGGTTCAGCAGATGGCTGGGGATTGATGGATGCACTCTGACTTAAGAAACCGGGTTTTTCGCAGTTTTTGGGTGGTGTATCGATATCCGGGGAAAAAACCCGGTTTCTGGCCACACCCTAAATCGCTAAAATAAAACAAAGACCAAACCAGAAAGGCGATTATTGTGAGCGATTCAACCGTAGACCAGATTTTGAAATTGGCCTCTCAGCGCGCCGATGCGGCTGAAGTCTACTACCTGTCGAGTCAAGACACCCCCATCGAATTTGAAAACAATCGCCTCAAATCCCTGCAAACCAAAGCCCTGCAAGGCGTAGCACTCCGGCTGATTTACAATGGCAAAATCGGTTTTGCCAGTTCCACAGATTTAACACGGATAGACGATTTAGTAGATGCAGCGATTCAAACAGCCGAAATCGGCGACCCCGCAGAATTTGAACTAGCCTCCAACTTCCACCTAAAAGGCCCGGAAACCACCTACACTCCGCCCACAACTCAAGAATTAGTCGAAAACGGCAAACACCTGATCGAGCAAGTTCACGCCTACAATCCCGATATTATGGTAGATGTCGGCTTCCACGTCCGCAGCGGCCGCGTGAAAATTGCCACGACGCGAGACGTGTATGCCGAAAGAAGCAGCCAAATAGTCAGCGGGACGATCGCCGGAAATTTGGTAAAGGGAGAAGATTTTATGCAAGCATACAGTTACGACGTTGCGCGCGATCGTCCCCTCGACACCAACAGCATCCTCGAATCACTCCTCGAAAAATACCGCCTCGCAGAACATTCAGCCACCATCGCCAGCGGTTCCTACCCAGTATTATTTACCCCCAGAGCCGCCGCTAGCACCCTCGGCGGCTTGTTTGATACCATTCTTTCAGGTCAAGCAGTAGTTCAAAAAGCCTCTCCCCTAGCCGACAAAATCGGCGAAACCTTATTTGACGAACGCTTTACCTTTTTTGAAGACCCCACTTTAGGCCCTTCTGCTTGTCCCTTTGACGACGAAGGTACGCCCACCACCCGCAAAATCTTGATAGACAAAGGTACTGTCACCGGATTTTATTGGGATCGCAGGTGGGCCGCTCGCGCCGGTGTACAATCAACCGGCAACGGTTTTCGTGGCGGATTGTCTCGCCCCGGCCCTGATTTGACTAACTTTTGCATTTCCCCAGGAAATACCGCCACTCAAGACTTGATTGCTAGCATGGACGAAGGTCTAATAGTAGAGCAGGTTTTAGGCGCCGGTCAGTCCAATCAGTTAGCTGGCGAATTTTCTGTCAATTTGGACTTAGGCTATAAAGTAGAAAAAGGCAAAATTGTGGGTCGCGTCAAGAATACAATGGTGGCAGGCAGCATTTTTGAAGCCTTTAAAAATTTGGCAGATTTGAGTAGCGAAGCCGAATGGGTAGGCGGTGCGGCATATTTGCCGAGTATGCTGTTTCAACAGTTGGGTGTAGCTTCCAGGCAATAATTTCAGTGCGGTTAATTCCAAGTGACGCTGATACTGTTGCTAGAAAAATTTTAGCACTCACATCAAAAAAAACTGGTTTCTGCCACAAAGCATCTGTCAAATCGCCCTGCGGTAGCCCATAAACCTGGTTTTGGGTATGGGGTTCGCAAGTCCAGACGTGGAAATAAAAACACAGAAACAGTGCCGGCAATTCAACGCTTTGCTAATTCATGCAAATAGGAAAAAACAGGGAAAAAGGTACAATGAAAGAGCAAAATGTCAAGGATGGAACTCGGAAGAAGAAAAAGCACTTTTTCTTTCTTTTACCTTTGGTTTTTTGCCTTTTAACTCTAGTGACTGGATGCGTTCAGTACGATGTCGGGGTTAACTTTGAGAGTCAAACTCGTGGCGAAATCGTGCAGCACATTAAACTGGGGGAAAGGTTGACGAGCTTCAGCAGCGAAACTGTTGCAGAATGGTTGAAAAGCGTAGAACGCCGGGTGAGGTTGCTGGACGGAAAAACTAAACGACTTTCCCCCACAGAAGTTCTAGTGAGGATTCCATTCAATAATGGAGCCGAGTTGCAAGACAAGTTCAACCAATTTTACAATCCGATCGCACAAACCCCAAAATCTCGGGTTGCAAGTCCGCTAGAAACCGATTTGCCGAAGTTTGAATCTCACCTGAATGTCAAGCAGAATAATCTGTTATTGGTGCTGCGAAATCGGTTGAGTTTGGAATTGGATTTGCGCTCTCTTTCACTGCTTTCTTCTAATGGCAGTCTGCTGCTGAGTCCGGGGGGACTTTTGGAGCTAGACTTTAGCTTGAACACGCCTTGGGGCGCCGAAAGTATTGAAACTGTCGCCGGTGCGCTGGTTCCCGAAAGCTATCAGCAAGGAAAACAGTTAGTTTGGAAGCTCAAACCCGGAGAAGTTAACTATTTGGAGGCGATATTCTGGATTCCCAGTCCCGTAGGAATTGGGGCGCTGATTATTGCCTTATTTGTGGCGGCGGGCATTGCTTTGAAATATAAAATATTGCCAGCACTTGGAATCGGCAAGAAACCGCAAAACATCGGCCAAACCTAAAGAGGATATGTCCTGCAGGGGCGGGTTAACCAATCTCTTCAATCAACTCTCTGAGTTCCAATAAGCCCGCCCCTCCCCGGATATTATGGTTAATTGACCAGATTTGATCTTATCAAAAAAACTGGCAGCATCTGCCAAAAGACAGTTGACGATGGGCCAAGAATTTGCTTAACCTGAATTGAGAATTAGGAACAGAGAAAATGCGAGCGCTAAATTTCTTCTTCATCTTTCTGATTTGCTTGGCTCTAGTATTTTTCAGCATCGAAAATACACAGTCAGTCGCGATTCAAGTTATCGAAGGCGTCCAAGTTAAAGCTCCGCTGTGCGTAGAACTAATTGTAGCGACCGGATTAGGGGCAACACTAGCGTGGCTGTTCAGTCTGTGGTCGAGAATGCAGCGAACCCTTGCGTTGCGCCAAGAGATGCGCCAAGTTCGCGAAAAAGAGCAGCGGATTCAGGAATTAGAACAAAATCTGGAACGCTATAAAGCCGAAGTAGAAGTCCAACAACCTTTGTTAGAAAGTGCAGAACCGATAAGTTTAGAAATAGCAGCCATTGAGGCAAAAGCTGCTGAAATAACCGCCAATTAACTTGATATGCTCTCTCGTCTTCCCAGAGGCAAAATCTAAAATCTAAAATCTAGAATCTAAAATCTAAAATCTAAAATCTAAAATCGAATGACCGTTTCCCGAGACCAAGATGGCTTAGAAACGATTTCCGAGGGTATCGCAATTTTAATTGACCTAGCGGAACGGGGAGAAATTGATCCTTGGGACGTTAAGGTAATTGAAGTGTTCGATCGATGTCTGAGTAAGCTTACGAACGCCTGCGATGCAGATCAGAGTAAGGATTTCTCGGATTTGTCCCACTCCGGCCAAGCGTTTTTGTACGCTTCAATGCTGGTTTTGCTCAAAGCAGAAAGTATCGTCCTCTCAGAACCCCCCGCGAATCCCGACGCCGACGAGCCGGCAGTAGAAGACGCAGAGCACTCAGGCGGGCGACACTTGCCGCAGCATTTAGAGCGGCAATTGCGCCGTCGCGGTGTAGCTCAACTACCGCAAAAACGCCCGGTGACTCTCCCAGAACTGATTGAGCAGTTGCAGCTAATGAAAGCAGCAATGGAGCAGCAGACAGTTACCCCCCGGCGCCGCCCTACCTCAAAAATGCGATCGCAAGCGGCCCAGGCTATCTTTGAGCTAGCTCACCAAGAAAATCTCGTAGAAACTGCTAGCGAACTCGAACGGTTTCTGGCTCAGCGGGGCGCGGAAATAGACGAGGGTTGGCTCGACTTAGACAAATTGCTGGAACTCTGGCATCATAACGATTTGCACTCTCCTGTCAACCCAGAACTCCCGGTATCGACTGGGGAAGTTAACTTGCCAAATCATGACCGCGTGGGTATTTTTTGGGCGTTGTTGCTGCTATCGGCTCAGTCTAAAGTAGAGTTGCTTCAAGAGGAGTTTTACCAAGACCTCAAAATCCGCGCGCTTTGAGCTTGCAGGGTATTAGGTTATCGGGGGAAACTAATAACAATGCCACTGCGTCGGTTAAGATTCCAGGCAGAATCTTGCTCTATGGCATTCTGTTGCTGAGTCTGGGATGCGGAGAGCGGGAGTGTGAAGTTATTGCTGGTTCCCGATACTTGGTTTCTTAAATCTAGGTAAATTCGGAATAAATGATTGATAGCCTGGTACGATGGCGCCTATAAACAGGTCAGTCGATTTTAGATTTTAGATTTTAGATTTTAGATTTTAGATTTTAGATTTACTTTCGCATTGAATCTGAGAGCTTGAACTAGCGTCTAAAATTTTGAAATCGACCCGAACGCTCGCGTCGGAAACTTGTACCCGTTTTTGGGCGGGGTCAGGATTTTGCTGTGCTCGATCGATTCGACGATCGCAACCGCTAGCATCTAATTGTTCAGTTGATATCAGTTAACAGATAACAGAGGGTTGAGGAAGTTAAGAATGAAAGCGATGATTCTGGCGGCCGGTAAAGGCACTCGCGTCCGTCCTATTACTCAGACAATACCCAAACCGATGATTCCCATCCTGCAAAAGCCAGTGATGGAGTTTTTGGTGGAATTGCTCCGCCAGCACGGATTTGACCAGATTATGGTCAATGTTTCCCACCTGGCAGACGTGATTGAAAACTACTTCCGCGACGGTCAAAAGTTTGGCGTACAAATTGGCTATTCTTTTGAAGGGCGAATTGAGGAGGGAGAAATGATTGGAGAGGCTCTCGGCTCGGCTGGTGGCATGAAACGAATTCAAGACTTCTCGCCGTTTTTTGACGATACTTTTGTGGTGCTGTGCGGCGACGCTTTGATTGACTTGGACTTGACTGCTGCTGTGAAGTGGCACCGGGAAAAAGGGGCGATCGCTACTATTGTTATGAAATCGGTTCCCCGCGAGGAAGTTCCCAGTTACGGAGTGGTGGTAACAGACGAGTCTGGCAAAATTCAAGCTTTCCAAGAAAAACCTTCTGTAGAGGAAGCTCTGAGTACCGACATTAACACTGGTATTTATATTTTTGAACCGGAAATATTCAAATACATCCCTTCGGGTCAGGAATACGATATCGGTTCGCAGTTATTCCCCGCGCTAGTAGCAGAAGGCGCGCCTTTTTACGGGATTACCATGGACTTTGAGTGGGTGGATATCGGCAAAGTTCCTGACTATTGGCGGGCAATTCAGAGCGTGCTGCTGGGACAAGTTAAAAATGTTTCGATTCCGGGAATTGAAGTACGCCCTGGCATTTACGCTGGTTTGAATGTAGCTGTTAACTGGGATAAGGTTGATATTACTGGGCCTGTTTACATTGGCGGGATGACGATCATTGAGGATGGAGCAAAAATTATCGGCCCGACAATGATCGGCCCAAATTGTTGGCTTTGCAGTGGCGCCACTGTGGAAAACAGCGTGATTTTTGAGTATTCGCGTTTGGGCCCGGAGGTGCGGTTGGTGGACAAACTGGTGTTCGGGCGCTACTGCGTTGATAAAACTGGCGCTGCGATCGATTTGCAAGCGGCGGCTCTCGATTGGCTGATTACTGATGCTCGCCAAGTTTTGCCGACTCAACACGGAGAAGAGCGACGGGCGATATCTGAAATTCTCGGTCATGGTACATAATTGCTAATTGCTAATTGCTAATTGGCAATTGCTAAGGGATCAAGGTAAGGTGCGCTAGGCGCACCCTACTTTTACGTTTATGATCTCAGCTTTTAATTCTGGTAATGTGCTTAGGTTGCACCCTACATTTTAAGACTGAAGATAAGTATATTGGCTGAGACTCCGTTCGTAATTTTGCAGCAAAAGTTGTGCCTCGGAAAGAGTAATTTTATTTTGCTGCAAAGCTGCTTCTGTCTGACGGCGGATGCTTTCCACCAAATTTTCTGAATCGTACTGTACGTAGCTGAGGACTTCTTTCATAGTGTCTCCTTTCACAACGTGTTCGATATGATAGCCAGAAGGTGTTAGCTGAATGTGAACTGCATTTGCGTCACCGAATAAGTTGTGAAGGTTGCCCATAATTTCTTGATAAGCACCTCCCAAAAATAGCGCCAAATAGTAAGGTTCTCCAGGTTTGAGAGTATGCAGTTCCAAAACCGACTTTACATCTCGCAAATCAATAAATTGGTCGATTTTGCCGTCGCTGTCGCAGGTTAGATCGGCTAAAACCCCGCGTTGAGTCGGTTCTTCGTCGAGTCGGTTAATTGGCATAATTGGGAACAATTGGTTAATTGCCCAACTGTCCGGTACTGACTGGAAAACAGATAAGTTGATGTAATAAATGGACGCCATCACCTTTTCTAAGTCTTCCAAATCGTCAGATACATATTCTTTTTGCCGTGCGATCTTCTGGATTTTATCGCAGCAAGCCCAGTATAACTGTTCGGTTTTCGCCCGTTCCGCAATCCCCAAATAGCCTAAGTTAAATAAACTGACTGCTTCTTCCTTAAATTGGATAGCATCGTGATAAACTTCTTGGTAATTTTCGGGACTGATAGATTGGTAAATTTCGTAGAGATTACGCGGAATTTGGTGCGCGTTTTCATCTACTGGTTCTGGTACTTCTCTGGGGACATCGCTAGTACCGAGTACGTCAAAAACTAAGACTGATTGGTGAGAAGCGATCGCCCGCCCGCTTTCGCTAATGATAATTGGGACTGGGATTTTCCGCTCGTCGCAGGCATCTTTCACTCCCGCTACTACGTCGTTAGCGTAGTTTTGCATATTGTAGTTTTTGGAAGCGTGGAAGTTTGTTTTAGACCCGTCGTAGTCAACGCCGAGTCCACCGCCTACGTCCAAGTAGTTCATATTAGCTCCCAATTTAGCTAATTCTACATAAATGTGGCTGGCTTCTCGAATGGCGTCTTTGATGACACTAATTGAGGAAATTTGAGAGCCGATGTGGAAGTGCAGTAACTGCAAACAATCGAGCATTCCAGCTTTTTTTAGTTCGCCGACTGCACGGATAATTTCAGGAATTGTCAAGCCAAATTTTGCCCGATCGCCCGTAGAACCTCCCCAGCGGCCAACGCCTTTGGTAGTGAGTTTTGCTCGCACTCCCAAAATCGGTTTAATTCCTAATGCTTTGCTCGCGGCGATTGCGACTTCTACTTCCTCTATTTGCTCCAGCACAATTACGGAAGTTTGCCCTAGCCGCTGCGCCAAAATAGCAGTTTCGATGTATTCGCGGTCTTTGTAACCGTTACAAATTAATAAAGCGCCTGGGTTTTTTAAGGTCGCCAAAGCTATCATTAATTCCGGTTTAGAGCCGGCTTCCAGTCCGAAGTGATGGGGTTTACCAAAACGCACCAAATCTTCAATTAATTGTCGGTGCTGGTTGCATTTTACTGGAAAGACACCGCGATAGACATTTTTGTAATTGTACCGAGCGATCGCTCTGGCAAAACAAGAATTTAAGCGCTCGATCCGGTCTTCCAAAATATCCGAAAAGCGAATCAACAGTGGCAAAGCCAAATTTCGCTGTTTCAGGGATTCTACCAGTTCGCACAAGTCGAGGGAACCGCCGCGATCGCCCTTGGGAGAAACTGTAACGTGACCGGCTGCATTGATCGAAAAATACGGTTCGCCCCAACCTTGAATTCGGTAGAGTTTCTCACTATCTTCTATTGTCCAAGATTCTTGTGGCAGTTGAGCCGCCGTTACCAAAGCACTGTCTGGTGCCGCCAAACTCGTGACTGTTGGCGAGTGAGTCGATAACGGATCGAGATCGGAGAAAGCAGCGGTGGCTGGGGAACTCATCTTATCGGAAACCTCTTTTAGGAGTGGTCAAATAGATAGTTTATCGCACATATCGGGTTTCCTGATGCAGTTGAAAAATCATTTTGGGTACAGGGGCCGGCGATTTTAGATTTTAGATTTTAGATTTTAGATTTTAGAATTGACTCTACAGATAGATGAAAAGCGAGGGATTGAACTAAAATCTTAACCGTAATTGCTCTCCAGGATTCATTTCTTCAAGCAAGTATCCCTATGCAGGTGAACTCAGAAACCGGGTTTCTGAGTTCACCTGCGCCAAGAGAGTTGTCGGACGATCGCTCGCCCGACACACACTAACCAAAAATCACCTCCGGCGGCGCCATGTCAGCCCCCATAATCATTCCCCCGTGACTATCAGACTTCTTCAAGCCCGGTTGAGGTGCTTTTTCTGGGGTTTTCTGAGCCGGTGCAACTGAGGCGGGCGGTGTCACCTGCGTTGGAGGTACTGCCTGTGCTCCTGGCACCACGGGTTGCTGCGACAGCCAACCCAAACCCCCTACAGCTCCAGCCATCAAAGCGGTGTAGCCGATGTATAAATGCACCGGACGCATTTGAAAGCCTTCGCCTGACTCGGAATCGGAAACAGACACATACATACTGGGAATTGGAGTCGGAGCGGGTTTGGGCAAAGCATTCGCCATAGCGCTGCCGTCTAGTCCCAAGGCGTCGCCCAGTCTGCGGATAAAACCTCTAACGTAAATATCTTGGGGCAGTTTGTCGATTTCCCCATTTTCGATCGATTCGATGTGGTGCAGCGGCACGAGAGTTTGACTGTGGAGTTGCTGCAGGGATAGGGAGCGAACTTGCCGTCCCTTACGCAATTCTCTACCCAACTCCTGCAAGCACTCTTCTCGCTCTTGAACTGCTTTTGCTGCTTCTTCTTCCTTGGTGAGTTTTTTCGGCTTTTTGGGAAAACCGAACCCTGGGAAGGATTTTCCGGGGACGGTGACAGTTGCAGGTGGAGCCGACTCGACTTTAATTTCGTCTTGGGGCGCTTGTTTGCTGTCTTCAGAAGTGTTAGTGTCTCGATCGGAGTTTTCTTCGGTGTCGGACTCGGTTTGGGGCGGCGCTTCCACACTAGCGCTGCGCCAATAGAAGACAGGAGCAGCTACTGGTGGCTCCAATTCTTGAATTTCTGTCACCGTCTCAATGGCAGGACTTACAGCAGTAACACTATCTTGGGGTACTTGCGGTTCAATTTTGTTTTGTTTGGGAAATCTGTCAAATGCAAGCTTGACGGCTTCTCTGCTAACTGCTCTAATTAAAATTTCGGCAGCGGAGGCTGCTTCGCCCAACATTGTTTGCAGGCTAGCTAGAGCGTGGCTATAGGTGTCGCTACAGAGGAGTTCAGCTTCTATTTGACCTAGGACAGAACGAAAACTTTCTTGAGAAATTTCAATAGTTGGGTGATCTGTCACCCCAAAATAAGCCTCGGGTTTCAGTGCCATAATATTCATGTTGTCTTGGTAGAAGGTATCTGAGTACGTTCTTCGACAGGTTGGCAGTGATTCCGGATGTAGGTTGGGGGAGAGTGGGAGAGTGGGGCATCGGGCATCGGGCATTGGGCATCGGGCATCGGGCATCGGGCATCGGGCATCGGTTGCCCCTCACCAATAACTATTGTTTGTGGATGCGATCGAGCAACCAAAGAGCTCCGAAAATCCCGACAAAATGGGCAACAGTGGCGTGAGTATTGGCGAGTACCACAAATATATCTAGAGGCTGAATAAATCGGCCCAAATCAACTGCGGCACCGAACAAGGCTTGCGGCTGAGCTAGAGATTTGGCTAAAAGCGTGCCGCTGATGGCTTCTGCGCCGATCAGCGTCAGCACCATTCCTGATAAGTTGCTCATCAGTGCCAGCCGCACCTCTTTGATGGTGTCTGCTTTTTTGGGACGGACAGCGTTAGCGGGCGATCGCAGTTGTCTCGACAAGCGGGTGAAGCGGAAAGAGCGATATATGCTGTAAGCGAGTACGGCCAGCCCGCAAATGGCAAAAAATACGCCGCCGCCGGTGCCGGCACTGGTTGAACCCGCAGCGGCGTTAGCCCTGGGGAGGGCGAAGGGGATGGCAAAGAGCAAAATGATCGCCGCTACCACCCCTAGCACTACCTGTACCCAGAAGCAAACCCAGCCTGTTGTACGAAGGGCAAAGGCTACTCGCTGTACGGCGACAGGAAGCTTATCGTTATCTAACTGATTAGTCATATTTTGAGCGGGTATAATTAATTGGCATTAGTTGGCAGCAGTTTTTTCTCTTCGGGGACGGTTGACGGCGGTTAACCCTCTTTATAATAGAAGTAGCAATGTTTAAGATTTGTAACTAACATTGGATTTCACATTTGAATAGCGTCGATCGCCAGGTACCCAAAGCAATGACACAACTACAACCCACGGTCACTCCCAAACTGGAACAGCCAAAGTTTGGCTTCAACAGCTACGCGGAACGCCTTAACGGTCGAGCCGCGATGATCGGTTTTTCTCTAACTTTAATTATCGAGTATGTCACAGGCCAGGGCTTGCTGTCCTGGTTAGGTCTCAACTAATTTTAGCAATGGCGCGGTCAGCCTTACACTTTGTCTTGACTCTTCCGGCAGCGGGTGTGACTGCTGCTGACCGCGACAAATTCGGGAATTGATTAAAATATTAATTAGAAACAAGCCCAGCGAGTTCTCTGTCGAGAGAGATCTGTTCCCGAATGCAATAGCTGGCTTTTGGAGGTATATATGGGGTGGAATTTTGATTTTACAAGCTTGGCAATTTTGCCTCGCTCCCGTACAATTCCCCACAGGCGAGAAGATTAATTTAGGTGAAGCTAGTCTTTGAGCTAGAAATCCCGATCGTTCCGCCAACTCTAAGTTTTAGAGCTTGTAAATAAATATAGAACAGAGTAAAACCAAATGAATGCTTCGTGGACGCGACTTTTGAGGTCAGCTTACCGTAAAGAGCCAATTACCAGCTTTGTTGTGACAGTGGGCGTTGTCGATGCAGCCATCGGCAGCATGGGTGCGAGTGGCTCTTTATTGGCTTTTGGGCTTGGCACCGCTGGGGTGGCGATGGCTCTCCGCTGGTGGCAATTTTACCGCTCTGGAGCCGAACAAACCGCACCTGCTCCTGAATACTATCTTCCTCCTCAGTCTTCTCGCCCCCAGTTGCCTGTGCTTAATGTGTCTAAAAAAAATCCTCCTTATTAAGATTACCGGGCAATGGTGACTGGGCGATGTGCCGATCGACTCCCTGGATCTGAGGCACTAAAAGATAGGGCAAGAAAGTCTTTCGATCTTGGATGCTTGGTTTATGAATATTTCTGTTGCCGAGAAACTGTACAAAATTGGCTCTGTAGCTGCCTGTAGTGGTTTGTCGGTGAAAACTGTTCGTTACTATGAGGAGATGGGCTTGCTGTCTCCTGCGGTAAAGCGCTCGCCCGCTGGTTATCGCTTGTTTGGCGAAACCGTATTCAACAGGTTGGCGTTTATTAAACGCTCTCAGGCTCTGGGTTTGAGCCTTCAGGAGATTAAGGATATTTTACAGGTTCGCGATCGGGGAGACTTGCCTTGCTCTGAAGCGAAGCAGCATCTAACGGCTAAGGTAGAGGAAATTTCCGTGCAAATTGCAGCCTTAGAAACTTTGAAGGGGGAGTTGCAAGGCATTCTCAACTGCTGGCAAGAGCAACCCTCGCAGGCGAGCATTACTAGCACGATTTGTCCGAACATTCAGCGGGATTGAGCGGCGGAAAGATACAAAAAAAGGGAAGGAATTATTGGTTTCCTTCCCTTGATGGTGTTGTGGGTGGTTTTGTGGGTGGTGTTGTGGGTGGTTTGGTCGATCGTGTTGAGCTTTTAACTGTTTTCGCAGAGTTTGCTGTTGCTTTTTGAGTTGCCGAGCCCTGGCTGAGCCGCCTTTGCCTTTGGAGTTTCTGCCCTCGCTGCGAGGAGACTCCCAACTTTTTAGTCTCATATTTTTAATTGTTTGCACTACTTCTATAATACACCGCCAGATTTTCACTGTCAAGTATTTTTTAGAGCGATGTTTCGTAGTATCAACTGTGGACTGATTGGGATTTGCTACAGACATAGCGATGCTGCGCCCATAAGCATCCTACACCCCGATGGTGCCCCCATAAGCACCCTACAATTAGAGTTTTTTGTCGGATTCCGTTAACAGCCCTAATTGTGTATATTTATCAGTCCAAATATCCGGCGGGTATTTCAGCATCTGTAAAAATTGGCAGCGTTTCCCAAATTTTCACCCATTCCGGGAATTGGGCTACTTTTTTTAGCTGGAGCGACATTTCTATTAAGGAAAATCCTAAATTGTGGAAATCTTGAATAAGTTCGGCTTTCAAGAAAATTTCATTTTTAGCTAAATCGGGAGCATTAGTCGCAATGACAACGCTGTTGCCAGTTTCTAAATTGCATATATAAATTTGTGCGAACACAGTTTGAATCGTTTTCACCGCTGCCGCATTAAACTCTTGTTTGTGGAACAGGTGGACAACTAGAACACCTGCGCTTGACAAGCGAGTTTTGCACAGTTGGTAAAATTCTTGTGTCACCAATTTATAGGGCATATAGCCGCTGCCAAAACCAGCATCCACGATAATTATATCGTTTTTTACTGTGGAATCTTGTTGGGCTAGATATTCGCGCCCGTCTTGAATGGCTACTTTGAGTCTGTCGTCGAATTGAATGCCAAAAAATTTTTTAGCTACTTCGACTACTTTTTGGTCAATATCTGTACATTCGACTATCGCGTTAGCGAAATAATGGTGGAAAATTCTGGGGAGGGTGCCGCCACCAAATCCAATTACATAGATTTTTTTTGGGTGAGTTTTCCAGACTAATGCTAGCAGCACGGCTTGGGAATAGGGAAAGATTAAATTTAGTGGATTGTTGAGGTCTAGGATTGATTGAGCTACATTTGTGATTAAGGTTTCTCTGTCTGCTAAAAGCAGTAAGAGCACTGAGTTTATTTTTTTTACGGCGATGCAGTTGTCGCCGGAGTTTTGTTGAAATAGGAAGCCGTCTGGCTGTTGCTCAAGCCAATTGATTTGTTGGTGAATAGCTGCTAAATTGCTAGTTTGTCGATCGCCTTTATAATCAGTCATACGATTTTAGATTTTAGATTTTAGATTTTAGATTCAGGGTAAAGGCATCTTAACTTTAACCCAAAATATGCGTAACTGCTCACCGCAACTGCGCTGCGGTGAGCAGTTACGATGAGTATGAACCCGTAGAAGGGCGCCTGAGTGTGTCGGAGTTAGTTTGAATAATTCATGTAGGGGCGATTCCCTACGGGATAGCTGTGCTTCACGCACTTTGTGACAAGTTGGGACGTAAGGGCGATCGCTATTAGGTAATTATTCCGCACTGTTTGCTACAATCATTTAAGTCGGCTCTAAAAACTGCCATGACCCAAGCTACCTCAATAACAACTGAATATCAAATAACTGTAAGTTCTCCTGTATGGCAAAAAGTTGAGCAAATTGCCGGAGAATTTAACTTGTCAGTTTCTGAACTATTGGAACAGATAGGCGAAGGTCAACTGAAAGTTGTTGCGGTTCCAACTAATTCGCAAAAAATCAGCGATCGAGATATTGCAAATGCTTTGATTTGGTTAGCTTCGTATACTAATGTAGCAATCAACGTCTACAAGCTACAAAAACTCCTGTATTACGCTCAAGCTTGGTATTTAGGAGTTTACGGCAAGCCACTCTTTGATGCAGATTTTCAAGCCTGGGTTCACGGGCCAGTTATTCCTGATTTATTGGAGAAGTATCAATGCCAATTTAGTTGGGAACCAATTACAGAGAAAATTGAACAACCGAAACTTCCTCAAAAAATTGGGCAATTTATCGAAGAAGTTGCCGAGGCATATTTTGAGTATGATGATGAAACTTTGGAACGAATGATTTGCAGTGAAATGCCTTGGCTGGAAGCGAGAGGGGATTTGCCGAGAGACGAATCTTGTGATGCGATTATTTCTCAAGAGTCGATGAAAAAATATTATTTTGGTCGTGTTTTCTCTAAATAATATAAGTGAGGGCGATTCCCTACGGGATAGCTACGCTTCACGCGCTTTTTGACAATTTGGGACGTAAGGGCGATCGCTGTTTTTCAGCTTCAAGTATTCGGATTAGCTGTTGCCTTCGTGATGTACTGGATAATCACGTCAAAATCCTTACGGATTTCTGCCAGTTGTTTTACCCAAGTATTAGAAGCATAAATCACTTCCTCTTCCTTCTGGCGAGCGGCTGCAATTTGCTTCTCAATCTCTCCGTAAACCTGTTGCTCAAATTCTCGCAACTGCCCTTCAAGTTGATTTTCGAGGTTTTGAGCTATCGCGATAAACTGACTTGTAATTTCGCTTCGAGCCTCAGCCATTTTCTGCTCTTGCTCCTGTTCTTGTTTGGCTTTATAAAATTCCGCTCCGATTGAAACTAATGTTAGAAGAGGGCCTACAAACATAGCGACATTAGCAATGTCTTTCGCAATGTTGACTGCTTGCCAAGGTCGAAAGTTAAAGCCGATAAATTCTCCGACAGTCAAAACAGTTTTATGGAGATTGCTTCCTACCACATCCATAGAGCGTAAAAATCCATCGCCCGCTGTTTTTGTCCAGCCAGCTCTCGTCGCCAATTCGATAGGATTAAGCCCTACTGTCTTACCAATTTCCAGAAGTCCCTCAACTTGACTCTTAAGCTGTTCAACATCTACTCCTGACCTCACATTTTGAGCTGATACTTTTTGAGTGAGTGCTAAACGTGCTACAAATGCTTGGACTAGGTTGCTTTGCAGTACCTCTTTAACTTCATCTTGTATTGACTCGATTGCTGTATTCACAGCTTGTTCCATTTCGCGTCCAGCTCTCTCATAGTGTTGTTGTACCTTAATTTCAGCCTGTTTATTAAGCATCTCAAAGTTATCTTGGCCACCAACTGCTGAGGCTAGAATTCTGCCTTCATTGACAACTTCTGAGGAGAGGAGCAGTGCTATACTATTAACTTTGGTATGTAAACGTTCACGTTCCTTCCGTACTGTACGAGATAAACGGTGCAGCACTTCAAAAAAAACCGAATCTTCGCTAGAGTTGCGAGTAAAGCTCAACTGAGCATTATCAATACAGCTTAGAGCAATTCGGACAGGTGTATCAAAACGAGCAAGGGAGCCACGACGCTCTACAAACTGATTGAGAGCATCAATAAAGGTTGGAAAGCGGCTGATTTCCGTCAGAAAATCATCTTTATCATCAATTCCTTCACAGTAGTCTTTGGCATCGATAAAGCAGATCGGAAATTCATCAAGACTGTAAGGTTTCAGTGCATCAGCAAGACTTTTGCGGTAGTTGGCAATTTTTTGCTCTTCTTCTCCTGCTTCATCAGACATTTTATTAATAACCAGCATCATTTTCCAGCGATAGCCTTTTTCATAGGCTAACTTCTTGAAATTCTCTGCTGTCAATGAGTCAAAGAGCATATAGGTGAGGCAAAAAACCAGCAAGTCTGATTTGTTAATGGCATCATAAGTAATCTCATCGTGATCTTGGCGGTCTGTAAAAAGTCCAGGCGTATCAATTAGCTTGATGCCGTTCCAATCATAATTGGTAGTTTGATCAGTAGCAATATCAGCATCAATGCGGATATCGCGCCGTCCTGTCATGCCAGAAATGAGGGTTGATTTACCTGCACTGTACTGACCAACAAAAGCTACTCCGAGAATCCCCTGCTCTCGATACTCTTTTAACTCATCGCGCACTTTTTTGCGAATCGCTGTTAGTTCGGCTGTGTTTCCCTGAGCCAGCACATTGTCAAATTTTACTAGCGTTTTCTTGAAATAAGCACCGACATCAGCCGCTTTAAAGTTGGGGTTGTTCTGAGTCATGATAGTTTAGTTATTTTTGGTAGATTTGAGATAAAAGGAAATATCCTCTTGAAGGATGTGTTTAATATCCTCTAGTGATTTTAGTCGCTGAACTTTGGATTTTGTAACAATTTTCATGTTACGCCCGAAATCTCGCTGAACTTTGGCAATGGTTTCATTGATACGCTTATCTGTTAGAGTTTCGTTTTCTTCAACACACCAGTCAATAATTCGCTTGGCATAAGCACGATTTAGATAATTTTCTGTACCTGATAACTTCTTTTTTGCTTCTTCAAGGTGAGTCGCGAGTTCATCTAGTCTTTTAATTAACTCCTCAAAGTAGGCATCAATATTCACGGCAACAGAATCACAAAACTTGCTGAAGTTAGCCTCAGCGTCTCTGAGGGTGGCTTGCTTATGCTTGCTCAATTGCTCATTTAGTAAAGTTGAAATGTTTTTAACAGCCTCGCCACGCTTTTGATCTTTTGATTTAAAGCGATCGGCAAGCCAATTTATCATCAAACCACTAACCATTACGATTGCAGTCGCAGCAAGCGCAGGTAAACCAAGAGGTGTTAAAGCTAGTCCTGCTAAAGGTATCAGAAGAATGCTACCTATTTTAAAAGCTAGTTTATTGAAAGTCTTTGAATCCTGCTCAACAAATTGAAAGTTCCCACCTTCTAGTTGAGCAATCAGTTTTAATTCATTTCCGACTTCTTCAAGAACTTCCTGAACTTCTTGGTTAAATTTTTCGCCATTCTCTAGATATGCGGCTTTCAGGCGTTCCTCAAATCGGATAGACTTTAATTTTTGTTCCCATCCAGACTTCATTTGATTTTCCTTGGATTCCCAATAAGCCTCAGCAAAGGATGGAATAGCATTGATAGCATCTTGAAAAATTGATACGATTTGTTGCTGTAAAGATTCACGGCTGTCCCTTCCAGCTCTATGGATTTGCTTTTCGATCGTCTGACGTTTATTTTTCAGCGTCTCTGTCAATTTTTCATAGACCAAAGCTTGTTGATTTACCCACTTATAAGGATTATAAATTGCGCCTACGGTAGAACCTAGAAGAGTTTGAGAGCGCCGAATTGCGCCATGATTAACCAGAGATACACGAATTAAATCAAGAAAATCCTGCATCCGACTTGCTTTAAAAAGCTCCTGTTTCTTCTTTGCGTGTTCTGGTTCGCGGGAAAGCTGCGCCGCCAACAGCATCACAGGAACAATATTGAAATAGTCATTAGCATAATGCTCTTGAGCGTACCGACGGATACGGTCAATGTGTCCGCCTAGACCACTTTGACCATCCATCACAAACATTTTATCGGGGTTCTTTAAGAAATGCTCCAACCGGCGAGAGTCGCGCAGGTTATTATGGACATTCAGTAGAATAATTAATGGCTTTGCTTTTTCTTTTAATAAGCGCAAGAAAGCAAACTCACTCTCTTGGATGCTGTCATTTGTGACCACATAACAAATCACATCTGACTCGTCGATAATACTTTTAGCAATTTCTTCATCACTTTTGCCACCGGGAGCGCCAATCCCAGGAGTATCAATGATGCGGATATTCTTCCACTCGTACACCCGATTAAACCGAGTTGTGCGCTGCTTACCTACACCGATCGCATCCCATCCATCATCTGTAACTATGGCATGAAGAGTGCTTTTTCCCGCCTTAGTTCTGCCCATAAATGTGATGCTGAAATGATTGAGAGCGCGTTCCTTGGCCCGAAGCGACTCCCGTACACTCTCAATTTCTTTAATAATCTCGGCACTCAGAGAGTTTCTAGTATCCTCAAGTTGCTTTGCGACTTCCTTAGCAGTAGTAGCTTGACCTATACCACCTGTTTTATGTTTGATGTCTTCGATAGCCTCTTGAATATTTTTGCCCAAATTGGAAAGTGCTAGTAAAGCTCTTTTAAGTGCTAATTCGGCAAATTTGTAATCTTCATCAGCGATGACTGCACACTGACGAATCGCCTCATCATATTCTGGCCCCGTTAACAGGATTTCCCGGCGTATTTGCTCAACTTTTTGCTCACTCCCAGTGAGCTTTGCTACATTATCCACCAATGCGCGTGAAAGTAGAGAATCAGCCCCTGCAAGGAAACGCGCACTGAAAGAGACTTTCTGTTGTTGGTTGTGTTCGCCTATGAATCGGGTATCAGTGAAGGCTCCAACTTCTGCCAACTGTCGCTGTACTTCTCCCGTTGGCCAGTTCCAAATCCCTGCTACTTGTTCCGCCATCTGGCGTTCTAATGCTGAACAGAAACCGTCAACATAGGCGATCGCCAACATTTGTGACATAGCCTCACTTTGCTCACCGGGCGATACTTTCGGAGCTAAATCCTCTACAGAAAGCTGGCTTTCCTCTTGAGCAAGAATTTTTTCCATCTCAGCGAGAGTGCGTTGAGAAGCGCCGATCAGCGTTGCTAGTTCGCGTAGTGCTTTCGACTCTTCACTGTGAATCTGCTGATCTGCACAGACCATGTGCGTGACTAATAGTAATGGGTAGTCTAGGTGTTCAGTATTTTTTGAGATTAGGTCGGACATTTTAATTTCTTCAATATTTGGATTGGTCACAGTAAGTCAATCACCCAAAGACACGTTTAGCTCCCAGTTTTTATCCTCCATCTCTTGATATGAATATGTCAAATCGCCTCGCCTACCGATCTGAATTGTGTAAAACTCTGCTTTTCGTATACCATTCACTTCGATAGAAAATTGGCAGTAGTTATCAGATATTATTTTACCTATGCCTAACTCTCCAGTCGCAATGGTTTCTCCTTTATGATCTTTTACTAGCACCTGCCTACCACTTTTAATATCCCCGTAACCTCCTTTTCCATTACAAAACTGACCCACTCCACCGAAGAAGTCATCCTTAAGTGTTAGTGAGCCTTTAATATTGTGATTAAAACCTAAAAAAGGTATTCCTTTAAAGGTTAGAGTTGCTAAGACAATAACTCCTACTACAATCAAACGTTTTTGACGATCGGGATTTTCATTAAGATAATTTTTGCAGATGTCTAACAATTCTTTAAATTTTCGTTCTCTAAGCAAATCAATAATCGGAGTCAATAGATCAGTCAAATTTGCAAATTTATCTGTTGATAATTTTTTTGAATCTGAACTAACCTCTGCCTTTAGCTCAAACTCTCGATTCCAAGCCGGAAAATCCTCACCAGCCTGCTGCCCGTAAACCTTCACAGATGCGATCGCCCCCGCCTTCAAATTCGTCAACTCCCTGCGGACAATCCTAACAGCCGCTTCCTCATCGGGAACCCGATCGCCCTCCAGCATCACCTGCAAACAACCATCTTGCAAACTCGCCGTCGCCGTAATCCCCTTATTCTGTAACGGCAGATTTAACAGACTGGCGATCGCCTCCACATCCCCAAGCTTAGCCCGTTCCTTCAAACTAAGCTGATTTGACTCCGTATGATCACTAGAACTTGCCCGCCCCTCTGTGACATTTGCGACAGGCAACTTTAGCCCCGCCACTTCAAACTCTTGACTCCACGCCGGCACCTTTGCGCCCGTCTGTCGCCCGTAAACCTTCACTTTCTCAATTGATGGAGCCCCCAAACCAGCGATCGACTTACTCACCCACGGGGCCAAGACTTGCTGACTAGGCGCTTCTGCCGATTCCAGCATCACCTGTAAACAACCATCCTTAAGGGAAGCTGCGGCGGTGATGCCCTTGGCTTGTAGCTGGCGGTTCAGCAGAAGCGCGATCGCCTTTGCATCTCCCTGTTTCGCGAGTTCCAAAATATTCGGTTGTGTCATAACAGGTAGATAACGGTAGCGCTTAGCAAAACGTTTTGTTGTCTTAAGTATAAATTCTTTCCTAAATACCAAAACTTGTCAAGCCATATAAAGTCATATTTAGTAGTTGTTTTCCATCCCAACTAGGTCATAAAAAGTCACATTTAGTTGGTTGCTAGCGAAAAAGTCATATTTAGTTGGGTTACAATCAGGTCAACCCCTTGCATCTCCCTGACCGATGGACGTTGAAGAAGCCTTAGAATTTGTAGACCATCTAGCTTTGACTACTACGGGAAAACATTTAGATAGTCTGCAAAAAGCTATATTACGCGGTGCTTGGGACAATCAGAAATATAAAGAAATTGCACAGCATCACAACCGTTCAGAGAAATACGTTAAAGAAGTTGGCTTTAAATTATGGAAACTTTTATCAGTTGCATTAGGCAAGGAACAAGTATCTAAAGCAAATTTTAGAGCCAAACTGGAAAATTTACAAGCTTCTAATATTGTCTCACTCGTCGGGAATGGCTGTATCCATATTGGCAACCTCTCTTCTGAAAGTTTGCCCTCCCCAGAAGTCTCACAATCTGAACCGCAAGACAAGAATAAATTTAACGAAAAAACAAGCAATTCCGAACGGAAAATACATTTAGATTTAGCTGATGCACCAGAACCCAACCTATTCTATAACCGCACATCCGAACTCACCACGCTCGAAAACTGGATTTTAGGCCGCACCCGCCTCATCACCATTTTAGGCTTATCCGGTATTGGCAAAACCGCCATTACACTCCAACTAATCTCACAAATTCAACACGAATTCGATCGCATCATCTGGCGAAGCCTCCGCAACTCTCCACCCCTGGCATCACTCCAAACCGACTTAATTAAATCCTGTAGGGGCGGTGTCCCCGTGCCCGTTCCCTATCCTGAAGAAAGGGCAACCACGGGGGGATTGCCCCTACTAGAATATTTACGATCGCACCGCTGTCTCATCATCCTCGATGATATCCAAACCATTTTCAGCAGCCAACAACTCGCAGGAAGTTACGAACCAGGATATGAAAATTACGGCGCATTCTTCAAACAACTAACAGAATCATCCCACAACAGTTGCTTAATCCTCCTGAGTTGGGAAAAACCCAGAGAAATCGCCGCCTTAGAAGGCGAAAACCGCCCCTGCAAATCCCTGCAACTCAACGGTTTAGGTGCGGAAGCACAAGAAATATTCAGAGAAAAAGGTTTAGCTGAACCGGAGAAATGGTCAGAACTAATCGACCTTTACCGAGGCAATCCCTTATGGTTAAATATAGTTGCCACATTGATTCAAGACTTATTCGGCGGTAGCGTTTCCGAATTCCTCTCCTATGATACCCTATTCTTAGGTGACTTAGAATCACTTCTGCACCAGCATTTCGATCGCCTAACAGCATCCGAACAACAGGCGATCGCATGGCTAGCCAATACCCCCAAACCAGCCGACATCTCAAAAATACCAGAAAACTTCCAACTATCACCGCCAGAACTCTTGAAAGTCATGCAATCTTTAGGACGGCGGTCATTAGTTGAAACAGTAAAACAAAACGGGCGATCGCACTTTACGATCGCGCCCGTAATCAGAGAGTATATAACCAACAAAAAATGAAAATCGCTACCTGGAACGTCAACTCAATCCGCACCCGCATAGAACACGTTACTAGCTGGTTGCAAACAAACTCCCCAGACGTTCTCTGCCTCCAAGAAACCAAAGTTCCAGATAAAGACTTTCCCCTAGAACCCTTCACCAACCTTGGCTACAACTGCTACATTTCCGGTCAAAAATCCTACAACGGCGTCGCCATTTTTAGCCGATCGCCCCTAACGCAAATCAGCAGCGGATTTGCCCCCCTTCTCGGCGACGAAACCACAGGTATTTTTGACGAACAAAAACGCCTCATCGCCGGGATTATCGACGATATTTGCATTATTTGCGTATACGTTCCCAACGGTTCCGAAGTTGGCAGCGAGAAATATGAGTACAAGCTAAAGTGGCTCAAACTGCTGCAAGAATACCTCAAAATAGCACTAGATAAATTCCCCAACTTGTGCATTTGCGGCGACTTCAACATCGTCCCGGACGATCGAGATATCCACAATCCCAAAGCCAATGCTAACTCCGTCGGCTTGTCTGTTGCCGAGCGCCTCGCACTCACAGAAATCATAGAATTAGGATTAAACGACCCCTTTCGGAAATTCACCACAGAAGGCGGTCATTATAGCTGGTGGGACTACCGCGCTGCCGCATTTCCCCGCAACAATGGTTGGAGAATCGACCACCATTATCTCAGCCCTCCCCTGTACGAACAAGCAAAAAACTGTACAATAGACATTGCTCCCAGAAAATTAATCAAACCCAGCGACCACGCCCCCGTAATTGTCGAAATTTGATTTATAAGTTATAAGGTTAATAACAACCAACAACTAAAAATCATGTTCTTAGTAACCGGAGCAACAGGCGCACTAGGCCGCCGAATTGTACGAGAAATCAGACAGCAAGAGAAGCCTGTCCGCGCATTCGTTCGCCTCGCATCTCGCTACTCAGAACTAGAAAACCGAGGCGCCGAGATTTTTATTGGCGACTTAAAACAAGACAAAGATATTAAAAAAGCCTGCCAAGGAGTGCAGTACATCATCAGCAGCCACGGCACCGGCGGCGATGTTCAAGCAGTACACTACCGCGCTAACATAGAATTAATCGACTGCGCCAAAGAAGCGGGAGTGCAGCACTTTGTCTTTATTTCGGTACTGGGAGTCGATCGAGGATACGAAGATTCCGCAGTATTCAAAGCCAAGCGAGAAGTAGAAAAATACCTGCAAAACAGCGGATTGAATTATACAATCTTGCGGCCTGCCGGTTTTGCTTCCAGCTTGTTACCCCTAGCAGAAAGATTTCGAGAAACCGGACTTTACCTGCTGATTGGCGACGGTAAAAACCGCACCTCTGTTGTCAGTACCGACGACTTAGCAAAGATTGCAGCAGACTCGCCAACAGTCGAAGGCGCCCGCAACCAAATTCTGCGAGTCGGTGGCCCGGATGTGCTGACAAGAGACGACATTCCCCGCATTTTCGGACGATTATTCAAGCGCGAACCGATGGTAATCAACCCGCCACTGATGGTGTTTGACGGTTTGAGAAATGCCTTGGGTTTATTGAATCCTCAAGCTCAAAAAGACTTAGGAACTTTGAGAGTATTGCTGGGTAACGAGTATTTCTGCACTCCCGAAGAAGTGCAAAACTTGGAATCAATCTACAGCATGAGAATGGAATCCTTAGAAAGCTTTTTGCGACGCAATTTGAGCGTTTAAAATGCTAGTAATTCTCGTTACCAGGCTGTGCCTGGTAATGAATATCGGGAGGCTCTGCCTCCAAATCGTTATCTCATTTTAATGGAGGCAGAGCTTTCATATATGCGTCCCCAGCCTCTTCCTGGGAACGAGCAAATGTAGCGCCAAATAGCAACTGGAAACCATTTAAGCAGAAATAGGTACTGGTTCAGCACCAATATAGCTCGTAACTGCGATCGGCGGAGAAGTCGGTTTAGCAATCAAATAACCTTGAACAAAAGTTGCTCCCCGTTCCCGCACCCACTCAAACTCCTCCAAAGTTTCCACACCTTCAGCAACAGTTTTAATTTCTAATTGAGCGGCAATTTCTAACATCTTTTCCGTAATGAGAGCCTTATAATAATCTTGATGGACGTTGCGAATCAATTGCATATCCAACTTAATAAAATCTGGATGCAGTTGGTGCATCAAATTTAAATTAGAAGAACCGCTGCCAAAATCGTCCAGGGCAATTAAAAATCCAGCTTCTCGGTAAAACCTCAGAATATTAATCAAGTGATCGATATCAGGAGGGTGTTGAGATTCCGCTACTTCAAAAACAATATTGCTGTGAGGGATTCCCGCTTCATCAATAGCCTGTACTGTTCTTCGCAGGCACGTAGCGGGATCGTAAACTGAAGTGGGAGAAAAATTAATAAAAATTAGTTCTTTGATATCGTAAACCTGGGCTTCGCGGATAGCGCGAGTCCGGGCTAAAACATCTAGTTGAAAAATTAGGCCTGCTGATTCTGCTTGGGAAAAAATTCGACCCGGATAAATTAAGTTTCCTTGCTCGTCAATTCCTCGGAGCAGCGCTTCGTGGGCAAAAATTTTAGAAGTATCTGAGGTATAAACAATGGGCTGAAAATGCGTAGTAATGCGTTCTTCGGACAATAAATCTAACAGCCAATCAGACTTGCTGAAGTTAATAAAAGAGTCTAAGGAAGTGCTGCGATAAAAATCGCTAAGTTTCGGCTGTTCAACTTCCCGCATCCACAAAACTTTTGTCTCTTTCAGCTCTTGAGTTGTTAGCACAGATGATGCTAGGGCATTAAACTTTTCTTTTGCTATTGCCTCAAGCATAATGTACAAACACTTGCTCTCTTCTAACAGCCGGAATTCAAGTTTAGCCTTGGTCAGTGCAGAAATAACCTTATTCAGCGTGTGCGATACTGGAAACCACAAGTATAGACCTCCGCTGCCCTCTATTTTTGCGGGTACTGTTTCGCAGCGAGAGCAGGAGCCGAAGGCTTTGCCACTTATTTGCATTGGAATATCCTCCGGTTTTCGGGTTAATATTAGATTAATTAGGAATCAATTATTATTATAAGCTCATTCAGCTATTAATACATCTATCTCAAGATGTAAATCTTAATGAACTTGTATTTAAGAATTATTGCAGTATTTATACTTGCCTCCGGTTTCAAATCTTGGCAAAATCTCTCAGTATAGAACAAGTACGTCTCAGTGAACACATTCCCCAATTCTCACACAGTGAGAACGCAAAGACTTGCTCTTTATTCTCTATTGCTGCTCTTATTCTTTACGCCTTATTCTATAATTCCCTTTGCCAAAACAGCCGCTACAGTTAATTTTTTAGCAAAGGGGAATTAACACGCTCGTGAAGCGCAGCTATCCCGTAGGGAATCGCCCGATCGACTAATTTATGCGTACCACAAATATACACACCCGGACGATCGCCCAAAACACACTCACTGGCTGGGGAATATCCAATTTAATTTTATAATCGGGATGACCGGATTGGAATTAAGCTCTCGGAACTATTCTACCACTTGCCGCCATCCTAGTACAGCTCCGCGTAAGTATACAGACTATATTCGTGGTAGAATAACATAGTTAGTTTAGACCAGTTTCGGTAGGTGATAGAGGAGTCATATATGGCCTTATTAATGCCTAAAACATTAAGCTGTTGCACATTTAAACTGTGATACAAGCATTACCATTATTTTTGATTTTGCGATCCCATTTAATTATTAATTGCCCTTGATTTAAGAGGCGGTGCAATAAATACTCTAGCTCTTCAATAGATGTAAAAAGTCGATTGACAATATATTCTTTTGCCGAATGCCATCCTAATTTAATTAAGTTATAGTCGGGGCTGTATTCGGGGAGGAATTCTAAAGGTCGGTTAGGCATTTGTGTTTCAATTATTTTCAGGTACTCTTCTTTCGTATGAAAACTAGCATTATCCAGAACAATCACTATTTTCGCTCCTTTTTCAGCAAATTCTGAGGCTTAATTACCTGCTGATATCCATTCATTAATTAGCTCTTCATAAAAGAGTTTTAGCACTTGATAAAAATTATATGAATTGCCTTTGTTGAGGAACTCTACCACTTGTTTTTATCGGAATTTCTCACTCCTCCCATTACATTAACTCTGCCTTTTCTCCGGTCTCCTCAGACCTTTTTTCGGCTGCTTTTTTACACCAGCTCTTTCTGATGGTGACTCTTAAACTAAATCCACTCTCGTCCCAAAACCACACCTGTAAACGTTCTGGCGATTCTTTTCCTATTTTTAAATATTCGGCTATCTTTATTTTAAACGCAGTTATTTTTTCGGGATTTATCTTCGACTCTAGGCTATACTTAGCCCAGATGTAAACCTACTTTTTTTGCTTTAATATCCTCCGAACTTGTCCTCCAATTAATTTTATTCCTGTGGATTCCTCTAAGTATGTTGCTAATCTCTGCGCTGTCCATCGTCCAAAATTATATCCTAATTATTGAGGCTCTTTTTCTATGGCCTATAATAACATATCTATATATTTATCGGTGGCTTTTTTGTGATTTTCCTTCATCATTTCATCTATTAAGATTTCTAGATTGTCGGGGTCTCCATTTATACACCAATAAGATACTTTGTTGACTGAATAACCCAAAAAATCAGCGATGTTAGATTGTGTTTTAGCGTCATTGAGCAATAATAGAATCAGAATTCTTTCTCTGACATTTGCTTTTTTTTCTCTCTTAAGGCTGTTTGTAGTTTCTCTATTTGTTTGGGATTGAGATGGTTTTTGGCGGGTATTTTTTTAGGAACCGACTAAACTAAAATTTTATTATACCCTATTTAAAGGTACAACAGCTTAAACCCCAGTCGCAGTAAAAGCAGCCCAATAATAAGGATTAGCAAAAGGATAGGGTTTGCGGTTGCGAATTTGCTGCAAAGAAGCCTCCGCAATCAGGCGAGAACTTTGAGAAAGCCGATCGAACATTTGGGAAATTTGAGGTTGAAAATCCGCCAGCAACACCTCCAATTCTTCGCTAGTCAAATCCCGCAGCCACCTTTGAGCGTCCGCCAGCGCGATCGCCACATCTCCCACCTGCAACCGAGAAAACCGTCCCAGATTTTCATAAAACTTGCTCGTCATTAGCAGCGTAGAAACATCGTTCACCTTCCAAAGACTGCTAACCACACTAGACGTGCCAGCATACAACAAACCCGCCGACAAACCCACAAAATCTCCTCCAGCACCGCTAACTCCGCCAGCGGCAATTTCGCAACCCGATAAAGTAACTAAAAAATATTGCCGAAAATCCAGATTAAAAATTTCCTCCAAACTCAGAGAATCATTCCTCAAAAACACTGCGGATTTCAGAGACCCAGCTAAATTAAGCAAACTCAAACAAGCAAAGTGAGCGCATTTTTTCTGCTGCAACTGCACTGTTTTCTGGGGCGAATTCCCATTATTAGCAGACATTTGTTGGGAAAAAGCCTCTTTAATTGCCGGCTTATGGCGCACAACTTGTGTACTGGTAAAATACTGGGAAATATTGCCGATTTCAATGTTGCTATAGAACGCATCTCTGGTGAAAGTTGGAATTGCCAAAAGCTGCTGCAAACCGGGGCTGTACCGACCAATAGCCGCTCCGTGTGCACTTTGTCTCAACAGCAATAGCTGACAGCTAGGAGCATAGCGAATTCCTCCGGCAAATCGATCGATCAAATAAGCAGCAGGCGCTGCAACGTCGCCAAAAGACGAACTTTGAGAAAAATCCGAAAGGGTGTAGGTTTCCAGATCAAAACCGCTGCGATCGCTCCACCCAGACCTAAAAATTCCCCCACCATCCTCAAACCCGTCTCTCCCCGCCAAAGGCAAAGCGTGGAGTGGCAAAGCGTGTAAAAATCGGTGTGGCACAAAAATCAGCCGATCGCAATTATCGGGAATCAGCGCCACCACTCGATCGATTTCCAGCATCGTAGCCAAGCGTTTGAGGCGAGCCGGGAGATGATTGATCCAGCGACCTTTTTGTTCAGAATAAGCGCTGAGGTACTCCTGGGCCCAACTTTCGACAGCCAAAGCATTTTCCGACGAACACAGGTGAACGGCCGGATATTGTGCACTCTTTACCACCACAAAAGCAACCAGCAACTCCCCCAAACTCGCCCACACCACAGCAGCGCAATTGTCATCAGGCAACAATTGGCGAATTTGCTCGAAAGCGATCGGTTCAACTTTGTGAGCTAGGCTGAAGAAAGGGTCGTTTGCCTGCACCTCCCGCGCAATCAACCTATCAAACTGCTTCCACAATTGATTTAAGTGCATGAAGTCCGAGTTCGGCAGCAGAGAACCGCTGTTCAAACCTTGGCTATCGCCCTCAGAAATCAAGGTCGTGTTCGGCTCAGGTTCTCCCTGTTCTTGGTGCCGCTGTTCCCCCGCTATTTCCAGTCGCAGCGACTCCAACTCGCTTCGCACCGCTGCAGGAATTTCGGCTTTCGGAGTCAAGTGGCATTTAACCAGCAGTTCTACCAAATTCCGATTTTTGTGGCGTTCGGCGTATTCCAGAGCCTTAGCGTAATATTCAGGTTGGCTGGCGCCGAGTTCCAGGCAAACTTGCACCAGGCATTTATAGAGTCCAGCCCAAGTGCGGGTTAATTTGACTTTTGCGGTACTCGTCTGATCGCCAAAATCGACTGTATCAACCCCAACTTCGCAACGCAAGAATTCCACAGTATCGACAGCAGCAGTAAAAACCCCGTAGGCGCGAAGCAAGTCGCCTCGAACTCGGTAAGCTTGACCCAAATAAAATAAAATTTCAGCCCAGCGGTGGGGATAGGTTTCGCGAGTGTAGACTTGACAGGCGCTGTGATAGCAACCGATCGCGCTTTCCATGTGCGACAAGTTTTCCGCCTCGGTCAGTTGCGAATAAGCCCTGCCGAGATAAATTTGCAGCATTGCCCAGCGGTTGGGATATGCCTGCCTGGTGTAGACTTCGCCCGCATTTTGATAGCAGGCGATCGCGCTTTTGAGGTTGCGGTTTTTTTCCCCTTTCACGTGTTCGCAGAAAGCGCGGCCGAGGTAGGCACACAGCATTGCCCAGCGTTCGGGAGATTTTTGGCGGTTGCAAAATAGCAAAGCATTTTGATAGCAGGTGATCGCCATTTCCATATTTTCGGCTTTTTCCCCTTTCACCCGCCGACTGTAGATCCTACCGAGGTAAGTTTGGATCGAAGCCCAGGCTTCGGGAAATTTGATGCGGGTGTAGACTTGTAAAGCATTTTGATAGCAGGTGATCGCCATTTCCAAATTTTCCACCGGATCGCCTTTGATGCGATCGACAAACACCCGACCCAAATTCCTTTGAGTCGTCGCCCACTGCTGCGGAAAAGCTTCCCGAGTCCGCACCTGCAAAGCTCTCTGATAGCACGTAACCGCGTATTCGAGATTTTCAGCTCGGTTGCCCCGCAGCAACTCGCAGTAAGCATTTGCCAAATTATTTTGAGTTGTAGCCCAACGCCGGGGAAACACCTTGCGGTTGTAGACTTGCAAAGCATTGTGGTAGCAAGCGACTGCCAGTTCCAGATTTTGGGATCGGTTGCCCCGCAGCCGCCGGCTGTAAGCACGGCCGAGATTGTTTTGAGTGCTCGCCCACTCTCGCCCGAAAGCCTCGCGACTGCGAACTCGCAGGGCATTTTCAAAGCAGGCGATCGCCTGTTCTAGATTGTCTGCCGGATCTCCTTTGAGGCGCTCGCTGTAAGCGTTGCCCAGATTATTTTGCAGCGTCGCCCACTGTTCCGGGTACTGTTCGGGCGTGCGTACTTGTAGGGCATTTTCAAAGCAAGCGATCGCCTGTTCGATATTTTGAGCCTTATCACCTCTGGGGCGATCGCTGTAAGCGTTGCCCAGATTGTTTTGCATCACCGCCCATTCTTGGGGAAAGTCTTTGCGGGTAAACACCTTAGCAACTGTTTCGTAACCGGCAATTTCGATTTCCAAGTTATTAGCCTTGCTGCCGAGGGGAAACCGCCCAATTTTGTTGCTCAGATTGCCGATCAGGGCTGCAATCCGCCTTCTCTCGGATTCTTTGGCAGCAGAAAACACCAAATTTGCCCAGCAGCGCAGCAGTTGTGCAAAATTCTGGTCGAGTTTATCTAAATTGTTTCTCAGCAGCGAGTACAGGTGCTGCGAATCAGCGCCGCGCGCCACTGCCTGCAATACTTCTGCTAAAAAAGCCAGATATGCTGCCCCGGTTGCGGGCAATTTAGAATTGCCCTTTGCAGATTCTAAGGGTGCGATCGCCATTTGGAAAAATTTTGCAGCTTTCAGCAAGCTTTCTCGCGTCAGTGCCACTTCTTCCAAATAAAGCGTTTGCACGAACCCAAAGTCGATCGACTTTGGGTTCATCCTCAAAATCAAATCTATTCCTGAGTCCCCAGGATTTTCCAGCAGCGCTTGGAGCATATTAACATCAGTTTTGCGACGCTGTTCGTCCATCGTGCATTCCGCTAAACTATTAACCATAGGAGCGCTGCTTCCCTGCAACCAAGTGAACTACCCACCCCTAAATCGTAGTACCGAATATAGTAGGGGCTTCTGTACTCATAGGCGAGTGCCTTAGCGGAGACTTTCGTCCCAGCTTTGGTCTTACCTCGCATCCTAAAGCCGAAACGGCTGAACCTTCCGCCTTTAGTATTTTGATACCTTCTGCTTTCATCTTTATCGCTGCGTTCCCCTCCCGATCGCGATCTGTAGCACAGTGAGGACAAGTCCCTTCCCTCATATCTAATGGCATCTCGGTCATTGGATGGAAACAATTAGAACAGAGTTTGGAAGTGGAAACCCCTCTATCAATTTCGACTAAGTTCCCGCAATCAATGCCCGCAATCCTACCTTCTTTTGTTGTCTGGTTCTCAGCTTTGATTTCAGTCAGTATATATGCAATATATTTCCCTGAATATTTTTTAATAATAATTGAATTATGAATTTTACCCTCACTTAATCTATATCTATTTATTTTCGGCTTACTTATTTTCCTATAGCGGCAACTCCTAGTAGTCGCTACCAATTTGACGTTTTTAGGATACTGAAATGACTGTTTTTTATCTTGATATGGGAACTTATAAAACCCAGCAAATCCATCCAAAAAAAATTTGTATTTCCTGGTTAAATTGAGCCTATTAAATTGCAATAATTTGCTGTAAAACTCACCTAACCATCCACTTTTATCTAATTTATTGAGACTCGGTAAAAGTGTGTTGAACCGGGAGCATCCAAGTCCTTTACCAGTTTTTTTATAAACTTCAATTGATTTATTTAGACCATAATTAGACCACCAACGCGCACACCCAAAAGTAGAAGCTACTTGTATTTGTTGATTTTGGGTAGGATACAAACGAACTTGGATAGCCTGGTGTAGCAATCAACATCACCTCCTTGGTTTTTCTATTCTCTCACAATATACAGTTGATGATCCAAGCATTACGAAAAAATTTTGTGACGAGGATTACATATTTTATCTCTTGAAAGACCTCTCCAAAATTACTTGAGGATGCGATCGTCCTCACCTGCCCTCCCCACTATAACGGTACTCGGTTTAGTGGGAAGGGGGCGAAATAGTTAAACCAGGATTCACAAGTCCCAAAAGACACGCTATAGCGAAACTAGCACATACGATCGTTAATAGTATTATTTTGCGCGTGGCTCTTGAGTAAAATCGCGGTTAAAGGCGTTGTCACCCTGTGGCGGCGGGTTTCACAGACATTTCTAAACTTGACAAACCCGCCCCGACAGACTTGCAGCGGGACGGGTTTACTTTTACCCCGATCGGACTTACGCTAAGAAACCGGGTTTCTAGGAAACTCTTGGGTTTAGTAACGAGAAATCTCGAAAGAAACCCGGTTTCTGAGGAAGAGTGTGTCCTCGACTAAGTGAGTTATCTAGGATATGGCGCGAGTTTCAGCGCTACAGCTAACAAAAATCAACTCAGTAGATTTTACTGTACCGCTTGAGAACGCAAGGCTGACTCCACTGCCTGCAGAGCTCGATCGACTTCAGCGGCAGTGACAATTAGCGGCGGGACAAACCTCAGCACTTTCGGCCCTGCAGGAACCAACAAAACTCCTGCGGCGATGGCAGATTTGACGATATCCGCCGATGTAAGTTCGATATCAGCTTGCAATTCCATCCCGACAATCAAACCCCAGCCGCGCACTTCGGCAATTAAATGCGGATATTCGGCCGCCAACTTGTTGAGGCCTGCTTTCAACTGTTCCCCGCGCTGCTGCACGTTTTCTAGAAGGTTTTCCCGTTCCAAAGTTTGGCACACGCACAAAGCTACAGCGCAAGCAAAAGGATTGCCGCCGAAAGTGCTGGCGTGACTTCCCGGTTCAAATACATCGCAGGAAGATTTGCACAGCATAGCGCCGATCGGGATACCGCCACCTAACCCTTTGGCAGATGTAAAGATATCCGGTTCAATGCCGAGGTTTTCGTAGCCCCAGTATTTGCCGCTGCGTCCCATCCCGACTTGCACTTCGTCGAGAATGAGCAAAATGCCTTTTTCGTCGCAAATTTCCCGAATGCGCTGGAAGTAGGCGATATCTCCGGGGCGAACTCCGCCTTCACCTTGCAGCGCTTCCAGCATAATTGCAGCTACTTGGCGTTCGTCTTTGTCGAGTTGCTCGATCGCACTTTCGA
This sequence comes from Microcoleus sp. AT3-A2, assembly GCF_036705685.1. Taxonomy (NCBI): domain Bacteria; kingdom Bacillati; phylum Cyanobacteriota; class Cyanophyceae; order Oscillatoriales; family Microcoleaceae; genus Microcoleus; species Microcoleus sp. AT3-A2. Next base: position 198,760 of record NZ_JAUBVF010000001.1, read on the forward strand.
TCGCACTAATATCGTTGTAGGGCACATAGTGAAATCCCGGCACCAAGGGGCTAAAACCCTTCTGGTATTTAGGCTGTCCCGTTGCCGTAATTGTCGCCAAAGTCCGCCCGTGGAAACTCGCAACAGCGGTAATGATTGTCGGATTCGAGATATTTAATTTTTCGTGGGCGTACTTGCGGGCGAGTTTAATTGCCGCTTCATTAGCTTCCGCGCCGGAGTTGCAAAAGAAGGCTCTGTCAGCGCAAGAATGGTCTACAAGCCACTTCGCCAGCTCGCCCTGTACGGGGATATAATAAAGGTTAGAAACGTGGTGCAGGGTCTGAATTTGCTGAGTTACCGCTGCAATCATTGCCGGGTGGGCGTGTCCCAGAGTGCAGGTAGCAATACCAGCCACAAAATCGAGATATTCGCGGCCCTCGGTATCCCAAACGCGGCAGCCGAGGCCCCGTTCTAGGGCGATCGCAAAACGCCCGTAAGTCGTCATTACATAGCTGTCGAAGCCCTCAGAACTGAAGGGACTGGCTTCGGCTTGCACGCTTGGTTCTTTTAGTAAGGTTTCTGGACTCACGAATCGCTCCTTAACACATAATATTCAGACCTCGATTGTACGGTAAAAATCCAGGTTAGCGGTGCAGGCTGTTAGTTTTGTCATAAAATCATAACAGTAACCTCAATTAATCCCTCACAAATCTACTGATGAGTTATTACATTTCTCCTAACTTTCTCGATAAAGTTGCGGTGCACATCACTAAAAACTTTTTAAATTTGCCCGGAGTAAGAGTCCCCCTAATTTTGGGAATTCACGGCCGCAAAGGAGAAGGCAAAACTTTTCAAACCGAACTGGTTTTTCGGCGAATGGGCTTTGAACCGGTGATGATATCTGGTGGGGAATTAGAAAGCCCGGATGCAGGAGATCCGGCGCGTTTAATTCGCTTGCGCTACCGGGAAGCTGCGGAGCAAATTCGCGTGCGCGGCGAGATGTGCGCCATCTTTATTAACGATTTGGATGCCGGTGCTGGCAGGTTCGATTCTACTACTCAATATACTGTCAATACTCAGATGGTCAATGCCACTCTGATGAATATTGCTGATAATCCAACTAACGTGCAGTTACCGGGAAGTTATGACAGCACGCCACTGCACCGAGTGCCGATTATTGTCACCGGAAATGATTTTTCTACGCTGTACGCGCCGCTGATTCGCGACGGGCGGATGGAAAAGTTTTATTGGGAACCCAGCCGGGATGATAAAATTGGCATTGTTGGGGGAATTTTTGAGTCGGACAAATTGTCAAAAACCGATATTGTGGCGTTAGTGGATAATTTTGCCGATCAGGCGATCGACTTTTTTAGTGCTTTGCGATCGCGCATTTATGACGAACAAATCCGCGAATTCATTCACAAAATAGGAATCGAGCGAGTTTCCAAGCGTTTGGTAAACAGTTTGGAAGCAGCGCCAGATTTCCATAACCCGAATTTCAGCCTCGCTCATTTATTAGAAATGGGCAGTTTGATGGTGGGCCAACAAAAGCGGATTAAGGAAATGCGCTTAGTAGATGAATACAACCAATCGCGCCTGTTCAACGTTCAAGGAACCGCCAATCCCCCTGCTGCTGCGCCCACGCAAAGTGAATTAAACGACCCGTCCTCGAAATATTATAAGGCTTACGAGGAGCCAAGTTCTGAAGCGGGTAACGGTCATGCGGCGCGGCTGAGTTCCGAGGTATTGGAACAAGTAAAGCAGTTATTAGCAAGAGGCTGCAAAATTGGCATGGAATATGCAGATAATCGCCGATTTAAAACTGGTTCTTGGCAAAGTTGCGCGACAATTAAAACTGCACAGGAAAAAGATGTGGTTGCATCTTTAGAAACTTGTTTGGCGGAACACGGCGGCGAATACGTGCGGCTGATTGGTATCGATCCAAAAGTCAAGCGGCGGGTAGTTGAAACAATTATTCAGCGGCCAAATTAGGACAAGCGTTTACAGATTTAAATTCTTGCATATTTGGGGCGGGCTAGAAGCCCACCCCACAAGAATTTGATTTTTTTTTGACAGAACATAGACCTATTATGGTTCTTCACTTTCATCTCTTGCAATTATCTGCGTTCATCTGTGTTTATCTGCCTGAAATCTGCGGTTGACCTATCAATCAAAGATTTATGCAAGAAGTCTATTATGCAAAAATTTATCAAAGGTTGCCCGATCGGGCATAGCAACTTGAGCACCCACTTTAGTTGTGCACAGAGCGCCCGCTGCTGCGCCCCACCGCACCGCCTCTGACAAGGACAGACCGGCATCTAATGCAGAGGCTAACCCGCCGTTAAAAGCATCGCCAGCAGCCACAGTGTCGATCGCCTCCACAGCAAAAGCCGGTACAAAAAACGTTTCATCCGCCGTAACAGCAACAGCCCCGCGATCGCCCAATTTGACAATAACATTCTTGACGCCACGCTCCTGCAAGTGTTTGGCAGCTACAATCGCTGTTTCCGTGTCATTCACCCGAAAACCGGCTAACTGACTGGCTTCCACTTCATTCGGCGTGATAATGTCAATTAGGGGATAAAGTTCCAGTGGCAAATCCGCCCTAGCCGGTGCTGGATCGAGAATAACTCGCACCCCCGCTTGACAAGCAGCTTTCGCAGCTTCTTGGACAACTTCCAGGGGAATTTCTAACTGTAACAGCAAAGATGTAGCTGCTGTTAAGGGTTTTTTGAGACGTTCTATATCTGCTTCACCGACATTGTTATTCGCGCCCGGAATCACAATAATATTATTTTGACCTGTCTCGTCTACCGCGATAATTGCCACTCCTGAATGAGTGTTTTGGTCTATTAATACATTGTCTGTACTTAAACCATAAGATTGTAAATTAGTCAATAATTCTTCAGCAAATTTATCGTTGCCGACGCGGCCGATGATGTGGGTAAAAGTGCCGAGACGGGCGGCCGCGACAGCTTGATTTGCTCCTTTGCCGCCGCCTGCTGTGAAAAAATTGCTACCGATGATAGTTTCCCCTGGCTGCGGCAACCGGGGAGTTTTTGCTGCTAGGTCGATGTTGATACTGCCGAATACGATGATGCTCATAAATTATTCAATTTGGTAATTGGTAAGCTGTAGCGCATTTAATTTGTAAACTACAGTTTACTTAAACTATTGTTGCCCCGGCAGGAGAACCCGGGGCGAGCAAGTTTCAATTTAAATGCCAAATAACTTAATTGGTAATTGGTAATTAGTAATTCTCCCACTCTCCCATTCTCCCCCTCTCCCCCTCTCCCACTCTCCCTCTCTCCCTCTCTCCCACTCTCCCTCTCTTCCTTAAAATGCCAAATAACTTGATTGGTAATTGGTAATTGGTAATTCTCCCACTCTCCCATTCTCCCCCTCTCCCCCTCTCCCTCTCTCCCACTCTCCCTCTCTTCCTTAAGACGTGCTAGAACAGTTATGGTCTTCATCGGTCAATTCAATGGCTGCAATTACTCTCGATCGCAATCCCTGTGTCCTGCTAGTTGAAACAGACGAAGTTCTCGCCGGACACTTGAGTCTCGACTTAAAATCCTCCGGTTACGAACCGGTAGTGGCTTCTAATACCGCCACCGGCCAACATTTAGCCAGTGAATTGCAGCCAGCTTTGATTGTAATCGATCGCATACTTGGCGCTGAGTCGGGGCTGTCACTGTGTTCTCACCTCAGAAGTATTGGCAATCGGGTGCCAGTGCTGCTACTGGTCGGTCGTGATACAGTTGACGATCGCGTAGCTTGTCTGGAAGCTGGGGCGGATGATTATTTTCTTAAACCTTACCGCACTGAGGAGTTTTTGCAGTTGGTGCGCTTGTATTTGCAGCCGGATAACAGCAGCAACGAACAATTGAGGTTTGGCGATTTAGTTTTGGATTTGGCCTCTAGGCGGGCCCTACGCAATGGACGGGCGATCGACCTGACGATGAAGGAATTTGAGCTGTTAAAGTATTTGATGGAACATCCCCGCGAGGTTTTGACTCGGGAACAAATTCTGGAAAATGTTTGGGGTTACGACTTTTTGGGCGAGTCGAATGTAATTGAGGTTTACATCCGCTATCTGCGCCTCAAAATTGAAGATGAGGGCGAAAAGCGCTTGATCCAGACGGTGCGCGGTGTTGGCTATGTGATGCGGGAAGCTTGAAGAAGTCATTAGTCATCAGTCATTAGTCATTAGTCAGTTGTCAGTTGTCATCACTCAACGCAGTCATCACTCAACGCAGTCAACAGTCAACAGTCAACAGTCAACAGTCAACAATCTAAAATCATTATGAGTTATTTAACTAATTTGCTCGGTATTGGAGTAAGTATATTTTTGCTGGGATGTTCGCCGACTTTACCTGTCGCGAATGCTGGTGCTACTGGTATTTTGGCGGATCGGTCTCCGACGGCGAAAACATCGGGTCAAGTGCTTCCTGTTTCTGCTAGAGCTCGGATAGGCGATCGCCCAATCGAACTCGAAGTGGCGAAAACAGTTGAACAGCAGGCTATGGGTTTAATGTACAGAACTTCTTTGTCGGATGACAGAGGAATGCTGTTTGAGTTTAAACCGGCGCGGCGGGTCAATTTTTGGATGAAAAATTGCCAGATTTCTCTGGATATGATTTTTCTGCGAGATGGGGTGGTTGAGGCGATCGAAGTTTCTGCACCTCCTTGTACTGCTGATCCTTGTCCTACCTACGGGCCAGATACTGCTGTCGATCGAGTTATTGAACTCCGGGGCGGGCGGGCTGCTGAACTCGGTGTCAAAGTGGGCGATCGTATTGAAATCGAGTTTTTCCAATAAAACTTCGGACTGTTTCAGTAAAATCTGCACACAGACATAATCCCCCGGTTTCCATCGCCCAGAGATCCCCCTACCTTCGGAATACCGGAGAAAATTTAGAAACTTTACAAAAATTGATTAAATTTGTTAATATATTAATGTAAGATTCAGTACAAACACCGAAAGATTTGCTAGGATGTCGATCTCAGTCAGTCAGGACTTGAGCTTGTTTCCGGAAGCTGTAGATTGTTGGTCGCAGGTATGAGACGAGTCAGCGACTCGTTACCAATCCTGAGAGACGATACTCAGCCTCAAGGTGTAGCAACACGAAAAGAAATTCTCTGGAAGTTCTGGCGATCGAGGTAAATCTACTAAACCTATCTAAAGTAGTATGCTACGAGCCAAGTTAATTGGCGGTAATTGGCAAACTTAACTTCTGGTAGCATTTTCGGGTTTGATCGAAATATCTAACTAATTTTGCCAAAGTAGATTTGCGGATTCTGCATTTCGGCAGATGAAGTTAAACTCTGAACTTGGTTTAGTAGTTTTAGGTAGCAGAATTTATTCTGATTCGCGCTGCAAAGATGCCGAGTTATTCAGTTTAGGTTCGATCGCGATTACCAGTCGATCGGGCCGACATCAGCAAAATTGCAAAACCTTTCACTTTTTGGGAAAGGTTAGCTTTACAGTAGCACTCAGCATTACGTTTGGCAGTTCAACCGCTAATAGCGTTTTAAAAGCTATCGACGGTAACAAGACAAATTTAAAACTGGCTTATTACTCATCACAAACATCAGGTTCACATCAGAAAATGGTGTCCTATACTTAGAGGTGAAATCACATGGCACCCGCTAAATACACTCGATTAATTCGATTTTTACAAGAAGATTTGGCAATTTCTCCCGCGTCAATTGCTGTCGCCGAACGTGGCGGTGACAAACAGCGCCAGCGCGATAAAGACCCGAATTCCTTGCCGATGGTTCTGTGGCAATACGGTTTAGTCACTCTCGAACAGTTGGATAAAATCTTTGATTGGTTATCCGAAGCATACTAAAAGGATTTTAGATTTTAGAGAGTATCAAAAATCCAAAATCTAAAATCCTTTAACAACTGAGATTAGGATTCAGCCAAGAATTTGGCAGCAGCGGCAACGCCGGCACCAGGAGTGTAGCCTTCATGACCCAGTTCTCGCAGCACCACTTCTAAAGAGGAAATTGCTGCTAGAATATCACGATCGCCCACAAAGCCCAAATGACCGATTCGGAAGATTTTACCTTTGAAATGGTCTTGTCCGTCGGCGAGAGCAATGTCAAATCTCTTTCTCATCAAAGTCCGCACTTTTTGAGCATCTACGGATGCTGGCGGCATAACTGAAGTAATCGCAGGGCTGGCAGCATCATCAGCGGCAAACAACGGCAAACCTAAAGCTTTTACCGCAGCGCGAGTAGTTCTCATTAAGCGTTGGTGCCGCGCGAAAACATTTTCCAACCCTTCTGTTTTCATCATCTGCAGCGATGCTTGCAGGGCAAAAAACATATTGACAGGGGGAGTAAAAGGAGTGGTATTTTTGGCAGCGTCTTTGCTATATTTGCCCAAATCCAAATAATAGCGGGGCAGTTTCGCAGTTTTGTAAGCTTCCCAAGCTTTGGGACTGACGGCCACAAAACCCAAACCTGGAGGAATCATGTAAGCTTTCTGAGAACCCGAAGCAATGACATCGATTCCCCAAGCGTCCATCGGAATATTGACAGCGCCTAAGCTAGTGACAGCATCGACCATAATTAAAGCTTCACCGTGGGCCTTAACGTGGCGGTTGATCGTTTCGAGGTCGTTGAGGACGCCCGTGGAGGTTTCCGAGTGGGTGATGATGACTGCTTTGATTTGCTTCTCTGTATCTGCTTCGAGTTTTTCGCGGAAGTTTTCCGGGTCTAAAGGTTGGCCCCACTCAGCTTTAATAATTTCGGCGTTTAAACCGTAAGCTTCGGCGACTTCCGCCCAGCGTTCGCCAAATTTGCCGTTAGTACCGACTAAAACTCGATCGCCCGCACTCAAGAAATTAATTATCCCAGCTTCCATCGCGCCGGTACCAGAAACCGTTAAACTCAGCACGTCACTTTTTGTTTGGTGCAGCCATTTCAAGTTTTCGGTACATTCTGCAAAAATCGCGTCAAATTCCTTGCTGCGGTGGCCCATCGGGTGTTTTGCCATCGCTAACAATGCCGCTTCAGGCACCGGCGTCGGGCCGGGAATCATCAGCATTAATTTGTTGTCCATGATATTGTCCTAACTTTTCCTGTGGGAGTTCTATAGAATAAATCAAATACGATACGTCACGTCGCTACCCTAACTTTTTTAACTTTTAACTCCCTTGTGGTTAATTTCATTTAGAGCCCAGCGATGTTCTACCGCTAAGTTCGATCGCTCGCAGCTTTGTTCTAATTGCTTTTGAATGGCAAGGGCTTTACGCAGTGTAATAATAAGTTGGTGAACTTGTTGCTGCTGCGGCGATTGTGGACTGACAGCAAACATCGTTTTGCGTTCTAACAATTGAAGTAGCAATTCATAATGAATGTACGAAGGAAGGGGGATTGGCTCCATGAAAGCTAATATACCTCAGCGAACCGATACCCCATTGCAATTGCATGAGGCATCACGGTGAACATTAGATGCCCGATTTTTTATTTGTTTTCTAACCGTACAATAACCCCTGCTTTGCCGATCGAATATTCGGGGCTGGGTGCGTTGGACACGCTAAATCTTGCGATCGACAGGCTTACAGAATAGATTTAATTGCTTTCTGGCAAAATATTTCTATGCAATATAGCTTTCAGTGCTATTTCTTTTTTACAGTAGCGCTTGAGTCGATGCAGGCTAGAAATTCTCATTATTTACCTACTTAATCATTTTTTATCAGAATCAAGGGTGCTTTGTCAAGCGGTCTCGCCTTTCACAGGCTGGGAGGGCGATCGACAAGGGAGGCTAAAGCTGCGCCTGGATCGGGCTGCTTGACCAGAGATTCGCCGATGAGGACGGCTTCGGCGCCGGCGCTGGCAAGTTTAGCTAGGTCGTCGGGAGTGTGGATTCCTGACTCGCTGACAATGAGGATGCCTTTTGCTTGGATTTCGGTTTGTCGATCGGCTAATAGTTGGCTGGTGGTTTCTAGGCTGACGGAAAAGTCTGCTAGGTTGCGGTTGTTGATGCCGATCAGGTTAACGCCTTGTAGGGTTAATACTCGATCGAGTTCTTCGAGAGTGTGAACTTCTATTAAAGCTGTCATGCCCAAAGTCTTGACAATTTTTACAAAGTATTGTAAGTCTTTGTCAGAGAGAATAGCTGCGATTAGCAACACAGCATCGGCGCCGTGAATCCGGGCGAGATAAATTTGGTAGGGATAGATAATAAACTCTTTGCAAAGTAAGGGTAAATCGACGGCTGCACGGATTTTAGCTAGGTTGTCGAAACTGCCTTGAAAAAACTTTTCATCGGTAAGTACGGAGATGCAACTAGCGCCGTTTTGTTGGTAAGCTAGGGCGATCGCCACCGGGTCGAAATCTTCGCGAATTACGCCTTTGCTGGGGGAAGCTTTTTTAACTTCGGCGATGATAGCGGGTGTGGTTTTGCCGTTTTTAAGGGCGGCAAGAAAGTCGCGGATGGGCGGTGCGAAGGGGAGTTTTTTGTGAAGATCGGCTAATGGGGTGCGATCGCGCTTTTGGGCAACTTCAGCTTCTTTTTCCCAGACGATTTCTTCGAGGATGTGCTGGGGTTCGGCGTCGGGTACGGCGATTTGGTAGCTGAGGTAGAGTACGGAAACGGATGTGCTGGGGGGACGACGGCGGATTTGAAGCATGATAGAGGGATAAAGGGCGATCGTAACAAGTTTCAACGTATTATATAATGGTTTACGATTAATAAAACAGAAACAAACCCGGATTTACATGAAAAAATTTACCCAAAGCCTCAGCTTGTTTTTTGCTAATTTCTAGCTGACCGTTAACGATTTCAGTTGCCGTCTCAACTGTGCCAATAATTTCTACTAAATCTGCTAGTTCTAAACTTCTAGCATCCATCAAATGAAGAAGTCTTGAGTGGGGAGTTGAAGCATTCAGTTGATAGTGAGTTTCTTCATAATCCTCAATGAGTTTGACTAAAAGTTCTAACAGAGTATCTTCTTCGGGAGTTAGATTTTTCCGAGACAGCAAGTTTTCAACTATTTCTAAAAAAGTCTCGTTTTCATCTTCATTTTTGATAATTCGAGGTTGATATTGAGATAGCAGGCTGCTGTACCTGTCGGAGTCAAAAGTAAGGGTCATTTTTCCCGTTGTCTTTGTCATATTCTGCATGAGTCAAAATGTATTTGATATAAACAATCTGCTTTTGATACTTAAGACTTACGATTAAGCGATATTTATTTCCTTTGATATTGAAAATTGTAAAATTTCCAACGGCTTCAGCTTGAGGATAAATAGTTTGAACTTCAATAAGTTTAGTCCAGTTGGCTTGACTAGCAATCTTGTACTAATCATCGAGGGCTTCGCAGGAATCAGCATGATTTTGGCAGTAGTCTCTTAATTTTTTGCGACTGATAACGTGCATTGAGCGATCGTTCAGATGTTTTGCAGATACCTAAGTCTATCAAATTTAAGTGCGAAGGGCTAAAACCCCAATTTTACTAAAAGGGCGATCGGGCTTATTTTTCTATGTTTGGGCGGGAATAGTTGGTTTTGACATACTCTTTTAGTACCGGTGCAAGGGTAAAAAATGTGCGATCGCCCTCCTGGATTTTTTCAACTAATGAACGCCGTCCCAAGGATTGCATCACTTGCAAAAATTGCGATCGAGATAATTGCATATCTCTCAAAAATTTCGCTAGGCTGCCGTTAAATAAATCTTGAATGATTGTTTCGACTATTTTAACTTGTTGCAGAGCGTCTAAGTGTTTTCCCGTATTGACTGAAGCAAGTTATCTGTGATATTCAATACTTATTGAACCTCACCTAGTTATAAGCTATGGCAAAAGGCGATCATATCTACATTCAACACGTTGGATACACTCATCACGGTATCGACTGTGGCGATGATAGTGTTATTCATTTCGGAAGGCGTGGGGGTGAAAAAATTTGTCGTATTTCTAAAAAAGATTTTGCATCAGGAAACAAAATTAATGTAAAGGAGTATGGAAAATGTTATCCAGATGATTCAGTAGTCAGACGAGCAGAGGGCAGGTTAGGCGAAAAAGGATATGACATTTTCAGCAATAATTGTGAGCATTTTGCTTATTGGTGCAAAACAGGAAAATATAAGAGTGAACAAGTCGAACAAGCTGAATGTGGAGTTACTGGTTTATTTCAAGGAGTAGCTATTAGCACAGGAACCAAGGTTGCAATTGAAATCGCAACTGAAGCTGCGATTCAAGCTGCCAACCCTATATCTAAATTTCTCATCAATGTAGGGCTGAAGCAAGCCCCTGCTGTAGCTGGTAAAGCGGCTGCTGGTATTGGAGGCGTGGGTGGTATAGTCAGTGGATTAGCTGCTGAGTTCATAGTTGGCAAGATACTTGAAGATGATGAAGCTTTGACTGAACGCGAACGTGAAGCACGAAAAAATGGAAGAATAGCAGGACAAGTTGCATCAACAATTGGAGGTGTTGGCGGAGGTATTGCTGCTGCTACGGTTGGTGGTAGCGTTGCCATTGCTGCTGCTGTTGCGGCTCCCGCAGTATTAGGTATAGCAATTGGTTTAGGTACTTATCACCTACTCCAAGGCGAGTGAAAATTGATTTAGCTGCTGAAAGAGCGATCGCCCTTCTATTCTTGAGGTGCGATCGCTCTTTTTTTGACTATCACTAATTCTGTTTCTCCAACAGCATAGGAAATTTTTACCGCTTTGACAACCATTCATAAGACAAGCTATAGCCAGTAGGAGAAATTTGGAGTGGGATATTTGGTGTAATGAAATAATCCCGATCGCCGACAATCCAATGAAATATCTTGAAAGCAGTAACTGTGACAAATCACCAAATTTGGGATGAACTTGCTAAACTATTAGCACCGATTGCCCTGAATCACGTCATAGAGAAACATCTAGAATCCTGCAATTACAAAATACGCGGTTACTGGGATAGCAATAACTTTTATCAATAAATAGCTTTTATTCATCCAATCTATGCGGAGTTAATCAGCCGATCGATCGGCACAAATATCATCAACAACCATCCCACTTCTCACTGGATCAAACTTAAATTTTTACTCAAAGCCGATTTATCTGCTGCCGAAAACAACCTGGGTAGCGATGATGGCGATGATGAAATTGGCGAACTGACTCTGATTTTAGATACCAATCTCAAAATTATTGATGAAAACTGGTCGCTCGTCGATCTCGAATCCCCTTTTTTTGTTGCCAAAATTCAGCCAGATTTGCAGCCATTCTGCCTAAAGTGCGTGAAGGGTCGCTATCCCGTCGGGAATCGCACTTTAACTTAAACCTTAACCGCTTCCTGCGATTTAATTTCATCGCCTGCAACGCTCTCGATGCCGCCTCAACTACGCTTGTCCACTCAGAAGATTGAATATACTCCTCATCAGAAACTCCTGTCCCCAACGCCTCAAAAACTAAGTCTATAGCCTGACAAACTCCTGAGATCAAACGGGCTTCTTTTTCATCTTCAATAATTACTCCGATTGCCGCATTCGGGTTTTCTGCCAACACAGTATCATCGTAAAGAAAATGAACCGCCTCATCAAAACTGTCGGACTCAATTCCGGGCGGATAATCGCTTTCTAGCCAAGCTTTATGTTGATATTCTCTATCTGCCAAACTGCGGAGAGTTTCTAATAACTCCTCTCTCATTTTCGGATACTTTACCATACAACTTTCTCCTGTATTAAGGTGCGTACCAGGTTTGCCATTGCAACCATTCATCTAAAGGGATGTGAGCTTCTGTGGGATTATTTTTGATGCTACCTGCAATGGGTTGACCATTTTTACCGATAACTTGACCGTCTTTTCTAAGAATAACGTGGTCTACCTGCTGAGAAGGAAAACTGCTATCTGCATCCCCTTTGTCAATCCTTACACCATTTCCCTGATTTGTTGGATCTTGCCACCGCCAACCTGGTTTCTTTTTGTTTGGCTGTGCATCGCCCCAGGATTCGGGTATTTTCTGGCTGGCTGCTTCTGGAAATGTCCAATCTTGACTTGAAATCACCTCACACCTGGTTTATGCTTAATCCTGTTCCTAGACACCTATTTTAGCACAGAGGATATATCGACCTTAAATAATTTATCACTAATATGAGTATTAACGATAAACTCAATAACATCCTAACTCAATTACGATCGCACTTGGAGCAACTCTACGGCGATCGTCTCACCCAAATGGTACTCTACGGTTCCCATCTCAATAAGCCTTTGACGGGCGGGCAGGATGCCCAACCCCTACTTCCCACAAAAAAACTTACTCTTTGTGGAACAGGCATATTGCCTGTTCTGGAGAATGCTAAAAGATGCAATTGCGAGCACTTTCATCTCCTTTAACTTGCTCTACCACCGCCATAAAACAGAATACTGAAATCCCCGACTTATTGAAGAAGTCGGGGATATAAAACAAGAAAACAGCCCCTACAAATTAATGACTACCTGCTCCAGCCGCCCGTTTAAACGCCTCATCCAACACTTCCGAAAGCGTCGGGTGAGTGTGCACTCGGAATGCTAAATTGTTAACAGAATCGCGCTGGGCGATCGCATTTGCTGCCTCCTGAATCAAATCCGCAGCGTGCAAACCGAAAATGTGAACTCCCAACAACTCCCCAGTATCTTTCCGGTAAATCACCTTAGCCATACCGTCGGTTTCACCCTCCGCAATAGCCTTAGAATTTCCCTTAAAATAACTCTTGACAGAACCGACCTCAAACTCTTCTGTTTTTCCTAACTCCTTCGCCGCAGGTTCAGTCATCCCCACATAGCTAATTTCCGGGTGAGTAAACGCCGCCGCCGGGATACTCAAATAGTCAACTTCGCGGGCACGGCCACAAATATTTTCTACTGCGGCAATTCCCTGAGCAGACGCAGAATGCGCTAACATCATCTTGCCATTAACATCGCCGATCGCCCATAAATTTTGCACCGGTTCTCCCGCCGCCAAAACCTGCATCTTATCGTTAACTGGGATATAACCGCGCATCGTTTCCACGCCAACAGTTTCTAACCCCAAATTCTTGCTCACCGGAACCCGACCAGTTGCTACCAAACAAGCATCAACTTCCAAAACTTCGACAACTTCCTTAGTTTTGAAATCAGCTAATTCAATAATTACCGGCGAACCAGGAATAATCTTCTTAGCCAACAACCCAACTTTCGTTTCAATATCGCGGGGTGCAATTAACACTCGTTCTGCCAACTTAGCAATATCCGGGTCAAAAGTCGGCATCAATTGGTCTAGAGCTTCAATCATCGTAATTTCGCAGCCCAGGGCCGTGTAAATATCCGAAAACTCCAAACCGATATAGCCACTGCCAATAATTGCGATCCACTTCGGTAGCGATTCCAACCTGACAGCATCGTCGCTGGTAAATACTGTTTTGCCGTCAATTTCTATCCCAGGGGGGACGAAGGGAACCGAACCGGGAGCGAGAATAATATCCTTGGCAGTAATAGTTTTCTCGCCTTTATCGGTTTCGACGGTAATTTTTTGAGCACTAGCAATTTTGCCCCAACCTTGGATGACATCGACGTTCAAACGTTTGAGGCTGTTGGTCAAGTCGCCACGAAGTTTGCTAACAATAGTATTAGCGTGATTGGCGATCGCCCCGCGATCGAAATCCACACTGCCCAATTGAATTCCCAAAGTCTTGAGGTGGTGGGCATTCCGCAAATCTCGCACTCGCCCGGAAGCCGCCAACAGCGCCTTCGAGGGAATGCAGCCGCGGTTGACGCAAGTCCCTCCCATGTCCCCTGCTTCGATAATTGCCACTTTCAGCCCGCAGCTAACCGCGTGTATGGCCGCGCCGTGTCCGCCCACGCCAGCGCCGATAATTGCTAAATCGTAATCAAATCCCTGAGTCACCTTAAAATCTCCTAATGCCTTTGAAATCTTAGGACTCAAGCAAAAAACACCGTCTCTCCGTCCTTTCGGGGTGGCGCGTTGCCATCGCAACCTTTGAACAGCGGTAATAGTTGCATAAGTCCTGTCTCCTTATTCTCGACTAGACTAGGGTTAATTAGACAACGAAAGAGCCGTAACTGAGATTTTTTCAGGGTCAATGATTTTGAGCTGGGTCTACACAAAGTCTCAAATCACTCAGTAGGCGGGTGTAAAGTTAAATACAGTTTGAAGGCTGACAATGCCCGCAGCAGGTTTGATATTGGGGCAGCAACTTGGGCCGCAGGCATTCCCACCGCCCGGTTAAATTCTGTCCCCCTGCTTGTTTGAGTCGGTTTTCATGTCTAATATCTGCACGCGCCGGGGCGCACAGAGTTTGTTGGCAACTTTTGGACTCTATGGAGTGGCTTATGACGGATGACGATGACCAGAAAGATTTACGCCGGGCCTCGGCTCAATCATTTTTTGAGTCCCTGGATGAATTGTTCGATTCTATAGAATCGAACAGCAGTCAAGCTGCACAACCTAAATCTCCACCGCCTCCGGCTAAGTCTGCGAGTCAGTCTTCGAGTTTGCCGAAGAAGACTAGACCTGCGAAAATTAATTTGTCGGATTTTGAAGATGCGATCGCCGATTTGGAACAGTTTATCCAGAGTAAACACCAGAAACGCCCGGAATCGAATCAATAGTGCGATGATACATTTTCAAGTAATGACTGTTGAGTGTTGACTGTTGACGGTTGACTGTTGACGGTTGACAAGCGAAAAATTTTAGACCGAAGTTTCAGCTCCCAGATTCATCTGTGGAGTCAATTTTTCAATCTCAAATCTCAAATCTCAAATCGACTAGCTGTTAACGGTGCTTTCGGCTTAAGCTGCTTAGGTTGCACCTACAAAACATTCACATTTGGTTGAGGATTGCTTTACAAGAATCAAGCCAGATAAATTATCTCAATTTACTATTGATAGCCTTATTTTTAGGCTTTGACGGCTGCGGTAATTGCCTCGATCGCACTTCGATCGCACGATCGCCGATCGCACTCACAGGCCACTCCAATTCATCAATATCAAAATCATTGCGGAACTTCACCGGAATATCAGCACCGTTAATAATCGCTCCCAACAGCCGCGGCCCGGATTTATTCGACTCCTCATCCTCAGATTCCAGCAACTGATCTGCAGCCTCAGACAACATACTAGACAAAGTGTAACCAGGCCGCGCCACCAAAATCATACCGTCCGTGTACGGTTCCAACGTCAGCGCGTCGTTGCACTCGCTCAACGCCGGAGAATCCACAACCACAAAATCAAAGCGGTTGCGAACATCCTCAAACAATCTCCGCATTTCGCTTGATTCTAGTACGGCGGAGGCTTGCCGCAAAAAGCCGGGACTCGGCACAACGTATAGGTTCTCTACCTCTGGAACCAAAAGGACGCACTCGCTAATATTGCCGTAATAGTGCAAAGGTTCCACCGTCGCCAGAGGATCAGCAGCAATTTTCAAAGATTCAACGTTAGAAGGCGATCGCAAATCTGCTTCAATTAGCAAAGTCCGTTTACCCGATCGAGCCGATGCAATTGCCAAATTGTAAGCACTAAAACTTTTCCCCTCCAAAGGTGCCGCCGAAGTCAGCAACACCACCTTCACCGGTTTGTTCCCGATCCGGCGCAAATTAGTACGCAACCGCTCGTAAAATTCCAAATAGGGAGAATTTGCCTCCAAGGCCAGCGGCATTATTTCATCGCCGTAAAAATCAAACACCGTCACTTCAGGCAAAACTGCCAGTATCGGCACCTCTTTTTCCACCAAAGCCGCCCGCACTTCTTCCCAACTGTAAAACTTGCCGTTGAGCATCCCCAACAAAAATATCAACCCCCCGCCCAGCAGCAATCCCACAAATCCTCCCACCGCCAGCATCACGGGCAAACCTCTCTTGTTTGACTCAACGTCATCAGTTTGCGGCAATTGGGCGATTCTCAAACTCCCCGTTGTCTCAGCTACCGCCGCCTCAGCATCTACCAAAGCCGACAGCATCTTGTCGTAGAGAGCTTTTTTGAACGCCACTTGCTGGGCCAAACGGGCTTGTTCTAACTGCTTGTTGGGAATTGTCGCGTGTTCCCGACGCAATAGCTGTTCAGTTTTCTCGATTCCTTGGAGTTGCTGTTGCGCCGCATCCCGCTGCGTTTGCAAAGCAATCAAAGTTTGAGCTAACTGCTGTCTAGCCGGATCTAAAGAAGAGTCTACCCGAATTCGATCGGCACTTCTGAGAGGAGCCGCCACCCCGTTACCGCCGAGTACCTCAGATTGCCGCTGCTGCAACTGCTGCTCAAAAGCAAGTTTTTGTTTAAGCAATTCCACAATTTTTGGGTGTTCCTCCTGCAAGTCGCTGCGGAGAATTTTGAGCTGAGATTCGATCGAAAACAATTGCACTCGCAGTTGGGCAATAATTGGATCGGCAGAGAGTGCTTGAGCGACGTAAGCTTGCTCCACATTCAATCCCAAGCGATCCTGCAAACTGTTAATTTGAGCTTCAATTCCTCCCAACTGCACGCGGAGTTGCCGCTGCTGCTGTTGGCTGGTGGTAATCGCTTGCGGCAGTGCACCGCTCTGAGCTGCTAAAATTGAAGTTCCTTCTCGTTTTTCGTAGGCTTCAAGTTTTGCTTCCGTCTCTCTGAGTTCCTGAGTTACTTTCGGCAAACGCTGGTTAATTTGGGTGATCGTCTCACGCAGTCTAGAAGTATTAATACTTTTGCTGTGTTCCACCATTTCGTACATCAGCGTCTTTACTACCGCTTCTGCTTTTTTGCGATCGGCATTTTTGTACAATACTTGAATCAAAGCGCTGGGGTCATTACTCTTACTTGGCATCTTTATCTGCACGTCTTTGCCCAGCTTTTTAGCCAAAGCTTGTATTTTTTCTTTCGCTTCTTCTTTGTTTGATTTTTCTTCAGATTTAACGAGTTTTTCGGCTGCAGGTTCAACCACCCTTGTATCCAGCAGCATATCTTTAGTTATTTCTTGTCCTTCCTGTTGAATTTTAGTAGTAGTCGATGAAAAAATCACGCTCGGTCTGTCGTATGCCAGCGTACCTATTGCAACGTAAACTGGCGCCGGCTTTGGCTGCACGGCCACTACTCCCGACACGCCAACAGTCACCGCGAGAGTAGCCAGTCCCACCCACTTGTATTGGTCGAAAGCAATTAAATAACGTTTAACAACTGATAAAGTCATGACAATTTTAGATTTTAGATTTTAGATTTTAGATTTTAGATTGCTAATTCTTAACGATAACTAATGACTGCTGACTAATTCTACAAACCCCCCAAAAACCTTAGAACTTTCGGTCTGCGAGCTAAACCCATATCGCCTAAGTCATTCCCCATCTTAAATCTTAAATCTTAAATCTAAAATCTAAAATCTAAAATGGTATGACTACCTATCATTACGTGACGGGCCGAACAAATCTGTTACTCCATTTCTCAACTGCTCAAAAAACAGAATAAATCCCAAAGTATCCCGGAATGGTCGAGTAAAAGTATTGATTACATAACCAATGCGCTCTACCAAATTTCTACCAATCACAATCACATCATTATCTTGCAGTATCGGGTTCTGAGAAACATTGCCCTCCAAAGCAGCTTTAGCATCTATCGAACGGTTGATTGCTCTACCTTGCTTTTCGTCGAACCGAATCAGGGCTATTTCCCGCAAGTTAGCTAGATTAACAGGCAAGTTGTTGAGAGCATCCAAAAACCTGCTGCCATTTTCTACGTAGAACGAGGTCAAACCACCACTAGCGTAACTCAAAACTCGAACGTAGATCCTGGGTTTAATCAGGGTAGACCGCGAAACCAGAGCTTTGTCGTAGTCTAGGTTTTTGGTACTAGCGTCCAACTCTGGGATGACAATCACATCTCCCGATGCCAAAGGAAAATCGAACAAATCGTTACCATTTGCTAGGGGAGTGTAGAGGTCGATTGGTTCCTCCACCGAGGAGCCGTCCATCAGCGTCCGCCGCACTCGCACCTCCCGCAAATCGGCTTCTCCCGTGACTCCCCCCGCAATCACCAAAGCAGCCGAAATTCGACCAGAACCCGCCGGAAGCGTGTAAAAACCCGGTTTGCTGACTTCTCCGGTGACAGTGACTTGGATGGGGACAGCGGCAGCAGCTAGGCTGTACCTGGATGCTAAATCTTGATCGGATTTGCGATCGGGCGTAACCTGTTTATACGGTACAACGATCGCATCTCCATCTTCCAAACGCAAATCCGGCGGAGCAATACCAGTTTGCAACGGTGTCAAAATATCAACAACTTGCTCCGCGACAGCACCTCCCGGCAGAGTCCGCCGCACCCGCACCGCCCGCAGTTCCGCCGTAGGATTAGTCCCAGCAGCAGCAGCCAGAGCCGCAGGAAGCTGGGGGGTTTGCAGCGGATAAAAACCCGGTCTGGCAACTTCCCCCGTCACCGTCACCACTACGGGGCGCTGAACCAGCAAAGCAGCCGAGACTTGAGGATTTTTGATAAATTGGCCAAAGCGCTCCCGGAGGCGCTGCTGTGATTCTTCGACAGTAAGGCCGCGCACATTTACTGTTCCGATTAGCGGCAGTACAATTACCCCTTCAGGGCTGATTGCACCCGTAAAACCTAGCTCTGGGAAGCGCTGAACTTGAACAGAAATCTGGTCTCCCGGGCCCAGGCGGTAGGGCCGATTCCGAAAAGCTGGGTTAATATCCCGGTTGAAATTCGCAGGCGGCGGTGGCGGTACAGGCAATGGCGGTGGCGCCACGAGTCGCTCGTCTCGTGGAACAACAGATTGAGCTAAAGCCGTTTCCGAAAAATTTTTGCTATTAAAACCCCAGAATACAGCAGCAAAAGATAGAGTCCAAGCCGTTGAATACAGACCTGCCAAGGAAAAAGCGAGGCGATTTTTAATAGTGGATTTTTCCCGCATTTTCAGAGGATTTAAAAAAGTAATATTTTGAATAATGACCTGACTGGTAAGTTTCATCTAAATATAGCGACAAGAAAAAACAATAAGATATTTTACGGGCGAGTTGAATCCGGATATTTACTAGGAAGCAGTTGATTTTGGCAACACCCGCCCACCCCCTAGGCTGATTTATTTGCACCTACCTGCTTACTCAAAGCGAAAAGTTTCTGTAATTAATTTAGCCTGGACACTTTCGGCAAGAGATTCCAGCAATGGTTGAGCTATCTTAATCTCGCCCTGCGGTTGAATGGGAAGGATGATACTGACAGCAACCCAAGAGGCGCGGCGGTTGGAGAGTCTAGCAATGCTGTCTTCCCAAAACCAGCGACTGGTTGCTGGAGAACCGCCGTTAGGCCAAGCGTACCACTGCACGACAGCAAAAGTTTGTTGGGGAGTCCAGCTTCGGAAAAACCTCGCCTCGACATTAGGCGGTGGCTGGCCGGGTATTGGTGCTAATTTAACTGTAAACCTCAAAGTACGATGAGAATCAGTTTGCCATCGGTGAAATCCATCGATATCTAGCCATTCCACTTGGGGCTGGTTTTTGGGGTAATTTTGAGGCAACAGCAATAAAATAGCAATTGTTTTATCCTTTTTAATTTCTTGAACGAACCATCTGTGAGTGCCAATTTGGACGTTATTCTGAACGGCTATAACCTGCCACCCAGGAATTTTTATCCCGTTTTGGCGCAAACTTCTTAATTGCTTGAGATTGGCAAGGGTTGGCGGGTTTGTCCAAGGCCATCTTCCGGTCACGTAGCCAGGAATTGCAACTGCCCCAACTAATACCAGCAAAAACACCAGTACCATAATTTTAGATAATTGATACCGCCGCAGTAGTTTCTGTGCTGAAATCATCTGTTTCATTAATTGCCAGACTGACTAGGGAAATACTTTTCCATCCCGTTGAGGATAAGTACCAATAATCCTAGTATACAAGCAGAATACAAATCTCCGCCCCATCCGGCGTGTAGCCAAGTAAAAAGCGCCTCTCTGTCGGTTCCGTGAAAGTAAGTTAGCAAAGTATTGCGAAAAATGTTGGACGTGATGCTAATAATGGATGTACTCACTAAAAACAAAAGGCTTTTTTTGCCCGAGTTCCAAACTCCCGTCCAATCCAGCAGAATTAAGCTGACGTAAAGACTGGTAAACAGCATTTTTAAGCCTGCACAGTGTGGAGCAACTTCTACAATGCGCTCGTTTACGTACAGATAAATTTCTTCCACTCTCACGTTGATACCAACCTTAATTAATATCCAGCCTGATGTTTCAGCAATGAATTGCTGTAAGGGCAAGGCGTAGGGTTCTATGAGGTAAGGAATGTGGTTCGGCGAGGCCAGAAATACGAACAAAAGCGGCATCGCCTGCAATTGTAAGCCGGGAATTCCTTTTAAAGATAAGCAAATGCTGGCGAGCATTATGGGGAGGGATAAATTTACTAAATCGCTCAAGCGACTCAGATAAAAAAGCGTAGCTAGTACCAGCAAAAAGCCTCCCAAAGGATGCGGTGAGTTGGGTAAGCTGCGCCAGCACTTTCGGTTCATCCAAGCAATATAAGCTGCGTAGGGCAAACCAATTAGTCCGTGGCTGAAATATTCGTGTTCGAGGCTGATGCTTTTGTTGAGCCAGCCGTCGTACCAGTGTACTAGCAGGGGGGCGTACAGCAGCACTAGGAGCGCCGTGATACCTTCCCCCAGGAGGTATCGCTTGAAAACAATGCGAAATTTGCGCTGGATGTGCATGGTTTGAGAAGTTTTAAGATTGCCGCGCTGGATTCGCAACGCTTTGGGGTTTTAAACTGTCAGTTAAAGATTTGTTAATTATCCACAAAAACGCTTTGATAACCGCACCCTACTGCTTGAAACACCTCTAGCATAAATTTTATGAACAATTAGCAATTCAATGATAGTACGATCGCCCGAACAACTTGCTCGATCTGAGTATTGCTCAATCCGGGATACATTGGCAATGATAAAATCTGTTCGCACAGGGTTTCTGCGTGGGGAAAGTCGCCGCGATTGCCTAAGTTTTGGTAGGCGGGTTGCAGGTGACAAGGTACGGGATAGTGTATACCTGTTTGAATGCCGTGTTGGGCGAGTTTTTCCTGAAGGGTGTTGCGGTCGATCCTCTTCGAGGGCTTCGCTAACGAGCTTTCCTCAGTAATTTGGATAACATAGAGGTGATAAATGTGACCGCTGCTGCTGTGGTTGGCGATGGGTACAATGCCTTTGCGTTTCAGGGGTTCTAATAGAGTATTGTAGTGTTCGGCGGCGTCGGTGCGATCGCGATTCCATTTTTCTAAATAAGGCAATTTAACATTGAGCACGGCGGCTTGCAAATTGTCGAGGCGGCTGTTGCTACCGATTTCTGTATGCAAATATTTGCTGGGTGCTCCGTAATTGCGGAGAGTTCGCATTTTTTCTGCGAGCTCTGCATCATTAGTAATTAACATCCCGCCGTCGCCAAAAGAACCGAGGTTTTTGCTGGGATAAAAGCTGAATGCTGCTGCTTTACCAATGGAACCTGCGCGGTATCCTTCTCTTTCGGCTAAGTGCGCTTGGGCGGCATCTTCAAATATGATTAAATCGTGGCGATTCGCAAAATCTAAAAGCTGCCGGGGCGATACCATTTGACCGTAGAGGTGTACGGGGATAATTGCTTTAGTTTTCGAGGTAACTGCTGTTTCGGCTGCTGTGAGGTCAATCAGGGCGGTTTCCGGGTCGCAATCTACAAGAATAGGTATAGCTTTTGCTTGGAGGACGGCGATCGCAGTGGCGATAAAAGTGTTAGCGGGTATGATAATTTCGTCGCCCGGATTAATGCCACAAGCTTGGAGTCCCAGAGCGATCGCATCTGTTCCGCAAGCCACTCCTACGCCGTATTTTACTCCTGAAGCTGCTGCAAATGCTGTTTCAAATTCGGCGAGTGCTTGGCCTAAAATAAAATCTCCTTGCTCGATAATTTTTCCAATTGTTTCTGTTATTTGAGATTGGATTGGTTGGTGTTGCAGGGAGAGGTTGACAAATGGAACTTTTGGCGGGCGACTACTCATACATCAGAGGAATACTAATTATTTATATTAACATTTAAGTGCGGATATCTTTTATTTTTTTTTAACCGCAGAGCGCGCAGAGGGCGCAGAGGAAAAGAGGAAGAGAGGAGAAAGCCGATCGCACTTTTCTGGAGCTGTCAATTAAATCAAACTTTTTCTGTAATATAGAATCAGATAATTTTCCAGCAATCAAACTCATGGAATACAAAAAACTAGGCGACAGTGACTTATCAGTATCTGAAATCTGTTTGGGTACGATGACTTATGGCCAGCAGAACACCGTTGCAGAAGCGGCCCAACAGCTCGATTTTGCGATCGATAGAGGAATCAACTTTATCGATACGGCAGAAATGTATCCTGTCCCTGGAAAGGCGGAAACTCAGGGAAAAACAGAGGAATATATCGGCGAATGGTTGGCGAAACAGCAGCGGGATAAAGTCATTATAGCGACTAAAGTGGCGGGCAGAAGCACTCGCTTAAAGTGGATTCGGAAAGGGAAAAATCAGATCGATCGCCCAAATGTCGAAAAAGCCCTGAATGACAGCCTGAAGCGCTTGCAAACTGACTATATCGACCTCTATCAGATCCACTGGCCCGATCGCTACGTCCCATTATTTGGTGCGCCGGATTACGACATCGCCCAAGAGCACGAAACAGTCCCGATTTTGGAACAGTTAGAGGTATTTTCTGACTTAATTAAAGCTGGCAAAATCCGCTATTTAGGTTTGAGCAACGAGACGCCTTGGGGAGTTTGCGAGTTTTGTGCATTGGCGGAAAAACACGGCTTGCCGAAAGTTGTTTCGATTCAGAATGCTTTCAGTTTGAGCAATCGGACATTTCACCTAAATTTAGCAGAAACTTGCCGTTTTAAGAATGTGGGATTGATGGCTTACAGTCCTTTGGGGTTTGGGCTGTTAACGGGTAAATACTTGAATGGAATTCCCGAAAATTCCAGGTTGGCTTTATTTGCAGGATTTGGTCAGCGTTACGATAAAACTAATCTGAATGATGCGGTGAAAGCGTATGTTGAGATTGCGGGGAAACATGGGATAAGTCCGGCGCAGATGGCTTTGGCGTATGTGCGATCGCGCTGGTTTGTAACTAGCACAATTATCGGTGCAACAAGTCTCGAACAGTTGCAGGAAAATATCGGTAGTTTGGAGGTGAATTTGGATAAGGAGATTGTAGCGGAAATCGATGCGGTGCACGCTAAGTATCCGAACCCAACACCGTAATATATCTCGGCGTTTGAAACCGCTTCTATACACAAATTCCGCCTGCGCTGACTAAGAAATAGAGGCAAAGTTTACCGCAACTTTGATATTAGTAAGTTGGGTTGAAGTCACAAAACGAAACCCAACTTATTAAGTTTTTATATTGTTTAGGATGAACAGCGATGAATAGCAATCAAAAATTTAATTTTAAATTATCCGAGCGTTTCTTAGCAAACTACGCAGAGCCTCCTGAAGATCCGTTGGGAGAGCTTTCTCATTTTGAAATGGGATGGCGATGTTTCTGTTTTGAGTTCGACCATAAAGTTTTAATAGAAATAGGTGATGAGAAAATCGAGGTATTTTTAGATTTAGATATTTGCATGATGATAGAGAATAACTTTCCACAGGAAATTGCGAAGCTATCGCAAGGTAAACCAATAGAAATAGACTTTGGTGAGAGTTGGTTCACTATTATGTTGCTACCGATCGACAATAAGATTAACTGCACTTGGATCAAGTTTGGGACTTCGTGCTGGGAAAAGCAGTTTGAGTGCGATCGCACTCACGTATTAGATGTGTTCAGAGGTTTTCTTCAGGAAGTGATGCAGCTAGCTGTAGATAAAGGTTACATCACGTTGGAAGAGAAGGAGGAGTTTATTAGTCCGGCTTTTGCTAGCAGTACCGATGCTGCGGTATTGAGCAAGTAGTTTGTTTGGGTGGTGTTTTGGGCGATCGACCTTTTTTTTATATTTCTGAAACCCTTGCCATATCTGACCGCTATCGATTCAATCGGGGTTCAATTATTAGTAGATATTTAGGTTGAGTTGGCATCCATTTTACCCATAGCCCGGTATACCGCGCTATTCAAGCCTATTAGATTAAAGCGGCATCGGATGTCGGTAAATTGAGGTTGAGTTGGCATCCACTTTACCCATAGCGCGGTAGACTGCACTATTCAAGCGTATTAGATTAAATCGGCATCGAATGTCTGCCATCGGATGTTTAAATCTCCTTAATAAAGAAAACAAACGGTCTTATTGCTCGCTTGACAATTGAATTTTTTAGTGTTAAATTTTTAAAATACAAGATCGAACAAAACTTCCTCACATTGCCAAGTGTAAGAAAGACAACGCTTTAATGTCTTGTAGTTTTTGCAATAGCAAATCATATTTGATACGGAAAAGCCCCGCCTGAACTAATGATTCAGACAGAGGCCTTGCTTTAGCTAGCGAACTCCCTGTGGTTTGACATCTCAACTTCAGACCACCACAAGTCAACGTAACTTTTGAAATATATGTCCCCTAATTATACTCCACAATGCGAGTCGTTGTACACCAACCTTCGGCGGACTAAGAAAACCCTCTCTGTTTTGGCGGAGTCACACCGCGCTTTGGCGAAGTCGAACCGCGCTTTGGCGGAGTGGAACCGCAGTCTGCTTGAGGAAAACGAAGCAAAGGATGAAACTATCAAAGCTAAGGATAAAACTATCCAATCCTTTGAGGAAAAAGTCCTTGAACAGCAACAAGAAATAGATGACTTGAGGCGCGAACGTGATTGGCAGCCAAATGACTGGGATAACGATGGTTCATCAAACGCAGACTGTCGTGCTCGCGAATATGCAGCATATCGACTAGGAATCTGATAGAAAGTACGATCGCCCTTCCCCTCCAAAAAATAGGACAATGGTAAAGGGCGATCGCACTTCACCCTAAAATCTTTCTCAACTAAACCCATGAGTACAATTCGCTTACAACTAGCCGAATACTTGAAATGTCGAGGTTTCACCCCCGAAAACTTAGTCGAAGCTGTGGGCGAAACACTCAATCCTGAAACCGTATACCAACTGATCGAAAAAGCCGAAAACCTCAACCACCTAGACTTATCAGTTCTAGCCGCCATTATAGATGGCTTGAGCAAACTCAATGGTTTTCCCGTTGGCATCGCAGAAGTGCTAATATTTTTTCCTGACATTTCCGAGGAAGCATTGGCAAAATCGCCTTGGCGCCAACTTTACCTCGTCGATAATGAAATTCCTCCCTATGATTGGGGAGATGTAGACCCGATGAAACTTGGTCAACCCGTGCGCTATATACCGGGAGTAGGTGCTGTTATTCTTGAAGACGAAAGGGTATAGCAATAAGCGTGGCTAATAGATTCACCATCCGCGATATTTTACTGGTTGATTTCCCTCCTCAAACGCCTGCACTGCACGAACAGCAAGGAATACGCCCTGCTGTAGTAGTGGGCAGGCCAAGCAACACAGGTACGATCCGTTTTGAGCTTGTGATTGTTGTGCCAATTACCAGACAATCAGGAGATTGGACTGCACAAAATCCAATTTTATACCCAAGTCTTCAGGCAGGAATGGGAAATCTAACGGCCGACTCGATAGTATTGCTGGATCAAGTACGCGCTGTAGATATCCGGCGAGTATTGCGCTATCTTGGCAGTTTAACCGCAGAAGAGTATCAGCCGATCGCAAATGGACTAAAAGCGATGTTTGGCTTTTGAATTCTCCCTTCATTACCTAACCGTTTATCGCGCAGATGCTTAATACGATTCCCTACGGGATAGCTTCGCTTCACGCACTTTTTCCTGTTTTTCCTGCAAAAACTCCGCAAAGTCGCAGACTTCAGCCACTAACTCGTCAGGTAAATTATTTAAAACCGACAGTAAATGCTCTCGAATCCCATGATTTAGTCGGCAGATTTTAGTAATTGCAACTGATGCGGATCAACTGTTTCAACACCCATCGTTTCCATAAATGCTCCTGGTTCATCCTGAGTTGCAGGAACAAAATCCCCGCTAACTTCCGCTTTCACCCATCCGCCAAATAATTCTACTAAATAAGCTTCACCATTCTTGAAAACCTCAACAATTGCCCCGGCTGTTTCTGGGGGTGCAATCTCCCCATCAGCGAGGGCGACTGCTTCGGTTAAGTTAACTGCATCGAATAATTGAAATTTGCTCATTTATGTCTCGCATAATTCTTGTGGAGCAGGCATCTTGCCTGCTCAAGACTCTGCTTTTCATCAGAAGTCTAATGTCCCAATAGCTTATCCCGCAAATGCTTAATCCGATCGCGCAATTTACCCGCCTCCTCAAACTCCAACTTCTTAGCCGCCGCCTTCATCTGCGCTTCCAACCGCCCAATTAACTGAGGAATCTCATCCAAAGATAACTCGTTTACCTGTTCGTAAACCTCCTCCAACTGCTGAGAATTCAGCTTGCGCGACACATCCAAAAATGCCAAAATCGCAT
Source organism: Microcoleus sp. AT3-A2 (assembly GCF_036705685.1). Lineage (NCBI taxonomy): Bacteria > Bacillati > Cyanobacteriota > Cyanophyceae > Oscillatoriales > Microcoleaceae > Microcoleus > Microcoleus sp. AT3-A2. Next base: position 225,156 of record NZ_JAUBVF010000001.1, read on the forward strand.
TACTCGATCGCTTTTTGGCGATCGGCTGCGGCGTAATCCCGTGCATCTTATTGTACGCTAGCTGAATCCCCCGGCGTCGATCCGTTTCGTCGATCGCCTTAACCATACTATCCGTCAAATTATCCGCGTACAAAATAGCCTGTCCCTGAACGTGCCGCGCCGCCCTTCCAATCGTTTGAATCAACGAACGTCCCGATCGCAAAAACCCCTCTTTATCCGCATCCAAAATTACCACCAGCGAAACTTCCGGCAAATCCAAACCTTCCCGCAGCAAGTTAACACCAATCAATACATCAAACTTACCATCCTGCAAATCTTGGATAATTTCGATGCGTTGAATCGACTGAATTTCCGAGTGCAAATACCGCACTCTAATCGCCCTCTCCTGCAAATATTCGGTTAAATCTTCCGCCATCCGCTTCGTTAAAGTCGTCACCAAAACTCGCTCGTCCCGACTTACTCTCTCCTTAATTTCCCCCAACAAATCATCTATTTGTCCTTCCGTCGGGCGCACGAAAATCGTCGGATCTATTACTCCCGTAGGGCGAATTACTTGCTCTGCAACTCTGCCTTCAGATATTTCCATTTCCCAATCCCCAGGCGTAGCAGAAACAAAGATGCACTGATTCTCTTTTGCCCAGAATTCCTCTGCTTTTAAAGGGCGGTTATCTGCCGCACTCGGCAAACGAAAACCATGTTCTATCAATACTTTTTTCCGCGCTTGGTCGCCGTTGTACATCCCCCGAATTTGCGGCACTGTGACGTGAGATTCATCTATCACCAACATCCAATCTTTCGGGAAATAATCAATCAAACATTCTGGCGGTTCCCCCGCATTTCTCCCTGCTAAATGCCGCGAATAATTTTCGACTCCGTTGCAGTAACCTACCTCGCGCAGCATTTCCAAATCGTAGCGCGTGCGCTGTTCTAAACGCTGAGCTTCTAAGAGTTTCCCCTGTTTTTCAAATTCTGCCAATCTGTCTTCTAATTCGAGTTCTATTCCTTGGCAAGCAGCCTCTAATTTATCTTCTGCCGTGACAAAGTGGCGCGCTGGATAGATATTTAAAGCCGTTGAACTTTGCAGGATTTTACCTGTTACCGGGTCAACGTAGCGAATGGCATCAATTTCGTCGCCGAAGAATTCAACGCGAATAATTCTATCTTCGTAAGCGGGGCCGATTTCCAAAACATCGCCTTTGACGCGAAATTTGCCTCTCCCTAAATCTATATCGTTGCGGCTGTATTGGACGTTAACTAAATCTCGCAAAACTTGCCGCTGGTTGACTTCCATTCCTACTCGCAAAGGAATAGCAGCTTTCAGGTATTCTGCAGGCATTCCCAAACCGTAGATGCAGCTAATTGAAGCAACTACAATTACGTCGCGGCGTTCAAAGAGCGATCGGGTGGCGGAGTGCCGCAGCATATCTATCTCGTCGTTAATTGCTGCCGTTTTCTCAATGAAAGTATCGGTGACGGCGATGTATGCTTCAGGTTGGTAGTAGTCGTAATAACTGACAAAGTATTCGACTGCATTGTTAGGGAAAAAATTTCGCAGTTCGTTGCACAGTTGGGCGGCCAGGGTTTTGTTGTGTGCTAGAACTAAGGTGGGTCTGCCGATTTTTTCAATCACCGAGGCAATGGAGAAGGTTTTACCCGTACCTGTGGCGCCGAGTAAGGTTTGAAATCGATCGCCCGCTTCGATGCCTTTGACAAGTTGGGCGATCGCTAGCGGTTGGTCGCCTGTGGGCTGGAAGGGCGCTTGCAATTGAAAAGATGCTGCCGCAGTTACCATAGGAAAATGTAGCTATTACCCATAAATCTTAACAAAAATGCAGAGATTATGCAATTTCGTTAAAAAAATAGTTAGACTTTGTAATATTATTTTAATCATCGGCCGAAATAGAAAGCAGAAAGCCCACAAAAGCAGTTGTCCGAACCCAGCAATCAACAGCAATAAGCGAGGAAAAGAATTATGGATACGCGCAGCACAGGTACAGGCAAAGGCAAAGCGATCGCCCGCCGCGGCAAAGGCAGTTCCAAAAGCCAAGCGACAGAACCCACGGATGCCAAAGCAACAGGAATTCAACTTTATCGGCCGCCACACCTGCATGACAACCGTCCCGTCGGCCCAGACGATTTTACCATCAGCGAGATCGTCTCGATATCGGGCGATCGCCCGATCGGCACTAGCACCCTGCACATCAGCGAAACCTACGGCATTGTAGGCAATCGCCCGGTGGAATCCAGCGACTTTGAAGTGGTTGCTACACTCGGCAATCGCCCGATCGGCTCCAGCGCCATGCAAGTCAGCGAAATGTTCAGTATGTCCGGTGCCCGCCCTATTGCCATCAGCACTCTGCACATTGATGAAGTTTACTCCACAATGGGAGGAAACCGCCCTATTGCGTCAAACGAAATTGACGATAGCTCGACATTAATGGGCTTCTTAGATTAATTAGTCAGTTGTTAGTTGTTAGTTGACTGTTGTCTGTTGACCGTTGTCAGTTGACTGTTGACTGTTGTTATTTCTTATTTGTTACCTGCTACTAATAAGCAATAACCATAGCACTTCTGGGTTTAATGAGGTACGTCTGGTAATTGGTAATTGAGAGGGATGTATAGCGGTTTTCTCTTGAAGTGAAATGCTAATCTGTAGGGTGCGTCGCCCTCAGATGAGAAATGAAACTTGGAGATTTTTCCGGGCGACGCACCTTACCCTTATCAATAGCGGATATAACAATTTGTGGCGTCCAGAACTGTAATAATTACAGTCAACAGTCAACAGTCAACAGTCAACAGTCAACAGTCAACAGTCAACTAACTACTTCCCGATACCCTGATATTTACTCAATAAAGCAGCAAAGCGCTTGTAATCCACAGGCTTCCTCAAATACTCCGCCGCTCCCAATTCTAAACCCTGATTTTGGTCGTCCAAAAAAGTTATCATAATCACCGGAATCTCAGCCAAATCCGGATCGGCTTTCAAGGTAGACAGCACTGCCCAGCCGTCCATACTCGGCATCATCACGTCCAGAATAATCGCGTCCGGCAGCAACTCCTTAGCCAACAGTAGCCCCCCTTGACCGCTAGCCGACGATCGCACCCGAAATCCCTCTTTCGACAAGCAGCGGGTCATCAAATCCCGCGCGTCTGGATCGTCGTCAATCACCAGCACAGTAGCAGCATCGGGCAGATCCAGCGGTTGCGATCGCACAGCTTTTTGCTTCGCTTCAGTCGTCGCTACACTCGTTTCTAAATCCTCGCAAGACTTCGGCTGCATTTGTGCGATTTCTCGATCGTCCGGCACTTGTTTCGGGTTTGTAACCGCAATCGGCAACCGGATCGTAAAACTAGAACCGCAATCAAATTCGCTCTCAACCTTAATGTCTCCGCCCATCATCTGGCAAAACTTCCGGCTAATTGTCAGCCCCAAACCGGTGCCGCCGTATTTGCGGGTAGTAGAATCGTCCGCTTGGGTGAAAGCTCCGAACAGCCTCGACACCTGATCCTCAGTCATGCCAATGCCGGTATCGGTGACTTGAAAGACGATCGAAGGCTGTTGACACCGAGAAGGATCTGCCGAGAGTTCTTCGGAGTTGCCGATCGGCAAAACCTTCCCTTCTTCCTTCCAAACATTAATCGTAATTTTGCCTTGATCGGTAAACTTAGCAGCATTGCTAGCCAAATTCAACAGCGCTTGTCGCAGCTTCGACGAATCGGAGTAGATCGTGCCAATATTGCGATCGCAATTGACGATCAAAGTATTGCCATTTTTCCCTAGCATTGGTTGAACAGTAGTGACAACCTCCTCGATCAAATTCCACACCTCAAAAGTCTCCAAAAAAAGAGTCACCTTTCCTGCTTCAATTTTAGAAATATCCAGGATGTCACTAATAATGGTGAGCAACTGCTTGCCTGCCATATTAATGCTTGCCAAATCCATCACAAACTCTTCTTCGCCGAGTTCCAGAGCCTCTTCTTGCAGCAGCTCGCTGTAGCCGATAATCGCATTCAAAGGCGTCCGCAACTCGTGAGTCATATTTGCCAAAAAAGTGCTTTTCGCCCGGTTGGCAGCTTCGGCAGCATTCTTAGCAACTTCCAATTCCTCCGATCGTTCCTCTAGCTGTCGCTGCCGCACTTCCAAACCCTTGAGCAAACTGCTGATTTGCTGAGCCATTGTATTGAGAGTAGAAGATAGCACCCCGATCGCGTCATTAGAAACCACCGGCGATCGAGCCGTCAAATCACCGCTGGCCATCTGTTCGGCAGTTTCCCGCAGCAAGCCGAGATTCCGAATAATTGCTGACACCGACACAAAACCCCCTATCCCCGCGATCGCACTCAAAACCAAAGCCCCCAGCAGCCAGTGCTGAGTGCGGCTTACCACTGCCAGAGTTTGCTGCACCAGCACCGCCATTGCTGCCTCAGAAACCCCCGCCGGAGCTGAGGCAGCCTCTATTGCCAGCAAATAGTTCTTCATCTCCACAGAACCCATCCACCCGACTCCCACCGCCATCCAAGTTATCAGTACCAAGATGACAAACAGCCCGCTCAAAGAAGCCCGAGTTCCCAAAGAAATCTGCCTCGGAGCAAATGCCGCCGCCCAAGGATAGGCTTTGAGAAAAGGATCTGGCGGAACCGGTGCGCCGGAATTCCAAATCTCCTCAATTTGACCGTCCACCCTCACCTTGCCAATCCGCACTGTTTTCCAAATATGCTGAGTTTGGGCATCTATTTTTACCTTGCCCGAAGGCGCTGCAAACTCAATATTTTTAGCAGCCGCCCTGACTTTAACCACATTTGTCGAACCCGCTTTTTCTACTGCTTGCTTCCAGAGGTAAACGCCCAAATAAGCAGCTTCGATCGGGTCATCCGTGACTCGATTTTCCCCGTATCGGGCTTTATAAGCCTTGACAAATTTACGATTTTCCGGTGTATCCACCGTTTGAAAATAGTTCCAAACCACCAAATGTCCAGCAATATTGGACGGCCCGATCGCCCGCACTTCCTCTTCTGCTACGCTGACCGACATCACGGGCAAATTATCGGGTTTCACGCCAGCTTCCCGCAACTTTTGGAAAAAAGCCACATTGCTGTCGCCGTTGAGAGTGTTGAGAATAGCATCTGGTTTCACTGCTAAGATATGTGCGATCGCCTCGCCCACATCCCCCGAACCCAGTGGCAGATACACTTCCCCCGCCAACTCTCCCCCCTGTGCCGCCAGTTGAGCTTTCACAATCCGATTTGCCGTCCGGGGAAAGATATAGTCCGAACCCAACAAAAAAATTTTCCGCTTCCCCTGTGCCAGCAAATAATTCACCCCAGGCACAATCTGTTGGTTCGGGGCAGCACCAGTGTAGAAAATATTCGGACACTGTTCTAGCCCTTCATACTGCACCGGATAGAACAGCAACCCGCTGCCGTGATCGAAAGCCGGCTGTACAGCTTTGCGGCTCGCCGAAGTCCAACAGCCAAATACCACTGCCACCTGCGCTTCTAGGAGCAATTGCTTAGCTTTTTGAGCAAAAGTTTGCAAATCGCTGGCTCCATCTTCTATAACCGCTTCCAAGGGGCGTCCGAGCACCCCTCCCGCGGCATTAATTTCCTCAACAGCCAACAGCGTCGCATCTTTAACTGAAATTTCGCTGATGGACATCGTGCCCGTCAGGGAATGCAAAACGCCTATTTTGATCGGCTCACGAGTCGGGCCGGCTGCTTCGAGAGGGTTACTGCTCCTTGCTCCCATAGGGTTTTAGATAATTTTTACCGAAAAATGGGGTTTAAAGCCCCGCACTTAAGTGCGGCTTTTATCTAGGACTTTCCTTGATAAAAAGTGCTGAGGTTTCATATAATCATATCATGATAGTAAGAAAAGCAAAGCTAAAAAATGGAACGAAAGACCAATACTGTGCACTTCATGAAGCCATCCGAACAGGCGAGTTCATTAGAAACAAAGCTGTCAGATTTTGGATGGACAACGCAGATGTTAGTAAACCCATCTTGTACGCACTCTGCAAAGATATTGCCGGCATAGCGCTTTCGTGAAAAACCTCTATTCAGCCGCCCATCAAGCCAGTGCGGAACGCGCTTGGGCTTCTATATCTAGCTTCTATAGCCGCTGTAAAAAAGGCGAGAAAAGGAAGGGTTATCCCAAATTCAAAAAGCATTGTCGCTCTGTAGAGTACAATGTGTCATGCTGTAAACTAAGCTGTTGCACATTTAAACAGTGATACAAGCATTACCCTGCTTTTTGATTTTTCGCTCCCATTCAATTATTAATTGTCCTTATTTTAAGAGGATCTGCCATAAATACTTTAGCTATTCAATAGATGTAAATAGCATACTATTGGCAATATATTCTTTGGTCTAAGCGCATACTAATTCAATTAAGTTATAGCCGGGGCTGTATTTGGGGACAAATTATAAATAAAGATTAGGGATTTCTGTTTCATTTGTTTCAGGTACTCTTCTTTATTACGAAAACGAGCCTTATCAAGAAAGATCACTATTTTTGCTTTTTGTTAGCCACTTGTGAGGCTTGACCACCTGTTTTTACCCATTCATTAGATCGTTATAAAACTTCTTAGCATTTTATAAAAATTATGTGAATTACCTTTATTGATTAACTCTACCCACTTTTTTTATCTGAATACCTCACTCCTCCCATTAGATTAACTCTTCCCTTTTTTCTGTCTAATATGAAATTTTTTCTGATGCCTTTTTTACACCATTTCTTTCTTCTGGTGACTCTTAAACAAAATCTAATCTCGTCGCAAAACTATACCTGTAATCTTTCGGGTGTTGATTTTGCTATTTTTAAATATTAGGCTATCTTTATTTTAAAAGCTGTTCTTTTTTCGGGATTTCTCTTGGAATCTAGACTAGACTTTGCCCAAAGGTAAACATACTTTTTTTTCTTTAATTTCCTCCGAACTTTTCCTCCACTTAATTTTGTTCTTGTGGATTTCTCTAAGTATATTGCTAATCTCTGCGCTGTCCATCTGACAAAATCATCTCCTAATTCTTGAGAGTCTCTCTCTATGGTTGTTAATAATATTTCTATCAATCCCGATTTCAACAGTGTCGGTAATTGAAAATACAAAGAATTGCCACTGCCCGTCGGCATGACAATCATCATATCCCGTTTTTGTAAAGCAGCTTCGACAATTTCCTGAGTTGGTTGTTGGGTTATACACTATTCCATGCTTTTGGACAACAAATACACTGAGTACGATCGCACAAAATTCGTTACGCAGAGAAACCGATACTTTTAATCGGGGTTTAGACGGATAGTGATGGGTAGCGATAATGATGGGTTTGGGCCCTCACAGAAGTCACCCCTAAATGGAAGGCCCTTATCAACAACAGAATTTTCTATTTTACTTTAATTCGTTACATACCCAGATTAGATGGTGAATTAATTGCTTTAATTGCTGCTACAAACTAACAGTTATCAATATTTGTTGACAATGTTCGGAATCTGGACTTCACCAATAAGCGTCGAAAATTGATGGTTTTTGAATCCTGAATGTAAATTTTTGCGTATATATACGTATACCGGACACAACAACTGGCTCGCCCAGCTTCACATAATCTTAACAAATATCCGTATAATTACGGTAGTTTTATAAAGATTACGTAAAGATTGCCCTTAAAGGTAGCCAAAACCACGATTTTGTAAGTTAAACTGAGAGCCAGCCAAAACCACACTTACGTAATCACCACAAAATCCTGAAAAAACGCAACTTTATATATCCTAAAGGCGTTGAAGGGATGCCGTAACTAAGAGGTGTTAGTCGGACATATCGACAAACAGTTTTTAAGCCAACTAGGTTGCAACTAAACCAATAAAAATAGCTCATAGCCGGGTTAGTTTTCATTCAAGAAAAATGAAATAAATTTTTGACAGGGTAAGTTATGAAAAAAAATTTAGGGGTTAAAAATCAAATTTTTAAAACCCCAGAAGCCTGGGAAAATTTCCCGGCTATTCAGAAAATTTTCGAGGAAGTCGGTGCAGAACCGACATTAGTGGCGAAATTAAATACAGCCTGTGAAATTTGCGAGTTTCAGCTCGGAGATGAAATCACTCAATATCAAACATCAGATAATAGCAACAATTTCGTTAAAAAAGAACAGAGCGATCGCAATTTTTATTTGGTTTGCGAGGGAAGAGTCAGGCTGCTAGCGGTAGAAGCGTCTCAACAGCAGGAGATTTCGGCGGTGGTACTGGAAGTCGGAGCAATATTTGGGACAGAAGACTTATTTATTGAAAACGTACTTCCTTACAGAGCAATTGCGGCCGGTACTTGCCAAATCGCTCGAATTGCCGCCACCACATTGCAGCTTATCTTAGAAGAATCCCCGCAACTGCAACAGCACTTGCAGCAAGAATTTAAACAGCGACAGCGGTTAATATTTTTCAAGACACAAACAGATTTGCGATCGCTCCCTCCCCACCAACAACAGATTCTGTGGCCGCACTTACTTCCTTACATAGAAGAAAGCCGAATTCCGGCCGGAGTTTCCCTCGCTGAGCACTGCCAAAACTCCAACGATCATTTTTGGCTCCGCAGCGGTCAAATTCAAGGTCAAGCACCGCCAATTATCGGCAGTAACTGGGAATATTCAGACATAAAGAGCGACTGGATAGCGGTAAAAGACCTGCTAATTTACCAGCTTAGCAGGGAACAGTGGGAAATCGCTAAAGCCACAATTAGTTCCGAAAGCAATTCCCGCCCTAAAATCATCCGCAAACCTCCAATTTTAAGCTTAGTAGCGCCGCCAAAAGATGCCAGCTCTACCTCAAAAACCGAGCCATCAAAATTAACCGCAGTTGCTCAGCAAAAACCCCCAGCCGGAATCATCAGCTTTCCCAAACCCAAGCAGCGGCGCTGGTTGAGCAGCAGGCACCCATTCATTCAACAACAGAGCGCAGCAGATTGTGGAGCTACTTGCTTAGCCATGATTAGCGAATATTGGGGTAAAAAATTCAGCCTAAATTACTTACGCGAATTGGCAGAAATCGGTCGCAGTGGCGCGTCACTCAAGAGTCTGGCAAAAGCAGCGGAAAGGATGGGATTTCAAACCCGTCCCGTGCGAGCTTCTTTAACTCCACTGCGAAATCAAAATCCCTGGATTGCTCACTGGCAAGGCAATCACTATGTGGCAGTTTACCGCTTTAAAAATCAACAAGTTTTAGTGGCTGATCCGGCTGCGGGCAAGCGGTGGATGAGCATTAAAAGTTTTACCGAAAATTGGACTGGGTACGCCCTAATTTTAGACCCGACAGCGGAACTATACCGCAATCACACTGCCGAACATCAAGGCATCAAACTTAAAAATTTTGTTGGCATAGTCTGGCCCTACCGCGCTGCGATCGCCCAAATTCTGCTCCTCTCCTTGTTGCTGCAATTATTTGGTTTAGTTACTCCCCTATTTACCCAAGTAATTCTCGACCAAGTGGTTGTCAGCAAAAGCATAGTAACTCTGCACGTTTTTGCGATCGGGCTGCTGCTGTTTAGTGTTTGGCGATCGCTGTTGGGTGCAACGAGACAGTATTTGCTGGATTATTTGTCGAACCGGATTGACCTGACTTTAATTAGCGGCTTTATCAGTCACACTCTCAGTTTGCCGATCAAGTTTTTTGAATCTCGTCAGGTGGGCGATATCTTGACGCGGGTTCAGGAAAATCAAAAAATTCAGGCATTTTTGACTCGCCAAGCTATTACGGCTTGGTTGGATGCTTTGATGGCTGTAGTTTACATCGGACTGATGGTTTACTATAACTGGCGTCTGGCTTTGTTGGTGCTGGCGTTGATTCCGCCGATCGTGATTTTGACTTTAGTGGCAACTCCCTTTCTGCGAAAAGTGTCGCGAGAGATTTTTACCGAAAGTGCCAAGCAAAATTCATCTTTGGTGGAAATGATTACTGGGGTAGCGACGGTTAAGGCAACTGCTGCTGAGCGAGAAATGCGCTGGCGCTGGGAAGACCAATTAACTTCCATGATTAATGCTAAATTTCGCGGCCAGAAGTTGGCTAATTCTTTGCAGGTAATTGGGGGTGGGATTAATACTTTGGGCAGCACGGCTTTGCTGTGGTACGGGGCAATGCTGGTGATTCAAGACGAGTTGACGATCGGTCAATTTGTCGCTTTTAATATGATGATTGGGAGCGTGATTTCTCCTGTGCTGTCTGTAGTGGGACTTTGGGATGAGTTTCAAGAAGTGCTCGTTTCGATCGAGCGTTTGGATGATGTATTCTCTGCCCAACCTGAAGAAAGCCCTTACAAGCCAATGCTGGTGCTGCCTCGCATTCAAGGAAACGTCAAGTTTGACAATGTTTCTTTCCGTTATGCTCAGGATGAGGAACGCAATACGCTGCAAAATCTTTCCTTTGAGGTGCAAGCTGGAGAAACTGTGGCAATTGTCGGCCGCAGCGGTTCCGGTAAGAGCACTTTGGTAAAGCTGCTGCAAGGTTTCTATTATCCAGAAAAGGGGCGGCTGACAATTGACGGCCACGATATTCGCCACATTTCTTTGCAGTCGCTGCGAGTTCAGTTGGGTGTTGTTCCTCAAGATTGTTTCTTATTTTCGGGAACGATTTTGGAAAATATTACGCTGTATAAAAACGGAAATGATGCTGCTTCTGCAAGCTTGGAACAGGCGATAGAAGTGGCGAAGCTAGCAGAAGCTCACGCTTTTATTCAAGATATGCCGCTGGGTTATCAAACTCCTGTGGGGGAAAGGGGAACGAGTTTGTCTGGGGGTCAGCGACAACGAATTGCGATCGCCCGCGCTCTTTTGGGTGATCCCCGAATTTTGGTTTTGGATGAAGCAACTTCTTCGCTGGATACCGAATCTGAGCGCAGGTTTCAGCAAAATCTCGCCCGTATTAGTCGCGATCGCACTTCGTTTATTATCGCTCATCGGTTGTCTACGGTGCGTAATGCCGATCGAATTTTGGTTCTAGACAAAGGCATTTTAGCCGAACAAGGCAACCACGACGAATTGATGGCTGAACGCGGACTTTACTATCACCTCGCTCAGCAACAACTCGATATTTAAGTCATTAGTCATTAGTCATTAGTCATTAGTCATTAGTCATTAATCATTAGCAACCAATATAAGACTAAATATCATTTTTACTGGCTCCTGACTCCTAATTTCTGACTCCTGACTGATAGCTCCTAACAACTCCCAACTGCCAACAGTCAACCGAATAATCTAGAGGAAAGACAATGTTTTCAGAAGATGCCAAAGAATTAGGTCACGCTCCTAACGAAATAGGCGAAGTTTATGGGGGCGTAGCTTCAAGGCAAGAAAACGAAACCCGAAAAAAAGAGCGCTCTTTAGAAGTTGTCGAATCTCAAAATCGCTCTTCTCAAACTAATGACGGTATCAATATTGCCAAGTTACGGCAGCCTGATGCGAATAATTGGTCTACTTCTTTGCACTCGGTACTCGACCAGCCACCAGTATCTTTTCCCCAGCGGTTGATATTAGGAGGAATAGTTTTTTCCGTAGCTTTTGGAGCGTGGGCAACTTTGGGAAAAATTGACGAGGTTGGTCATGCTCAGGGCAAATTAGTTCCCAAAGGCGCTGTTTACAAAATTCACCCGACGGATACGGGAAAAATTATTAACCTCGCTATCAAAGAAGGTCAAAAAATCAAAGCTGGACAATTATTGGCGGAATTAGACCCGTCGAATGCCCAGAGCGAGGTGGAGCGTCTTGAGAAAATTTTGGACGCTTATCGAATTCAATTGGTGCAAGAGATGAGTTCGATCGAGAGAACTAAATTGGAAGTTGAAGCGAGCCAAGCTATTGCTGCTGCAGACCAGCGGGGGGCTGAAGCTGCGATCGCCCGTGCTCGCGCTTCAGCCGCCACCACGCAGTCTCAAATCGAGCAATTGCAAGCAGATTTAGTGTCTCAGCAAGCGCGCAAGCAACAGCTCAAACCTCTGGAAAAGGATGTGCAAGACTTACTCTCGCAACTCAAAACAGATATTAACTCCCAGGAAGGGCGGCGCGATCAGGTGAAACCATTGCAACGCAAAAGTCAAGAATTGCTGGGGCAATTGCAAGCAAAAGTGACTGCTCACAAAGAGCGGATCGCGCGTCTCAAACCTTTGGTAGATGAAGGAGCACTGTCAAAAGACGTATTGTTTCAAGCTGAGGAAGCTCTGCGAGAAAGTGAAAATGCGGTGATTAGAAGCCAGTTGGGGGAGACAACTCAAGCTGACGATCGCGCCTTTGAAGTCGAGCAAACAGTTCGCGACAGACAAAGTGCTGCCATCAGGAGTCAACTGTCTGATGCAACTGGGGTTAAGGAAAGGTTGTTTGAAGTCGAGCAAAATTTGCGCGATCGAACTAGCGCCATTTCTAGAACCCAAGGTGAATTAGCCCAACAACTCGCAGAAGTCGATCGACTGCAAGCCGAAGCGGCCAGCAAACAAGCTGCAGCGCGCCAAATGCAGTTAGAAAAAGAGCAAAAAATTCAGCAGTTGGAAATGCAATTAAATCAAGTCAAATCCAAAATTGCCGAAACCCAAACCCTGCTCGATCAAGCCAAAAATCAGCTCAAACAAAGATTTCTCTACGCACCCGTCAGCGGAGTGATTTCCGCACTCAACATTCACAACAAAGGCGAAGTAGTTCAACCGGGTCAAACTATTGCAGAAATGACTCCGAATCATGCTCCGCTAGTGCTGGAAGTCAGTTTGCCGAACCGAGAAGCGGGATTTGTCAAAACCGGAATGCCGGTGCAAGTCAAATTTGATGCTTTTCCTTATCAAAATTACGGTGTGATTCCGGGAAAAGTTTTATCTATTTCGCCGGATGCCAAAACAGACGAGCGATTGGGTGTTTTTTACCGGGTGGAAGTGAGTATCGATCGAGACTCAGTGAAAGCCAAAAATCAAACCTGGAAACTCAAAGCTGGCCAGACAGCTACTGCGGAAATTGTCATTCGCCAGCGCAGCATAGCCGACATTTTGCTTGACCCTCTCAAGCAGCTACAAAAGGGCGGCATGAGTTTGTAGAAATGAGTCATCAGTCAACAGTCATCAGTCAACAGTTAACAGTCAACCAATTTACACAAAACAGGATAAAATAATGAATTCCCAATTTCACCATTCTGCCAATCATTCCCAAGTTGGAATCAAACCCGAACAATTGGATGAGATAATTTCAGCGATTCTGGCAGGAAAGTATTCTTGGGCTTGTTTTTTACTTTTGCGGTGCACGGGTTACAACCCCCTAGACTACATCCCTTACCGTACTTCCAACCGCTTACTGAAGGAAAACAGTCAAATCAGCAAGTCGAGTAAACCGGAAACTAAGCCTGCATTGGGCAAAATTGCTGATTTAGATTATGTGGAAGTGGTGAGGGAAAAACGAGCCGGAGTTCGAGGGGGTTATGTAACTGAGGCTTTTAGCGAGTTGCACCCAGATACCGCAGGTTTTGGACTGGAAGTCAAGGAAGGGCTATGTCTCTCGACGCCGACGGTTGATGTTGGACATCAGGGCTTTTTTGCGGGATTAAAGACACGTTGGTTGAATTTCACGGGCGAGTAAATTAGTTGCTCGAAACAAAACCCGATTGCGGGCGTTGGGTGTACCAATTTTTTGGTTGACTCACCGCGGGCGATCGGGTTTTTGAGTATCGAAAATCCGCGCTTTCGATAAATCTGCCAAAATGGCAACCTTAGCCAAAGTAATTACTTTATACTCAGAAACTCGATTTTAGCTATTGTGGATTTATACTGCTTTGCGATCGATTTTAATACAGTTAGCCCTCTGTTTAGGCAATGCCCATCCTCCGTAAGTTGATTGAGTAGCCTCCCTTTTTCGTTGTCAGTCCCTGTCAAAATTAATCTGCCAAAATGGCAACACAGGTCTGATTAGCCTAGCTATATTAAATACAGAACAACCAAAGGTTGCTTCTAGCAAACAACTCACAAGCAAAAAGGAGAAAAGCCATGATTATTTCCGATCTGAACTACTTGGAAACTGCTGAAACTTCTGATGTAGTTGGTGGTATCTTTTTCGGCAACCTCGACTCCTATGTCGACGCCAGACTCAATGTTAAGGAACGCTTTGACGTAGACAAGATTTACACGCAATTTGTTGACATCAAGGGCAATCTAGCGACAGCTCAATCTGAAGCTTTTGGGAAAAACACCTCGACCCAAATCTTTACTACTGTTGTAGAAGGTAAGTATTCTGCCTCCACTGGATTTTCGGCTGCTAGCTAGGATAGAACTCCAATTCATACAGAACAACCAAAGGTTGCTTCTAGCAAATAACTCACAACCAAAAAGGACAAAAACCATGATTATTTCTGACCTGAACTACTTGGAAACTGCTGAAACTTCGGGTGTAGTTGGTGGTATCTTTTTCGGCAACCTCGACTCCTATGTCGACGCCAGACTCAATGTTAAGGAACGCTTTGACGTAGACAAGATTTACACGCAATTTGTTGACATCAAGGGCAATCTAGCGACAGCTCAATCTGAAGCTTTTGGGAAAAACACCTCGACCCAAATCTTTACTACTGTTGTAGAAGGTCAGTATTCTGCTTCCACGGGATTTTCTGCAGCTAGCTAGCATATAACTCCAATTCATCAAGTCACTTGGCAATTGGAATAAGTGGGTCGGCAGAAACAATTTCAACTGTTTGGTAGTAGGGCTTCCGAGCTCAAGCCCTACTAATAAATTAATACAGATACTTGAGGTTTCCTTAAATAGTTTGGTTAGTTTTGGCCGCCTTACTTAGATGATTTATGTAGGTAATTAATTTGCTTTTAAACAAATAATTAACTGACGAAACCTTGTTTCAAATAGAGCCGTAGGCAATTACTATTTACGACTCACAAATTTAGGATTTATCCAATTTTATAATCAACAAAAATTGGTTTAAAACTCATGACTGACTATAAAGTTGTTGTCAAACGCATAGTCTCACCCGATGGTAAAGTTATTGCTGAGGCGAAAAGCGTAGTCGAAGCATCTGGCGACGATCGAGGTGAAATTAGTCAAAGCGTTTCTGTAAAGGTTTCATCTGCTAATAGATCCAGCAGTTACGCCAAATCGAGTTCTAGTAGTTCTTCTTCATCTAGTTTTAGCAGCACTTTCTCAACATCTAGTTGCTCTAGTATATCTTCAATTTAATTAATGAATTTAGTCTGCTAAAAACTTCTCGTGATACGGCCATGAAATATTGCTTAATCATCTCTGACTTAAGTTATTTAGAACCCATTAACGAAAGCGAAAGCACAGTTGTAGTAGGTGGTGGCAATGTTTACGCTGATACATTCGCCACAACAACAGCCGAGCCTGGATATGCGATCGCTGTTGCAGGTGGACTTGCCATTGGTAATCAAACTTATACAAATACTGTAACCAACACAACGGTTAAAGACTTGGGTAGTCTGGAGTATAGTAGAGCTAAGGCAACAACCACAGCCTATGCAAAGACTGGAAACCAAACTGCTTCATCTACATTTCGCAGCACTTCTATTTCATTTTTTGGGCGTTAATAATCTCACCCGATAGGAAGAGTATGGATAATGCTGGGTTTTAGACATCCTCTCAGGAGGATTAGGAGGATCTAGTCTTAACAGACAAACATGGGGAGTATAATTGGTGAGGGAAAAATCATATGCAGATTGATAAAATTGATAATTTTGAAACATTTAATAAAATCCGAGAAAATTGGGATTCTGTATACGCTGCAGATCATCAGGCTCAGTTCTTCTTATCCTGGATTTGGTTATCTAGATGGTTGCAGATGGTGCATGAGCCGTGGTTCATATTAGCGGCAAAACCAGATACCAAAGATTCATCCTATGTTGCTTTTTTTCCTCTAAAAATTTTATTAACCCACCAGGATGGAGGCGGCTTTGAAACTGAAATCTGCATGGCAGGAAATAGCATAGCAGATTACACAGGACTTATTTGCCTGCCTGGTTATGAAGAAGAGGTAATTCCTGCTTTTGCTGCTTACATCCAGCAAAAGTTAGTATGGTCTAGTTTCAATCTAAAAAGTATTCTAGAAACAGATACACGGATGTCTCTCTTCTTGAGTAATTTTTCTGCCGATAGTTTTGAACTCACTCAACTCCGCATTCAAAGTGTGAATGAAGAAGAACCCGATATTTATCTTGCTCCTTATGTTTCATTACCAGATGACTGGGAGCAATATCTGCAAAACTACGTCGGTGTCAATACTCGTCAAAAAATCAGACGCTTTTTAAGGAAAGTTGACATATCTGATGAGTTTTATATCACCCAGGTTGACGCAGACAATTTGGAATCTCATATTGAGATACTACTCAAATTCTGGGAGTGCAGATGGAAAAAGCAAAAAGGGGATAACTTTGACGTAATCATGGGTTACAATCGCCTTATTTTACGTCATTGTTTTGAACATAACTGTCTGTATCTTTCGGTTATGTGGAAAGGAGACAGACCTTTAGGGGCGATCGCCAACTTTGTTGATTTTCAGCAAAAATCCATGCTATTTGTGATTACAGGTCGCGATCAAACCTTTAAAAATCCTCCACCAGGGCTTATCCTCCATGCTGATGCAATTCGATACGCGATTCAAAATGGCTTTAAAGTGTACGACTTTTTAATTGGCAATGAGGAATATAAGTATTCTTTTGGAGCTAAAGATCGGCACATTCAGCATATCGTAGTCAAAGACAAGAATCGCGACAATAGACAAGAGGATGTTAGGGATCTTCTTCCTTTAGCACTTAATCTCGCTGTTCGAGATCATCGATTGAACCGACTCACCGAAGCTGAGCAGGGATACCATCAGATTCTGGAAGCTCAATCAAATCACCCAGATGCACTCTATGGACTGGGAGTGTTGATGAGGCAAAAAGGCGAGTACCAAACTGCCGAAAACTTACTGAAAAACCTGCTTCAGGTTCAGCCCAATTCTATCAAGGCTTTATTTAGTTTGGGGAATTTATATCAAGCTCAAGATCGGTTATCCGAGGCGATAGAAGCCTATCATCAAGTCTTAGCTCTCCAGCCTGATGCGATCGCCGCATACAATAACATTGGCTATGCTCTACAGCAGCAAGGCCAATGGGAAGAGGCGATCGCCTACTATCAAAAAGCACTAGAACTAAAGCCTGATTGCGTTGAAGCTGAGGTTAACTTAGCTAATGCGCTTCATGCTCAAGGAAAGCTATCCTTAGAGAAACAAGCTCATTATGCGGCAATGAACAATGATTTAGGCTCCAAATGTAAACAAGTAGGCGATTTAAAAACAGCGATCGCCTACTATCGACAGTCCATCTCTATGAAACCAGATTTAGCAGAGGCTCACGATAATTTGGATCGGGTGCTGCAAGAACAAGATGAACATCAAACTGCAAGTACCTGCGATCGAAAAACTCCCATACCTGCCTAGTCCGCAAATGAGTTTTGATTAGTTTACAAAGGAGGAGCATTATGTTGATATATGATTTGTCCTACATCGAAAATGTTTCAGAAAACAAGTTGATTTTAGGTTGTGCTTCATTGGGAATAGATGCCTTTTAATCAGTAGACAGTGGAAACACTTTGACTGCTATAGACATTATTTTTAGAAACAAAGGTAAAGTTACAAAAGCAACGGGTACAGGAACAGCTATAGCGATTGGCACTAATCCTCTAGCTGATGTTGATGTTTACTACGCAGGCTTTGATAAAGTCAAAGTAAAAATTAAATCAGGAACAGGATCAAACTATGCTTTTGAGACTGTTACTGTAAAGGCGATGGACTTGCCACACTAGCTTTGATGGCTTGTAGTAAGGGCTTAAGTTCTTTTTAGTTTTTAATGATTGACCACTGCGTCACGGGTACGAGGGGTTTCTGGCCGAGGAAAGAGCCGATCGCCCCAACTCGCTGAATGCCAATTCTAATTACTTCCGCATCATCGCAGGTGCAGGGCGATCGCGATCGCCCTGCACCTGCGATGACTCCGAATCCATTCGATCGCGATCCAATGGATGCACCCATATCCCACAGCAACTCTATAATTTCAAACAAATCTGCCAAATTGGCAACACAGCTCTAATTAGTCCAGATATATTTAGATACATCGAAAGGAAGGTGCTGTTTAAATTTAAACAGACATTTTGAGGGTGATGGCGATGGCTAAATCAAACGCCCTTAGCCAGCAATGCCGATCGCCATCGCCCAGATTGGGATTGGCAACAGTTTTGTCTCCCCCTACTTTCGGGACGGATCAATGTTAATTTATTAAAAACATTTCACTCTTTAATCTGAAGTCAAGAGAAATTGCTTCCCACTATTCAAAATCATACATTTTTATTGGAAATTGGAGTGTCTCTATTCACGCAACTGCTTTTCGTCTTTACAGATAAAAGGAGATAAATCGCGATGCCGACCTTAGATTCACTAGCTGCTGAGCCCTTAAATACTGTTGGAAATAGCAATAGTTTAAGCACCTTAAATTCGCTGACGAATAACCCTAGTGCCGGCAGCAGCAGTTCCAGCAAATCTAGTGCCTTCGTAGATAACAGTGGCGCAGGCAGCACCAGCAGTGCGACAACCACTTCCCCTACAGGAAGCATTACCAGCACTGAGAGAGCCTACGCTGCGGGAGCCACCTCTAGCAGCGGGAGCGCAGAAGCTTCCACTTCTTCCAGTGAGCGTCCGACCACCTACGACAGCAACGGCGACGGATATTGGCTCGGCACCAGCGACAGCGATGTGATTATATGCGATAGCGGGATCGATCGAATTTTTGCAGGAAGCGGCGACGATATTGTCACAGCTAACAGAGGTGATGATGCGATCGATGGAGGCGATGGCAACGACACTTTGCGGGGAGGGAAAGGTCAAGATTTGCTGATTGGCGGCAACGGCGACGATTTTCTTTGTGGCGACTTCGGCACCGATACATTGATTGGAGGTAGCGGCGCTGATACCTTTGCCTTTAGACCCGAAACAGCTAGTGCAGCAGCTAATCCATTGTTAGCCGATCAAGTCGTTGATTTCAATCCCGCTGAAGGCGATCGAATTGGGCTGATAGGGGGACTTTCGGTAACAGACTTGACACTCGTCGCGTTTGATACGGATGGTTCCGGTACGACAGACGCGACTCTGGTCAAGTTTAGTTCAAATAATGGCGATCGAATTTTAGCTGTTGTTTTGGGAACAGTCAACGCAGCGGGTGCAACAACTTTGAGCAATGCTGATTTTATTAGTTTGCCAAATGACATCTTGTAGCTAACCGTTAACCGTTAACACCAACTACCCCGCAGGAATCTTTAGGGGATGAAGTTAATAAAGTTATATAGGTGGAGAGAGAAAGATGAAGGACTTTTACGGGCCATTGATTGAAGCAAGTGAAATCATCGAACAACTCAGACAAGAGATGCAATTAAAAACCTTTAGTCAAAAGGTTTTGCAGAAAAAAGTTATTGAGAAAGCAGCCCGGGAGCGGGGGTTAACTGTGACTCCCGACGAAATTCAAGCTGTGGGCGACCAACTCCGCCGCGAGAAGCGTTTGGAGAAAGCGGCGGATACGATTGCTTGGCTGGTCGATCAGATGATTTCGGTAGAAGATTTAGAAGCCGGAATTTGCGAGCGGCTCCTCAGCCAAAAACTAGCCGAACAATTATTTAGCAAAGAAGTAGAAAAGATTTTTCTTCAAAACAAACTGCAATTTGATCAAATAATTCTTTATCAAATAATTGTTTCCAACCCCCAGCTTGCTCAGGAACTATTTTATCAAATTCAAGAAGGAGAGATCAGCTTTTTTGATGCTGCTCATCTTTACGACATTGACGAAAATCGTCGGCATATATGCGGTTGCGAAGGCAAGGTTTATCGGTGGGGTTTAAAACCAGACATAGCCGTCGCCGTATTTAGCGCTAAACCCGGAGAAGTGATTCGTCCAATTGAAACAGATCTAGGATATCACTTGTTCCTGGTTGAAAAGTTTCTCCCGGCGGAATTAACCCCTGAACGGTATCAAGAAATATTGCACAATCTGTTTAACGAGTGGTTGGCTAACGAGGTCAACTATTTGGTGTACAGTTCTAAAGTGTAGAAACTTAATTTGTCGCCCTCAAAAACCCATATATATAAATTTGCCGCAACCACATACAATGCTAAAATCTAGGGTGCTTCTGGGTAAACAGAGAGACCTAATCTCGTTTCCGGCTGCATCAATATTATTCAATCATTGGGGCGGTGCATGAGTGTAAATAGTCTCATGCGTGTGGATTTAAATATTGCTCTATCTCAGGCATCCTATTACTTACATAAAAAGTGATCTGATGAGGTAATTATAGCTCAATAAGGTTTCGTTAAAAAAGTAATTTATCGCCTTCGCCGCTCACAAAAATTGAGAGCTGAAGAAAGTCTCGGTGATTGCTTCGGGGTTTCTTAGTAACCTCCCAACTGGGCGAAACATAGCGAACAATGACACCCTTAGCTAACCCCAGTTTACTGACTTATAGCGCTCTTAAAATTACTTTTAAAATTTGAGTTTTGCCAACCCCATATACGCCAGCTAGCAAAGCCCAATGGAAAAAATGTATCGGTTAAAAACGCCACTCTAATATAGAGATTATTCCAAAAAGCTACTTTTTAAATTCTCATTTTTCCCTCCTCTCTATTAATTATCTGCTTTCATCAGAGTTCATCTGCATACATCTGCGGTTAAAAACCGACATAATTTTGCCGCCACCAAGCCCGCACAAACTTAATCTCCTCAAACGTATAACGTTCTTCCAAAAAATCATAAATTGCTCTAAGTTTTTCATCCCCCATAACTTCAATTGCGTACACTATCGCCTGCTGACGTTCCGATTCAACCAACAAATTTATGTCAACTTCTCTGCCCATTTCCATCAATTCTATCAGATGCCCAGAAATAGTATTAGGACTCATACCCCGCGCATTGGCGATTCCTTGAACTGTCAAACCTTGTCGGTATAATTCCCAGGTTTGCATCTGCGAATAAGACGCAACGTTGGAAAGATTGGGAAGATTAGCGACATCAGAAGATGCAGCACCACTTGGCAATCCTTGTTCTTGGCAAAAAGTGCGAATTGCCTCCAAGAAAACTTTACCGTACTTATTTCGCTTGTTGCTACCAACGCCGTAAACTTCCTCAAATTCGGTGAGATTTTGCGGGCGTTTTTCTGCCATATCTCGCAAGCTTTTATCGGCAAAAACTACGTAAGGTGGCACAAATTGTTCGTCGGCAATTTGTTTGCGTAGCGTCCGCAGTACGGTAAATAAACCTTCTACTTCTACTGCCAAAGAACGAACCTTCCCCTGTACTTCCCGTTGGGGTTCAATGGCGATTTCAACTATGCGCTGACGTTTCATAATTTCCCAACTTTTTTCATTCAGTTTCAAAATGGGAAACCCGTCTGTTTTTTCGTCTAAAAAACCTTGATTTAACAGGGAGCGACTCAACTTTTTCCATTCGTCAGCACTTCTATCTTTGCCAATTCCGTAAGTAGAAAGTTGGTGGTGCTGGTATTGCAATATTTTTTGATTTTTTGAACCGCGCAGCACATCAATAATGTGATTCATTCCGAATTTTTCTTGGCATCTGGCGACGCAAGATAGAAATTTCATTGCCTCAATCGTCCAATCTTCTACTGGTTTTTGGTTGCAACAGTTATCGCAAGTACCGCAGTTTCCGGGGAATGAATCGCCAAAATAACTTAACTGGATTGTGCGACGGCAATCGCTGGATTCTGCATAGTTGATTACTCGACGTAATTGTTGGCGGGCAATTCGTTGTTCTTGCGGATCTGGTTTTTGCTCGATGATGTATTCGATGGTTTTGACATCGCCGTAGCCGTAAAATAAGCTGCAATGGGCGGGTTCGTTGTCTCGGCCTGCGCGGCCGGATTCTTGATAGTATCCTTCGAGATTCTTGGGTAAGTCGTAGTGAATTACAAACCGCACGTCGGGTTTGTTAATTCCCATGCCAAAGGCTACTGTGGCTACCATTACTTGCACGTCGTCGCGAATGAAGCGGGTTTGATTGGTTGCGCGATCGACATCGTTCATGCCGGCGTGGTAGGGTAAGGCTTGGATGCCGCTTTGTTGCAATTTATAGGCAACTTCGTCAACTTTTTTGCGGCTGAGGCAATAGATAATTCCCGAACCGCCTTTTTTTTGGATAATTTGCAAAACTTCGGCAAAACTGTGCTTGGTTTTGGGGCGAACTTCGTAGTATAAATTGGGGCGGTTGAAGCTGGCGACGTGGATGTAGGGATTTCGCAGAGTTAGCTGCTGGATGATGTCTTGGCGGACGCGCTCGGTGGCGGTGGCGGTTAGTCCCATAATGGGAATGTCGGGATATCGATCGCGCACTCGCTGCATTTGCCTGTATTCTGGTCGAAAGTCGTGTCCCCATTCCGAAACGCAGTGGGCTTCGTCGATCGCAAATGCCGAAATTCCTAATTTATTTGCTACTATATCTAAAAACGGTAAAAATCTCTCACCGAGCAAGCGTTCGGGTGCAACATAAAGCAATTTAATCTTACCTTCGAGAATTGCCGTTTCACGCGATCGGGTTTCCTGAGAACTCAAAGTGCTGTTGAGAAAAGTCGCCCCAATTCCATTATCCTGCAAAGCTTCCACTTGGTCTTGCATCAGAGCAATTAACGGCGAAACAACCACCGTCAATCCCGGTTTCAACAGTGCCGGTAATTGAAAACACAAAGACTTGCCACCGCCCGTCGGCATGACAATCATCATATCCCGTTTTTGTAAAGCAGCTTCGACAATTTCCTGCTGCCCCGGACGGAAAGAGTCATAGCCAAAAAAATGTTTAAGAGCTTGTTCCAGGGACAGTGGCACAGAAGATATTGGCGGATGAGACGCTGACATTTGCAGTAGTTGGTTGTTGGCTTCTCAACTATTCTATGCCTTTTGAGGACAAATACAGTTACAATAATTGAGAATCTCAATTTAAGCAGAAAAACTGATGCCGAAAGCAATTTGGAATGGTGCCGTTTTGGCGGAGAGCGACAAGTGTGAAATTGTAGACAATAACTATTATTTCCCCGCCGATGCCATCAACCGTGAGTATTTCAAGGACAGCAGCACTCACACTACTTGCGGTTGGAAAGGTGTTGCTAGTTACTACAGTGTCGAAGTCGGCGGACAAGTTAATAAAGATGCTGCTTGGTACTATCCAACTCCGAAAGATGCTGCTAAAAATATTGCAGGATATATTGCTTTTTGGAAAGGAGTTAAGGTAGAGGCTTAAAGCAATTTTGAGTTAAAAAATGGGGCGGAGTTTTTGCAATTTTTGCGCTTAACCCGCCCCTTAAAATTTTAATCCTTTTCCCAAGCTGCGACAGCTTCCGAACCCAAACCACGACGAACAACAATCGGTTCGCTTGCTGTCAAGTCGAGAATAGTAGAAACTTGATATCCTGGATCGGAACCGTCATCGACAATGACATCCACTAACTTGGACAAACAGTCAAAAAGTTCAGCTTTGCCAAAGCTTTCTGCTTTGGCTGCAGGCACTGGTGCTGCACCTTCATCATCAGTGGTAATGTGAGCGGATGTTGAAATAATCGGATTTCCCAAAGCTTCCAACAGTGTAAAACAAAGCGGGTGGTCGGGAACTCGAATTCCCGTGGTTTTGCGTTTTGGGGTCATTACCAACCGTGGCACTAACTTGGTAGCTGGCAGCAGAAATGTGTAAGGCCCAGGTATTAACCGCTTGATAATTCTGTATGCTTCATCGCTGACGGCTGCATAGTCGGCGATATTTGACAGAGAGGAACACAAGAACGTTAAAGGCTTATCATTGGATAGTTGCTTGATCTTCCTGACTCGTTCTACTGCAGACTTGGAGTTGATATCGCAGCCGATCGCGTAAACTGTATCTGTCGGATAAAGCATGACTGCCCCATCTTTCAGAGCTTTTTTAATTTTCTCGATCCGGTCTCTTTGGGGTGCAACTGGATGCACTTCGTAAATAGTTGCCATGTTAAGATATTGCAGGCTAAGTGGGCGATCGAAATATCGAGTGAAACAATCAATGCTAAAAATTAATTGTTAACAATGAATAAAATAGCTTATTTTGACTGTCCAACCGGCATTGCTGGCGATATGTGCATCGGAGCTCTCATCCACGCCGGCGTTCCTTTAGACTACCTAATCGAAAATCTCAATTTGCTCGGCATTTCGACAGAGTACCAGTTGCGGACGGAATTAGTCCACCGGAATACTCAACAAGCAACTAAATTTTATGTCGATTTAGCTGCGGATTTGTCGTTAAAACCCAAAAATCCCGCTACCGAACTCGATCCCTCGGAAACGGAATCCCCTACTTTTGACGCCCGCGGCCACCATCATCACGGGGAAGAACATTCTCACAGTCACGGGGAAGAAGATGCCGAAATTAGCCACACTCATCATCGCCACTTGCCCGAAATTGAGCAAATCATCGTCTCTGCAAAATTGCCTCCGCGCGTGGAAGCTTGGAGTTTGGCCGTATTTGGTAAATTAGCAGAGGCAGAAGGTGCCGTACACGGTATCCCCGCAAGCGAGGTTCACTTTCACGAGGTGGGGGCGACGGATGCAATTATTGATATTGTCGCTACTTGTTTGGGTTTGGATTGGTTGGATATTCAGGAGTTTTACTTTTCGGCGATGCCGACTGGTGGCGGTACGGTGAAGGCTGCACACGGCCGATTAGCGGTGCCGACGCCGGCGGTGATGCGGTTGTGGGAAACGCACCGCGTGCCGGTTTATAGCAATGGGATCGATCGCGAATTGTGCACTCCTACGGGAACTGCGATCGCCTGTACTCTCGCCTCTGCTTTCGGCCCGCCACCGTCGATGCAAGTTCAGGCGATCGGTTTGGGTGCAGGTTCTCGAAACCTGGCAATTCCTAATATTTTGCGCCTCTGGATTGGGGAGAAGTCAGAAGGGGAGAGGGGGAGAGTGGGAGAGTGGGAGAGTGGGAGAAAGACGGCTACTAATTCCCCATTCCCGATGCCCAATGCCCAATGCCCAATGCCCAATTTCATAGAAACTATTACGATATTGGAAACACAAATTGATGATTTGAGTCCGCAGGCGATCGGCTATGTTTTTGATGCTTTGTTTGCCGCCGGAGCTCTGGATGTTTTCACTGCCCCAATTGTGATGAAAAAGTCGCGGCTGGGGGTTTTGTTAACTGCGATTTGTCATCCCGAATTTCAGGATGCTTGCGAAGCTGTGATCTTTCGCGAGACTACTACTTTGGGAATTAGGCGATCGACTCAACAAAGAACTATTTTACATCGAGAAATCCAGACAGTTCAAACAGAATACGGCGAAGTCAAGATAAAAGTTGCGAAGTCGGGAGAAACGATGGTTAATGTACAGCCGGAATATGAGGATTGCGCGGAAATTGCCAGACTTAAAAATATTAGCTGGCGGGAAGTTCACCGCTTGGCGCTGCAAAGTTGGTACGATCGCACTTAATCAATTACAGTGACTTACATGAGGAATTTAGTCCCTGACGGGCTGACAATCCGTCAGACTCAGCAGGCTTGTGGAATATCTAAATCAGAGGAATCCAAACCTCTGATATCATGTCGGGTCGATTACCCCTAATACGATAGGGGCGGGTTCACGAAAAATATGTGCCAATAATTGACAATCTCAAAAACCCGCTCTTTTAATCGCTTTTTCTTCAAGCTATTCTAGAAACATACTTGATTCCCGATCGCATTATGGTTGCCTTACCCGATCGCCTATCGATGAGCGTAGAAGAATACCTGGCTTGGGAACCCACCCAAGAGGAACGTTACGAGTATTGGGATGGCGAAGTCGTCGCCATGAGTGGCGGCACCCGCAATCACAATCGAATTGCCTTCAACTTCTCTAAGCTCCTGGATGATGCCCTTGTCGATCGCCCTTGCGAGGTGTACATCGCAGATGTAAAAGTCCAAGTGGAACCAGGACAAAAGTATTTTTATCCTGATGTTGTAGTAACTTGTGATGACCATGATGACGATCCGCAATTAGTGCAATTTCCTTCCTTAATTATCGAAGTTTTATCGCCTTCCACAGAAGCAGCAGATCGCGGTCTTAAATTTGCTAAATACCGCCAATTCTCAACACTGCAAGAGTATGTCTTGGTGCAAGTTGAACAGCCCGGAGTAGAGATATTTCGGCGCAATCAACAGGGGCAATGGGTTCTCTACGAGTATGGTTTGGGCGATTCCTTGCAACTTGAATCGGTGAATCTAGAAATTGCGATCGCCGATTTATATCGCCAAGTACAATTCTCTGAATAATTCCGCTGTCAAGGGATTTGATATTAATTATTCTAGCAATTTTTTTAATTATTTGAACGAACCGCGAAGACGAGAAGAGCGCGAATAAAGAACAGTATCTTCTTCTTTCTCCTTATTCGCGTCCGCGTGCCTCGCGGTTCATTTAATCTTACTCCAGATTCGTAAAAACCCGGTTTCTGGGCCCCGATGCGTAAGTCCTATTTAAACAAACTGACCCGTTGGAGTCGATCGCACCAGACGAATTCCAATCACCGACGGCATAGGCGAACGACGCCGATCGTTCTCAATATTACTCGGCCACAAACTGCCGCGAGACACACTCCGAGTCTGATTGAAAACAGCACCGTTCAAATCCAACATTTCAATTTGCCGACTCAGTACAGTACCATCATCGATCGGGCAATCTTCTCCAGGATGCTGCACCGAAAGCAACAGCGTATCTCCCACAAAAGTCGGCCCCGTCATTTCGCACCGATTCGGGCCGTAAGCAAACGGAATTACTGTTCCTGCATTCGGGCCGGAAGTCGGAATGTAAAACAGCCAATTGTTGCCGAAAACACCAGTCAAATCTGACACATTTCCAGTCTTGTTGTGGTCGATCGTCGTTGGCTTTCCACTCGCACCCACATCAAAACCGTTGTGCGTGCTCGTAGACATATCAGTGACGGCCCAAATATTGCCTTGAGCGTCAAAATCCAAATTGTCGGCACTAGCAAATCCCGACCCACCTACCGAACCCGCTTCTCCGCCTTGAGCCAAACGTTGCCAGCGGAACGTCAAACCTGCACCGTCGGGACTGTCTTCAATTATTTTGTAAAGTCCTCCCGACTGCTGGGTGCTGTTGACGGCGCTACTGTATTTAGCAACAGTAAAAATGCGAGAATCTGGATAGCCGTCGCTTCCCGGTGCGGCGTCAGTATAAGCAATGAAAACTTCCTTAGTAGTAGGATTAACTTCCAAATCTTCCGGCCGCGCGGTCGGGGTGCCACCAATTAAATTAGCAGCTAAGAAAGCATCAACTAAAACCGCACCTTGGCTGCTGTAGAAATTAGCCAGAGTTTTATTTTGGTAGCCCGGAAGTGCTGTTTCTTCATTGGTTGTATCTACTACAAAAGAACCGCCGTCTTCGGTTTGACCAGCAATTCCGGCGCGTTTGGGCAAGCGAGTAGCGGCATCTCTTTGAGCTTTGCCAAAACTTGCTAATTCCGCCTCGCCAACTTTAGAAGGACGCACTGGATTTGTCTGGCTATTTATAGTTAGTGGCAGCCATCTTCCAGTACCGTTGCGGTTATATTGGGCCACGTACAAAACCCCATCTTCAAACAAGCGGCTGTTGGTTTTATCTGCGGGATTTGTGACACTACCGTTGCTGACAAATTTCCAGGTGTGTCCGCCGCGCCGATCGTCCCCCATGTACACTACTAATGTGCGGCCGGCTTCGGCGCGAATGGCGACGTTTTCGTGGCGGAAACGGCCCAACCATGTGTGCTTCCGGGGGCGGAAACTTGGATCTTGAGGATCGACTTCTACCATCCAGCCGTATTTTTCGCCGACTAAGCCGAATTCCTCACCCGTAGTACCCTTGGCGTAGCCAGTTTGGCCACCGTTGGGTTTGATGTTTTCCTGAACTCCCACGAAGAATAGTTCGCTACCTTGAAAATTTTCTTCGGCTGAGAGGATTGTGCCCCAAGGGGTTGTGCCGCCGGAACAGTTGTAAGCTGTACCGATGATGCGGTTGCCGAGTCCGTCGGTGTTGACTTGCGCGAAGACTTGGGTAGCTGCAGGGCCCGTGCCCGTGAGGTACTCGTTATCCCCTTGTCTGGTTCCCCAGGAGGTGACATCTTTGTATTTGTCGGTACGCTGGCTGTTGATTGCGAGGCCGGAAAGTCCGTGGATACGGCGGTTGAGGGAGTCGCCGGCGATCGCCCCAAAGCGTCCGTTGGCTTGTTTGGTGATGCGGACGATCGAACCACCCATATTGTAAAGAAATTCGCCAAGGGTAGCCTGATTTTTTACAGATAAGTCTATACCGAGGACGGCGCGATCGGTCGCCGGAAATGATGCCAAGTCTGACGGCAATTCCGGTGCCACTTTCGACATCGGGAAGGATACGTACTCGTGGTTAACCCAGAGATAACCGTCGTCACTGCTGCCGCGAAGGCCTACAAAGCCTGTGTAGTCGTTGTTGTAGCCGAAATAGTCTGCCGGATCGGGAAAAACTCGATCGCCCCAGCGGAGAATCACATACCGTTCGTATTCCGGCGGTACAACCACATCGTCAACAACGTTGTAGCTGGTTAATTTAGTATTCTGCGAGGCAGGCATCACGGTTCCCTGTCCGTTTAAGCCCGTCGGCATAAAGCTGGGAAGTTCTCGATAAATCGGCAGCGGGTGGGGCAGTCTTAACGGAGTGAAAGATAGCGGAACTACAGCTTCGGCCGAGGTGGAATTGATGCCGAATAGTGTTTTAGTTAGTTGAGGGGCAAGCACAGTGGTAGCTGCACTGCTGCCGAAGAAAATTAGCAGTTGTCGGCGAGTTATTTTAGACATAAATTCCTTTTCAAACCAACATCTCTAATCTGATGATTCCGTATGAAACTATATCACTGTTCAATTAAGGGAAGTTAACCTCAAGGTTAATTAAAATTGGGAGATATTTAGGTTAACAACAAGTTAAATATTGTAATGGGCAATTGGTAATTGGGAATAGAGAGAGAGAGATTCAGGAAAAAATATCTATCCGTGTATCCGTGATTTCCGTGTCGTGCTGTTGGTTATTTGTTATTTGTTATTTGTTATTTGTTACCCATGCCCAATGCCCCATTACCACTATTTTAATCATCTCGAAAACCCGGATCATTTTCTCGCGATGTCGATCGACTAGGCGCAGGTACATTAATCACTTGCGAAAACCCAGAATTTGCGGACGAAATATTGCTGTCTCTGAATCCCAGCAGCAATTGAGCATCGGCAAAATACCTAGTCCACTGTTCGATTCTCGCATCTTTTTGCCAGTCGTGGCGCGATACTCTCGATCGCAAAACTGGAACTCTTTGTCGGCTGCGATCGGCTGTAATGATGATTGTAACTTCTGTTAATGCCGGATTTTCTTGAAACTCGCGGGCGATCGACTCTTTCGCTAAATCTTCCGCCTGCTGCACTAAACTCGCAAAAGATTGACTGCCGTCCGAATCTAGGGTAAGGTAGCGCTCTTTTGTTTCAGCCAAAGCTATCGATATACTTGCTGTTAAACTGATAATTGCTAGAATGACGGCCGACAATAAACGTATGTACAAATTCATTATGTTTGAAACTAAATACTAACACTTGTCAATCATAATCAATAAAAATTAACATCTTATTAAGTTATGATTAAAATAATATTTTGTATAATCAGATTTTGCGGACAATAGGGCTTGTAAGCTAGATAACTAAATCTTTCTTTATTCTTGCTTTTTCCCCCTTCCCTCTTCCTTCTTCCGACTTCCCTCTTCCTTCTTCCTGACATCCGTGACATCCGTTACACAATCCGTTGCCGAACCTTCTTCTTTATGAAACTCACAAAAAGTGCGATCGCCCTCGGTAGCAACTTAGGCGACTCCCTCGCCACACTCTCTAGCGCGATCGTAACCCTCAACAACACCCCAGGAATAGCAGTAAAATCTCATTCAAGCTGGTATCAAACCGCCCCCGTGGGGCCGGCGCAACCCGATTACATCAACGCCTGCGCCATCCTAGAAGTTGCGCTACAACCAGAACAATTGCTAGCAAAATTATTAGAAATCGAGATAAAATTTAATCGAATTCGCCGAGAAAAATGGGGGCCAAGAACCCTCGACCTAGATTTGCTGCTGTACGACAATTTAATCCTAGAAACTCCGACACTGACTCTACCTCATCCCCGGATGACCGAAAGAGCTTTTGTATTAGTACCTTTAGCAGAAATTGCCCCGGATTGGGTGCATCCGGTGACGAAAAGTGCGATCGTCCAACTCCTGCAAACCGCAGACTGTTCCGGAGTGCAAAAATTGCAACTGTAAAAATTGAGTACAATTCAGGGATCGTACCAGTTTCAAAAAAAATGCAACCGTAGGTAAGCTCCAAACTGTGATAGTTATCAGTCATTCCCAATCAAAAATCAAAAATCAAAAATCAAAAATCCTATGATATCGCCTATGATGTCTTAAATCGGTGCCATCAAACATTATTCGCTTGTCGCTTATGTCGATCGGTCAAGAACTACCCCAACTCCTCAAACAACGCCTATTTTACCAAGGGCGCAAATTTAACTTTGACGTAGCTACTCTCCGTCTTCCCAACGGTTCTGAAGGCGAGTGGGAATGTATTCGCCACCCGGGCGGAGCACTTGCAGTTCCCGTCACACCCGAAGGTAAACTCGTCTTGGTACGCCAATATCGCTTTGCCACAAAAGGGCGAATTTTAGAATTTCCCGCTGGTACAGTCGAAATCAATGAAAATCCCGCCGAAACTATTAAACGCGAAATCGAAGAAGAAACCGGATATCGCGCCGGAAAATGGCAGAAATTAGGGCAATTTTTTCTCGCCCCCGGTTATTCCGACGAAATCATTTATGCTTTTTTAGCCCAAGATTTGGAAAAACTGGAACAGCCGCCAGCACAAGACGATGATGAAGACATTGAAACAGTTTTATTCACGCCGGAAGAATTAGAAAAAGCTATCTTAGCTGGGGAACCAATTGACGCGAAATCAATTTCTAGCTTTTTCTTAGCCCGTCCATTTTTGAGTTAAATAGGACGGACAGAAAAAACCCGGTTTCTTATAAAAATCGTGCGTCAAACCGATAAATCTTAACTTAGAAACCGGGTTTTTGAACCCGCGTGTGTCCAGGACTGTAAAATCTAAAATCTAAAATCTAAAATCTAAAATCGAATGTCTGATATATCCAATCTAATTTTATTTTGGCACCGCCGCGACTTGCGTATTTCTGACAACATCGGACTGGCAGCAGCGCGCCAGCAAAGCCCGAAAGTAGTCGGAATTTTTTGTCTCGATCGCAATATCCTAAATCGCGATGACGTAGCGCCAGCTAGAGTCACCTACATGATCGGCTGCTTGCAAAAACTCTCCTCGCGTTACAGGGAAGCAGGCAGCCAATTGCTGATAATTCAAGATGATCCGATCCTAGAAATACCCAGATTAGCAACAGCTATAAATGCTCAAGCAGTATTTTGGAACTGGGATGTAGAACCCTACGCAAAACAGCGCGATCAGTCCGTATCAAACGCCCTCCAACAAGCAGGAATTCAAGTTCAAAATTTCTGGGATCAACTGCTGCACGCCCCAGATGAAATTCGCAGCGGTACAGGGACTCCCTACACAGTTTATACACCATTTTGGAAAAAATGGAACAGTAAACCTAAAGCCCAACCAGTAGAGACACTGCCGATAACTTATCTGGAATTAATGACCGGCTTAACCGCCGAAGAACAAGCAATCGCCAACCAAGCAGGTGCAATGGAAACAGTGCCAACAGCCTTGAGTTTGGGATTTATTTGGGAAAATCCATTAGTAATAGAACCCGGAGAAGATGCAGCGCAACAAAAATTAGAAGAATTTTGCGATCGGGCAATTTACCAATATCAAGGACAGCGCAATTTCCCCGCCATTAACGGCACATCTCAACTCAGCGCAGCCCTCAAATTTGGTGCAATAGGCATCCGCACTGTTTGGCAAGCTACGCAGATAGTAATGGACACTTGCCGCAGCGAAGAAGCGTCTACAAGCATCCGTACTTGGCAACAGGAAATAGCGTGGCGGGAATTTTACCAACACGCCATGTATAACTTCCCAGAATTAGCAGACGGCCCCTATCGTCAAGCATTCAAAGACTTTCCTTGGGAGAACGATGAAAAACTCTTTCAAGCTTGGTGTCGAGGCAAAACTGGCTATCCTATTATCGATGCAGCAATGCGGCAGTTAAATGAGACAGGTTGGATGCACAATCGCTGCCGCATGATAGTCGCCAGTTTCCTCACCAAAGATTTAATTATTAACTGGCAGTGGGGTGAAAAATACTTCATGCAAAAATTGATAGATGCCGACCTTTCTGCTAACAACGGCGGCTGGCAATGGAGCGCATCTAGTGGCATGGATCCGAAACCTTTGCGAATATTCAATCCGGCGAGTCAAGCTCAGAAATTTGACCCTGAAGGGGAATATATTCGGCACTGGGTTCCAGAATTGCGTCGCGTTGATACTAAAGCTTTGCTAACAGGAAATATTTCCCCTTTAGAACGCCGGCTTCTTCATTATCCCTCTCCGATCGTAGATCACAACGAGCAACAGCGCAAGTTTAAGGAACTGTACAGCCAGCAAAAAAATTAAACATCACACCCAGAATCCCGACTTGTTCAAGAAGTCGGGGTTCTAGCTGACATTATGACATACGATTTACGCAATCATCCCAGGTATGGGGGCAACCACGGGGGTTTGACCCTACAAAACATATATATTGAGGCTGAGCCTAAGTCCTGTTACCTACCTAATTAATCTGTGATATCATGTTCTATTAATTAGCATTAAAAAAGTTTTTTGTAGTAAGGACTTTAGTCCTATCCTCACTCTAGTTGAGGGCGGTCGTCCTCACTAAAAACTATTAAGGGTTATATAACGGAGAAATTTTCATGATTCAAACCATAATCAAATCGATAACATTTGAAGAATTTTTGGAATGGTATCCAGATGGAACAGGACGTTTCGAGCTACGCAATGGAGTAATAGTTGAGATGAACCCAAATGGCGAGCATGAGGAAGTTACAGGTTTTCTCATCCGAAAAATTAACGTAGAAATTGACCGTTTAAATCTTCCTTATGTAACACCGTCAACTTATTTTGTCAGACCTCCAGAAACGACCACGGGCTACCAGCCTGATATCATAGTCTTAGACAAAACAGCTTTAATTTCAGAGCCACTCTGGAAAAAATCATCAGTTATTTCTCAAGGTAGCTCTGTCAAGCTTGTTGTCGAAGTAGTTAGCACTAACTGGCAAGATGATTACCTAGTAAAAGTGGCTGAGTATGAAAGATTGGGTATCCCGGAATACTGGGTTGTGGACTATGCTGCTTTGGGCGGCCGGCGGTTCATAGGTAATCCCAAACAGCCTACTGTCTCGATTTACCAGTTGGTTGATGGGGAGTACCAGGTTAGCCAGTTCCGAGAGGGCGATACGATTATTTCGTCTGCCTTCGGGGAACTTAATCTGACTGTTGAGCAGGTTTTTAGCTCTATAACTTAAATAAATCGGAGGTTGAAATGGTAACGCTGCAATTAAGACAAATCAGTGTACCCCCAGGACATAGAGTGCTGTTCCATGATGTCAACTGGCAGGAATTTGAAGCAATTTTAGAAGAGCTGGGAGAACACCGTGGCTCTAGAATAGCTTACAGTCAAGGAACTTTGGAGATTAGGATGCCACTACCAGAACATGAGAAAGCTAAAATCATTATTGGCTATTTAGTGAAAATTCTGTTTGAGGAACTAGAAATCGAATTTGAACCATTTGGTTCGACGACTTTCAAGCGAAAAAGTATGTTACAAGGAATTGAACCTGATGAATGTTTTTACATTCAGAATTACGCTCTAATGATTGGTAAAAAGCGGATCGACTTAACTGTAGATCCGCCGCCTGACTTAGCAATTGAAGTCGATATAACTTCCAAAACTCAACTCGATGCTTACGAAGCTTTGGGAGTACCTGAAATCTGGCGATATGAAAATAAAAAGCTTCAGATTAATGTGCTTCAAGAGGGGAAATATGTTGAAGCGGAAATTAGTCCGACTTTTCCCAATCTGCCAATTATTGAAGCTATTTCTCAATATTGCGAACAAAGCCAAACAGTGGGTACGAGTCAAACTCTCAGATTGTTTCGGAAGTGGGTTAAAGACCAAATACAAAATTGATATGAAATCGCTATTCCACGCACTGGCTGTTAGAAATCCGGCTTATTTACGATCGCCAAAAAGCCCAGTTTATGACAGCAAGCCTCCTAATTCCCTTGTATTTTTAATTTCGCTTTTGGGAAATAGAGAGAGTGTAAGGGTGTTGACCTTGAGCTCGATCGCCCACAAAAATAACATAAGTCCCCTTGTCCCCATAACCGGAAAATTCTACATTCCCCGCAGCAGCATTCGCCGGCAGCACGCAGAAACGCCCCCTCGGCCCCTGAATCATCAAACTCGGAGCTCCAGCAGTTTGTACTGCAATCCGCCAGTAAGGCAAATCCTGCGTTACTTCAATGACGTGGTTCGGCCCTTGAGAGACAAAACCGCAGTCGCCGCTATTGTTCGGGCCGCCGGAAACTCCAGAAACTCCCAGCGGTTCGGGAAATCCCGGAGCAATTTGTAGCGGTTGGCTCCGAAGGGCACCGGCATCCGCTAAAATCATTGCCAAGGCTACGGTCACGATCGAGCTAAACCACAGTTTGCCGCGATCGCCCGGATAATTTATCTTCATGTTTCCTCACACAATGGCATTTGGTTCTAGTTCTTTGACGGTAGGGGATAATTGCGGTTCCAAACACATTAATCTAAAATAACTTCGGAATTTTTTTATGAATCCTCAAAATAACTTCAATTGGCAGCAAGCGTTCGGAGAACTAAAAGCTAAAGTAGAACGATCGCCGCTCATCACACAAAATTCAGACAGCTATCAAGCCGTCGGAACCTTATACAATCAATTACTCGACAAGTTTCAAAGACTCCCCAAACCTGGGCAGGTGGCAGCCTTTGCCGTCGGAGCGATAATTGTCCTGACAGTCTTCAATAGTGTCGTACAGCTAATTTCAGCGCTGATGACTCTTGCCGTTCTCGGAGTGCTAATCTACATAGCGTATAAATTGGCAATTTCCCCCCAGTCCTCAAATACTAACGACAAATAATAGGAATTTCTAAATATGGCTAACCCCACCGCGCCCAGCGGCATCAATCAACCAGATCCGTCTTGGCAAACACAATCCAAGCAAATGCCACTGCTGGTTCGCAGGTGCGGCGCTTGGGCTGTGGAAATTTCGTTAATTGCGGCCAGCGCCCTCGTTCCCTTCAGTATCGGGGCATTGGTCAACAAGGAAACTGAAACCGTGCCGCTCAATTCCTCTGTAGCAGCAGCATCCGAAACCGTCGCCCGTACCTTGGGCATACCCGTGCGCGATCGCAGCCCCAGAGTCGCACCCCTAACTAATCTATTCTGGTCAGGGGCACTGCTGGCACCGGCAGTTTTAGCGGGGTGGCAACTGTTTTTGCTCGCCAGAACAGGTCAAACTCTCCCCAAACGCTGGTTCGGCGTCAAAGTTGTCACAGCGTCGGGTACTCCTCCGGGTTTTGGACCCGTGCTAATTCGCGAAAGTTTGGGGCGCTGGGGAGTGCCTCTGGGCGTCGCTTACGGCATTTGGCGCTTGAGCGGTGCGTTTCCGGATTTGCTGATTTTAGGGGGGCTGAGTGGCTTGGCAATGCTCGCAGACGGCGCGGTTGCGTGGCGTTACAAACGGCAAGCGGGACACGATCGCCTCGCGAATACTTTGGTCGTCAATGCTCGATCGAATCAACTGTCTGACAATCCTGTCAAGAGTCCAGATTGGACTGAGGAAGACGCGCAGATTGCGGCTTTGGTTGTGACTCCACAAAGTGGCCTGAAAGCAAATGCCAGTTTGTGGAATTGGATGCGCCAACACCCAGGCACAACTTTAGTGATAGTTACCGTCGGCAGCGCCGGATTGATTTTAACTTTGTTTGTCGGCACTCTCATCTACACTCAAAGTCAAGCAAATATGCGGGATTCGCGGCAGCGGAACGACGAATTATTTGTAGCTTTAGTTAGCAAATTGTCTCCCACATCGGCTAGCGGGGCATCGGGCAGGCGATCGGCTATTTTGGCTTTGGGGGCGGTGGAAGACTCCCGCGCCGTACCTCTGCTAGCGGATTTGCTCGCTCAAGAAGACAACCGCGCCATGCTGGACGCGATCCAGCAAGCTTTAGTCAGTAGCGGCCCGAAAGCTTTGCCTGACTTGCAGCGGTTGAATCAGGCCCTCAGCAACGACCTCGATTCCCTGCGCTTTGGCGGCAAGGCCCCGGAACGCGAGTTAGCGGCCGCCCGCCAGCGAACAGTACAAAGGGCGATCGGCAAAATTCTCACAGTGTATAGCAGCCAACTCAAGGGCGTGGATCTCAGCCGCACGGATTTAGCTCAAAGTCCTGCCGGCTCATCTCAGTTTACTTTAGTTTTAAACAAAGTTGACTTGTCGGGAATTAAGTTGAGAAATGCCAATTTAACCAATGCCAGCTTGCAGGGAACTCGCTTTTACGGCACCGGCGAAGACAGGCGTCCGGGTACATTTGACGATTGGATTTCTGACTTGAGCGGCGCTAATTTGGAAGGAGTAAATTTGACCGGGGCGTCCTTGAACAGTGCTGTAATGAACGGGACTAATTTTGTGCGCGCTGTCATGAACAAAGCTAATTTGTCAAACGGCAATTTGAATTCAGCTAATTTCAGCAGTGCTATTTTAATTGGAGCAAATTTACAGGAAGCACTGTTAAAAAATGCCCGTTTTACCGGAGCAGATATAGGAAGTGCGAATTTTTCGCGAGCAGATTTGTCAGGTGCACGTTTGGGCAAAGTGAAGGCTCAAGGCGCTCAGTTGTCCTTGACAAATTTGTCTAAATCGGAATGGCAAGGTGCTGATTTATCCGGTGCTGATTTGAGCGGCGCAAACTTACAAAATGCCAATTTGACTTCGACTAAACTCGCCAACGTGAATTTAAAAGATGCTCAGTTGCAAGATGCGAATTTTCGGAATGCGGAGGTGAGTTCGGTTGATTTTAGGGGCGCGAATTTAGCGGGAGCGGATTTTAAAGGCGCTGTGTTTCTGGGGAAGGCAGCTTCGGATCAATTTATTCAAAATCCGACTGGTAGTAAATCCGGTCGATTCCTAGGAGTTGATTTTGCGGAGGCTAAGAATTTAGATAAAAGTCAAATTGCTTACATTTGTTTGCAGGGGGGGGGTCATCCGAAGTGCCCGCAGAAGAAGTAAGGATTGGTTGTTAACGAGTAGGCTAATACAGTTGATCAACGAACAGGTAGGGTAATTATGAGCGTTAAGCGAATCATTTATCTCATCCTAGCAATTCTGGGCCTTGTACTGCCTTGGTACTATAACTTGCAGTTTTTTAGCAATGCTGGCTTGCTGGACTTTGTAACCGAGAGTTCGGCTAATCTGGCTGCGAAATCGGTAAGCTTAGATTTGTTGATTACAACTGTAGCAGGAAGCACTTGGATGTACGCTGAGTCAAAACGATTGGATATAAGTTTTGTAGGGCTGTACATAATTCTGGGTTTGCTTGTTTCGTTTTCATGTGCTTTCCCGCTTTTCTTGTTTGTGCGGGAAACCAAGCTGGAAAAATCAAGTGAAGTCTCAAGTTGAAAAGTTGTTTAACAGGTTAGTGCCGCCCAGCACAATAATTCGGTGCAGGCGATCGAGGTATTATATAATTTCCGCTAAAATCACCGTTATAGGTTTGTAGTGAGGACGGAAGTGCTGAGAATTTTATGAGGAGGAAATTCCTCACTACAAACCAACGTGATTGTTGTCGTTCGAGGGGACATAATATTAATACCAATTTCACTCATTTCTTGCTAAAAAATTTTTGGTTTAGTTTCATTCCCCCTGCCAAACCTACTACTGAATTGTTTATTGAAGTTGCTATTAAATCGTTCCCGGTTGCATCGGTATTTGTTCAAATGTCCAAACAGTTCGTTATCCCGAAAGCATAATTTTAGCCAACAGTCAACAGTCAACAGTCAACAGTCAACAGCCAACAGTCAACAATCATGAGGAGTACAACCGGAATTGAGATTACGCAATAGCATCCGAACTGGCAAGAGTCTCGAATTGCGCCAATAGCATTGCATCACCACTATTTGGAGCTCCAAAAATTTTAGGTAACTGGCCTGTTTCAGCTAGAACTTGTCTCACTTCTCGGTTAGATACATCGGCTAGATTTTTGTTATTTAGAATGGCATTAACCGCAGCGATACCCACACCTTGACCAACTGCGGCGTTGAATTCAACAATTCTGCCGACAGAACAAGCAAACCCTTCAAATCCAGAACAGGGACTGACCACTGCCAGGTTAGGAACGTTTTTAATTAATGCGTGGCGGATGCCAACATTAAAGATAGGGTGTTTAAAACTCAGACTTTTAAACCATCCTAGACGAGTTGCTTGATCGCGAATACCCTGGATGCCTCCGCGTACATCAAAATGATAGCTAAATGTTGCCAGGGCTTCATTAGCAGGTACGCCACCTAACAGCATTTGTGCGCCAGTTAAAGGTTCTACAACTCCCGTCACATTGCCAGCGTGTCTGATATAAAGTTCTGAGGCAGAAGTAACAGAAGTAGCGCCCAAACTCCTCAGCCAAGTTGTAATAAATAAAATCTCTCTTTGCATATTAGCCGTGGGTTTGCTCCCGTTTCTAGCTAAGGCTTCCGCTTCGCTGGCGGTGACTGCAAATAAAAGCGCATTCCACGAAAGTCTGTCATTTGGAAGTATGGCTATATTTCCCTCATCTAAAATTACGCCAGTTTCAGAAAAAGATAGTTTTCTTCCCCTAAAGGAGTGGTAAGCTACAGACAGAGCCGGCGAACGAACATCGATGTAATCGTTACCCGCCCACAGAGTTTTGAGATTGCCTTGAGTGTCTTTCATTTCCCGCCGGAGTTCTTCTGCTAGTTGGGCATCCTTGTCGGCAGCGTACAGCAAAAATTTTTGACTCTCTGAATCGGCCAGGTTGGTGAAGCGTTTTAGATAAATGTAATCGAGTTCTTTCAGTGCTCTTGCACTGAGTCCTTGGGTTTCAAAAACGAGGGTGACTGGAAGTTCTGAGTTAGGCAGACCAAATGTTTCAAATCCCTTCAGCTTTCTCACACCTGCTGCTTGAGCTAATTCGGCATTGACAGTGGCATCAATAAATTGCTTGCCGGCATAAACTACGCCTTTAGAGGTGGTTATACTAGCAATTTTTTGGCCTTCTTTAGTGACTGATTGAATTTCTACTTTGCTGAGGAGATCTGCCCCAGCTTTTACCAGCATTTCTTTCAGCGCTGCACTGGCTTTGCGGGGGTCAAGTGCAATTGCCTTAACGCCGGATTTTTGTAAGAATTCTTTATAGATTGTCGCCGGTGAACCAAAGGTATCTAACTTTAAAGATTGTTGAAGTTCTTCACTAATCTGACTTCTATCTAAATAAGCAAGACCGCCTCTTACCAAATGCCCGCCAATTCCTTCTTGCAAGCTTGCTTTCGACATCAGTAGAATTCGCGGATAACGCTTTGTTCGGCGAAGATATTCTCTGGAGGCAGAGATAACAGCTAGAACTCCTGGAACTTCATCACCAAAACAGATGACATCGTAATAACGCACATCCATGACCATTATTTAATAACCTCTCGTGATTTTCATATTTTAGAGCTAAATTTCAATGTTTTTTTACCGAAAGACGCGTTACAGACCGCAGAACAAGGCAAAAAACCCGGTTATGAAGGTTTTGATGCGTTCAGGACTAATTAAAATTGCTATAGCAATCCTAAATGAATCGTAAATTTTTTACCCCACCCCAACCCTCCCCGAACCCGCGGGGAGGGAGTAAGAAATTCACAAATGATTTAGGATTGCTATATTACGCAACAGCATCCGAAGTGACAAGATTCTCGAATTGCGCCAATAGGATTCCATCAGCATTATTTGCCACTCCAAAAATTATAGGTAACTGACCTGTTTGGGCAAGAACTTGTCTCACTTCTCGGTTAGATACATCGGCTAGATTTTTGTTATTTAGAAGGGCATTAATCGCTGCGATACCGACGCCTTGACCAACGGCGACGTTGAATTCAACAATTCTGCCTGCAGAACAGGCCAACCCTTCAAACCCAGAACAGGGGCTGACCACTGCCAGGTTAGGAACGTTTTTAATTAATGCGTGGCGGATGCCAATATTGAAGGTAGGCTTTTTAAAAGCCATACTTTCAAACCATCCTAGACTGCTTGCTTTCTCGTTAATACCCTCGATACCTCCGCGGATATCAAAATAATAGCTAAATGTTCCCAGTGCCTCATTAGCTGGTACGCCACCTAACAGCATTTGTGCGCCAGTTAAAGGTTCTACAACTCCCGTCACATTGCCGGCGTGTCTGATATAAAGTTCTGAGGCAGAAGTAACAGAAGTAGCCCCCAAACTCCTCAACCAAGCTGCAAGAAATAATATCTCGTTTTGCATATTAGCCGTGGGTTTGCTCCCGCTTCTCGCTAAGGCTTCCGCTTCGCTGGCGGTGACTGCAAATAAAAGCGCATTCCACGAAAGTCTTTCATTTGGAAGTATTGCTATATTTCCCCGATCTAACATTATGCCGGTTTCAGGAAAAGATAGCTTTATTCCTCTAAAGGAGTGGTAAGCTACAGACAGAGCCGGCGAGCGAACATCGATGTAATCTTTTCCCGCCCACAGAGTTTTGAGATTGCCTCTAGTGTCGATCATTTCCCGCCGGAGTTTTTCTGCTAGTTGGGCATCGTTGCCAGCAGCGGACAGCAAAAATTTTTGAGCGTCTGAATCGGCCAGGTTGGTGAAGCGTTTTAGATAAATGTAATCGAGTTTTTTCAGTGTTCTTGCACTGAGTCCTTGGGTTTCAAAAACGAGGGTGACTGGAAGTTCTGAGTTAGGCAGACCAAATGTTTCAAATCCCTGCAACTTTCTCACGCCGGCCGCTTGAGCTAATTCGGCATTGACAGTGGCATCAATAAATTGCTTGCCGGCATAAACTGTGCCTCTAGAGGTGGTTATACTGGCAATTCTTTTGCCTTCTTTATTGACTGATTGAATTTGTACATTGCTGAGGATATCGACTCCAGCTTGTAACAGCATTTGTTTCAGGGCTGCACTGGCTTTGCCGGCATCAAGTGCAATTGTCGTAACACCGGATTTTTGGAGGAATTCTTTATAGATTGCCGGCGGTGAACCAAAGGTATCTAAATTTAAAGATTGTTTAATTTCTGGACTAATCTGACTTCTATCTAAATAAGCAAGGCCGCCTCTTACCAAATGCCCGCCAATTCCTTCTTGCAAGCTTCCTTTAGACATGAGCAGAACTCGCGGATAACGCTTTGTCCGGCGACGATATTCTCTGGCGGCAGAGATAACAGCAAGAACTCCTGGAACTTCATCACCAAAGCCGATGACATCGTAATAACGCACATCCATGACCATTATTTAATAACCTCTCGTGATTTTCATCTTTTCGAGCTAAATTTCAATGTTTGCCCTCAAACTCTCTGTTTTTCCCAAATCTAGCTCCATCTTTCCTGATTGATTGTTTTGATAAATATTCACACATTCCTGGACGTAGCAACTGGGTTTTTTCCCGAAAATCCTGCGTTGAGGGCGATCGCACTCCGTTGAAAAACCCGGTTTCTGAGCGTCAACAGTGTGTAAGTCTTGTAGCCTTTACTGCCATCAGGTCAGATTATCAGGATCTATCCCCAACTCCCGCAATCGCTGAGCTAGTCGATCGGAACGTTGGGCCAATCGATCGGCGCGCTGCGATTCCTGTTGGGCGAGTTGCGCTGATTCTTTCACCTGTTCTTCAGGAGTCAGATAACGTTTTCCCTCTGCATCGTACCAATACAACCACTCCCTT
Organism: Microcoleus sp. AT3-A2; assembly: GCF_036705685.1. Taxonomy (NCBI): domain Bacteria; kingdom Bacillati; phylum Cyanobacteriota; class Cyanophyceae; order Oscillatoriales; family Microcoleaceae; genus Microcoleus; species Microcoleus sp. AT3-A2. The sequence goes on from NZ_JAUBVF010000001.1 coordinate 267,191, forward strand.
GTCACCCCAGAATAATTGCCCCTTTCACAACCAATTCCTAAACTAATCTCTGGCATCCAAACTGGATGTCCTGGCTGTAATTCATACTTCCCATTGACTAACTTATGTACTTCCAAACGGGGTTTACGGCGGCGGCGGGAAGAATAAATGACGTAATAAAGTACGCCTAAAGCTTGATATTCCTCCAACTTTGCGGTGTATTCTTTCCGATAAGTTGGGGAAACTACTTCCAGCACAAAAGTCGGCAGAACATTTTCATCCCACAGCACGTAACTGGGACGTAATTCTTCATCATAAAACCTTTCTACACCTAAACTTAAGAAAGCATCTGGCACAATGGCCGGTTTGTCGGGGTGAGAATAGATACCCATATCTATGCCAAAAAACCAGTCCATGCGTTCTGCCCAAAGTATTAGCAAGATTGCTTTTAACAACCCCGGTATTAGTTCTTGCAGTTCGTTATCCACAGGCGTTTCATCCGAGTCTGGTAGTTCATCGGCGGAGGGCAAGTTCCTCGGCAAGTTGTACTGTAACATTGCGGCTTTCCTCAAAACTCATTAATATTATACCGTTGATTTGTTTGGCGATAGTATTTATTGAACGAACCGCGAAGACGCGCAGGAAGAGAAGAGAATATGATAGGTAATTTTGACTTAGTTAATCTGAATGAATTTTTGTAAAATATTTGCTGAGACTTACGCGATCGACTAAACTATGTCTAACCAGTCGGTTCTAATGGGGAGCAGCCGTTAGAGGAAACGGGGAAAGTTCGGTGCAAGTCCGGCGCTGTCCCGCAACTGTAATGAGAGTTTTGTCGCTTTCTGAGTCAGGATGCCCGCCGATGTGTTAGTTTACATAGTCTCATCTGCGAGGTTCAGCGTGAAGGCCAGAAATCGGAAATTGGTCAGCTTGGGATTGATGGCTGGCTTGAGTTGTTATATTGTCCTGGGATCGGCAACGCCCGCCGCAGCTATGCACATTTCGGAAGGTTTTTTGCCGGTGCAATGGGCTGCATTTTGGTGGATGGTGGCGTTGCCTTTTTTTGCAGTAGGTTTGCGCTCAATTACTCGTATTACAAAAGAACACCCGGAACTTAAACTATTGCTTGCTTTGGCGGGTGCGTTTACTTTTGTGCTTTCTGCTTTAAAAATTCCTTCGGTAACGGGCAGTTGTTCTCACCCGACGGGTACAGGCTTGGGTGCAATTTTGTTCGGCCCTTCGGTGATGGCTGTACTGGGGGCTTTAGTTCTGCTGTTTCAAACGTTACTGTTAGCGCATGGTGGCTTGACAACGCTGGGAGCGAATATGTTTTCGATGGCGATTGTCGGCCCTTTCGCTGCCTATTTTATCTATCAATTGCTGTTGCGAACTGGCAACCAGCGGGCAGCAATTTTTTGTGCGGCGGCTTTGGCAGATTTACTGACTTATGTGATGACTTCGATTCAATTAGCATTAGCTTTTCCGGCAGCAAGTGGCGGTTTTATGGCTTCGTTTCTCAAGTTTGCTGGTATCTTTGCTATCACTCAAGTACCCCTGGCTATTAGTGAGGGATTGCTGACTCTATTGGTCTGGAATTGGCTGCATTCTTACGGGAAGCCGGAGTTGGAAACTTTGAAATTATTGAGACAGGAGTCATAAGGCGTGAGTCAAAAAATTACAAAAAATCACCAATCTACTTCGCGACAAAATTGGCTGTTGGCTGGCGCTGTGATTGTTCTGGCAGCGTTTCCTCTCGTTTTTGTGCGGGGTGAATATGGCGGTTCCGATGACCAAGCTAAGAAAGCAATTACTGAAATTCAACCGGGTTATAAACCTTGGTTTAATCATTTGTTTGAGCCGGCTAGCAGCGAAATTGCCAGTCTATTGTTTGCGTCTCAAGCGGCGATGGGGGCTGGCGTAGTTGGGTACGTCATTGGGTTGTATAAAGGCCGATCGCAATCTCGGCAGCAGTCTGATCATAAATCGTCGGAATGAACCATCAGATTGATAGTCTGGCTTATACCAATCGCTTGCGCGGGTTGCCGCCATCTCACAAGTTATCTTTTGCGATCGCCCTTTTAATTCTGTCTCTCGTTTCTGGGGCGATCGTCCAATTGTCGATCGGCCTTTGGTTAGCCGTCTGGATCGTCATCTATGCGGGTATTCCGGGGAAACTGTATTTGCGGTTGCTGTCGCTACCGTTGATGTTTTTGCTGACAAGTTTGCCTGCTTTGGCGCTGGGTACGGTTGAGTTAAGTCAAATCCAGGAAATTCAGTGGGATATTTGGCAAGGTTGGGGCATTAGCGTCGGCACTTTTTATCTGTATGTGAGCCGCACTGGAATATACCAAGTGAGCTTGCTATTTGTTCGCGCCTTCGCATCGACAAGTTGTATGTATTTCATCCTCTTGACGGTTCCATTTACCGAAACTTTGCAAATTCTCAGACAATTACGGTGTCCAGAGTTAGTCACAGAACTGCTATTACTAATGTATCGGTTTATTTTTAGCTTATTGGCGATCGCCGATGAACTTTGGATAGCACAAAATTCGCGCTGTGGCTACCGCACTTGGAAACTAGGAATGCGTAGTTTAAGCATTTTAATCGGGCAATTGCTTCAGCGAACTTTGGAAAATTACCGTCAAGTCTCGCTGAGTTTAGCGTCTCGCGGCTTTAATGGAAAACTGCGCGTTTGGAATTCTTATCCTTATAAACCTTCACAAAGATATATATTTGAAGCGCTGTTTGGTTGTACAACTTTAATATTGTTAAGTATGGTATTTCAAAGTTGAAAATAAATAAAGAAATGAGGAGACGGCAGTGCCGTGTCCCTACAATTTATCGCGGTAGGGACACGGCACTGCCGTCTCCTCTATATCATTCCGGCGCAGCCGGAATTGATATGAATTCCCTGCCAGACTAAAGATATGACTTTTATGAGTATAATTCATGATTTTTATGAATTGACTCCACAAGAAACCTGTTGAATAATTGTAGTCAACAGTTATCTTGTGGAAACCCTATGATAAATAAACGACTCCTCAAAAAAATAGTTTTTTGCTTACTAGCATCATTAAGCCTACTGTTAGTCACAGTCACTCATGCAGCCGCCCAAGAGCTACCGTTTTACTGGGATAACATCAACGTCGCGATCGACGTTCAGACGAACGGAGATATGTTAGTCACCGAAACGCAAAAATATGTATTTACAGCAGCCTACAACACTGAACGATATCGCTATATTCCTTTAGGTAAGGTCGATGAAATTAAAGATGTGATCGTTACCGAAAATAATCAAATAATTCCGAGTAGCACGGGGCTAGAAAACAATGAACTTTGGATTCGTTGGCAACATCAATTAAAAGCGCCAGAATCATATACTTTTGTCATCAAATATCGGGTGGTAGGTGGATTACAGCTAGAAGGTGGGAATACTCTAGTTTATTGGAAAGCCATTGCAGCAGGTCGTAAAGCTCCGATTAATAGCGGAAAAGTTACGGTTAAATTACCAGACGCTTTGTCAGGGAAAGTTCTCTCGTTTACGAATTTTGGTACAGCCGCAGTTCCGCGTCAAGTAGATCCTAAAACATTTGAGTTTGTGGCAAGTCAGCCTATTCCACCAGAACAAGAATTAGAAGTGCAGATTGCATTTCCCCAGAAAATTCTGAATCTGCCTCAACCTGGTTGGCAACAATATGACAACCAGGGAGAAGAAGGCTCTTTCATAAACAACATAATGGGTGTAATCGTTTTTTTGCTAGTTGGTTTGACATTGTTTATTTCCTTAGCATTTTTTCCGATGGTTATGCTTCTCTTTGTGTTGACTTTCACCGTCATTATTTACCAAGAAATCAAGAAAGCAATCAATAATCGACGCTGCCCTGAGTGCAAAACGCTTAATCTCAAACGGACTTATCAAGTTTTGGTTCCTGCAACTACTGGCAATTCAGGAAAGAGGTATGTTACCCATCACTGTGGAAACTGCTCTTACCATAAGGAGTACGAAGAAGTAATTCCAATCATTATCATTAGCAATGATGGCGGCGGTGGCGGCGGTGGTGGCGGTGGCGGTGGTGGCGGTGGTGGCGGTGGTGGCGGTGGTGGCGGTGGTGGCGGTGGTGGTGGTTAATATCAACGCGACTTACGCATCACAATTAAAGAAACCGGGTTTTTACTGAATCTGTGGGTTGTAACGCGTCTTCTGGGCCAAAAACCCGGTTTCCGATCGCCCGCGTCTCCAGAAATATTGTTGATAATTCTCGTATTCTCGTTAGTTTAGCGGGCCGGATTTGAATAAGGGCGATCGCACTTCCTGCAACAGCTATTACAAATATGACTTTTATGAACTTAATTAATGAATTATATGAATTGACGTAAACAGTAATTGAATGAATAATGACAGTATCAAAATAAAGAGAAAAAATCATGTATCAAGATACTAACAAAAAAAACAGCCCGCCTCCCATTGTTTTTATTATTGCCATCGGCTTAATTGGGTTTGGTGCATACAAGTTCCTTCCCGGTTTATTGGAGACCAAAACTTTAAATACACCTACATCTACATCTACAGCGGCAACGATCGCACCCGGAGCGATCGCCAATCGTATCAGTTTAGGAAATCAGATATTGGTAGCCTCCCAAACAACAGCAGAAAAACAAGCAGGAGTTCAAGCTTTTGCTGAGGGAAATTACCAAGCGGCAGGCGAATCTTTTGAGAAATCGCTGCAACAAAATCGCAACGACCCGGAAACCCTTATCTATTTGAATAATGCCAAAGCCAGCAATGGTTTTTACTTGAAAATTGCTGTCAGCGTCCCCATTGGTAGCAACCCCAATGTTGCCCAAGAAATCCTTCGAGGTGTCGCCCAAGCTCAGGATGAAATCAATACTAGCGGTGGCATCAACGGTGCAAAACTGCAAGTAGAAATTGTCAACGATGACAACAGTCAAGAGGTTGTCAGAGAAGTTGCAAGGACATTGACAAAAGATCCGAATATACTAGCAGTAATTGGACACAATGCTAGCAACGCATCTCTTGAAGCTGCTCCGATATATCAGCAAGAAAAACTGGTAATGGTGACACCGACGAGCTTTGCCAATAATCTATCAGGATTTGGCAGCTACATCTTTCGGACAGTACCCAATATTAGCTTAATGGCAGATCCTTTAGCAGAATATGCAGTGAAAACAGCAGGCAAAACTAATATTGCCATTTGTTATGACTCCCAAGCACCGGATAACATATCATTTAAAGATGAATTTGTGGCAGCTCTTACTGCTGCTGGAGGCAAATTAGTTCCTACTGTTTGCGATTTTTCGTTACCGTCTTTTAATCCCGAAAGTGCGATCGCCGATGCTATCAGCAAAGGTGCACAAGGATTGATGGTAGCGCCCCACGTCGATCGCATTGACCGTGCGATTTCTCTGGCTCGCATCAATCGAGGCAAATTGCCACTCTACGGCAGCACTACGCTCTACACCTTTCAAACTTTAAAAGACGGACAAAAAGACGTTGACGGGCTTGTTTTGCCCGTTCCCTGGCATCCTGAAACTAATCCCGGTAGCCGTTTCCCAGAAAATGCTCGCCAGCGTTGGGGAGGCATTGTGAATTGGCGAACAGCAACGAGTTTTGACGCGACTCAAGCTGTGATCGCTGGCTTGCGGCAAAGCAATACGCGGGAAGGATTGCAACAAGCACTCAGAAATGCGAGTTTTTCGGCAGCAGGATCGAGCGAGGATGTGAAGTTTTTGCCCACGGGCGATCGGGCTGGTAAGCCGATTTTAGTGCAAGTTAAACAAGGAGGAAGCACTGGCTATAACTTTGTCCCGTTGCGGTAAGTTTGTTAAGTGCGATCGCCCTCAAATCTTGCACATTCTCAAGAAGTCTTTCAGGGGCGGGATCTCCTGCCCACTCCACCAAAAAATTCCCTCTTTGTGGAACAGGCCGGAAAGCCTGTTTCTTAGCATGATTAAAATCTAATCTTATGTTGAATTAGCCAAATTTTTAAGATAAAATGAAATGAGTAGATTAAAGGAGAGCGTTGTGTATGATCGCGCAAGTTGAAACCAAAACCTACACCGCTGAGGAATATCTAGAATTGGAAATCAATTCTCAGGATCGGCATGAATTTATCAATGGGGAGATTGTTCTGATGGCTGGCGGCACACCGGATCACAATGAAATTACCACTAATTTAGTTGTTGCGCTGAAACTGGCGTTAAAAGGGAAACCATATCGGACTTTTAGTTCGGATCAGCGGCTATGGGTTCCGCAGCTTAATAATTATACTTACCCGGATGTGATGGTGGTAGCGCGCCCGATCGAGCTGCAATCTGGACGGACGGATACAATTACCAATCCGCTGCTAATTGCTGAGGTGCTGTCTAAAGGTACCAAAGCTTATGACCGCGATGAAAAGTTTGCTGCATATCGCAGTATTCCTAGTTTTCAGGAGTATTTATTAATCGACCAATATCGGCTACAGGTCGAGCAATATTCTAAAACTGATGCGAATAAGTGGATTTTTTCGGAATATAGCTGTATGGGCGATCGGCTCAGTTTAACATCTGTTGCTGTGGAAATTTCGCTGGCCGATTTGTATGAAAATATTGAGTTTGGTGAATAGGCGGACGCTTTTTTGTCAAATATCCCAAATAGTGGTAATATCCCCGTATATCGATCGGCTCTGATGAAAAACACACATCAGACGCAAGGGGGAAAGTTCGGTGCGAATCCGGCGCTGTCCCGCAACTGTAATGAGATCATTGCATCTCTGAGTCAGGATGCCCGCCGATTTGTTTACAATCATGTTTTTCATCTGCGAGGTATGGATGATGGTGAGTTTATTATTTTTTTAATTATTGGATTGGGGTTTTTTAACCGCAGATATCAGCAGATAAACACAGATGAACGCTGATGTAATTCGATCTGGGTTCTGAAGCGTATATTATTTTAATGGGAAAGAAATGCGAATCGAAGATAGTGTTTGGCAGGGTAGTTTTGGCTACTGGCAAAACTTGTTTATTCACCAAAATATTTTGCCGATCGGACATACTGCTTGGAATGGCTTTTTGCATCAAGGACGAGGCTTGGTTGCTTGCAAAATCAATACTCCCATTAACGGTTCTGTGAATTGGAGCGTAGATACTATAAAGTATGATCTACAATTTATTTCCGACTTGGAGGCAACCGTTTATTTGCAACAACTAGAAATAGAGGAGAACACTGTTTCCAATCTGCTCTCTATCATTGATAGCTACGAACCCAAGGAAGCAATTATATTTTTGTCGATCGCCAACGGTCAGATTGATATCAATTTGTTGCAAAAGTTGGCAATTTCTCCTGTTGAGTGCTATGAACAAGTATGCAAGCGCTGGGAAGAATTTCAACTCTGCCCGAAATCCTAAAACTTACTAAATTTTCCGAATGCCGCAGCCAAAATCAATCGAAATTTCCAAGGTAACTCGCTACCAAAATGCAGCGCTTAATTACTATTTGGGCCTGACAGATTCGCCCTACCTTCACTACGGCTATTGGGAAACCCTACCTGTGCCCGCTGACGAACTAACGATCGCACGATTGCGCCTCGCTCAGCAAGCTTATACTGTAAAACTGTTGGATGCTATCCCCAAAGGCACTCATACGATACTCGATGTGGGCTGCGGGATTGGTGGAAATGCGGCTTATTTGCTCGATCGAGGTTTTGCAGTCGAAGGGCTCGCACCCGATCCTTTCCAAAAACAGCGCTTTCTTCAGTGTACGGGCGATCGGGCAATCTTCCACCTCACGAGGTTTGAAGACTTCAAAGCAACTCATTTCTACGATCTTATTCTCTTTAGCGAAAGTAGCCAGTATATGTCGGCTGTTGATATTGCTAACGGTGCCGCCAAAATCCTCAATCATGGCGGTTACGTGTTGCTGGCTGATATGCTGCGATCTGATGCTAATTATAAAGAGGGAATGTTCTCTAATTGTCATGTTGTTACGGAACTTCATGCAGCATTAAAGCAGGCTGGATTCACTTTAGTAAAAACTGAGGATATTTCCGCCCATATTTTGCCAACAATCGATTTGTATGTCGATACTTTCCGCCGATATGGACTGAATACAATGCTCTATGTTGCAGATTTAATTGCGATCACAGTTCCGCCCGTCCACAAATTCCTGCGCTGGATATTTCGCCGCTGGTTCAAGAAGTTGGTGGTTGAAGGATTGGAAGCGGGCCAACTTTTTGAGCAACATCTCTGTTATGAAATGCAACTTTGGCAGTTGTCAAAATCTGATCAAGGCTGACACAAAGATAGCAATTCTAAATCATTTGTGAATTTCTTACTCCCTCCCCTTGATAAGGGGAGGGTTGGGGTGGGGTAAAAAGTTTACGAATGCTGCAATGATTGCTATACAATGGAAATCGGTAATCGGTAATTTGAGGCATAGCCTCCGGGTATTTATTCCCAGGCAGAGCCTGGGAACAAGGCTATAAAAAATAAAAAATAACGAATATGTCTGAATGGATTCTCGAATTCGATCGCACTTCCTACTCCTATCCCTGCGGTTCGCGAGTTGCAATTCAGGGTTTAAATCTAAAAGTCCCCGCTGGGAAACGGTGCGGGCTGATCGGTCAAAATGGCTGTGGCAAAACTACATTTTTTCTGTTAGCAAATGGCTTATATCAACCGCAACAGGGAATCATTAGCTGGCAAGGTGAACCCTTTCGCTACGATCGCAAATCTTTGATGCAACTGCGCCAACAAATCGGACTCGTCTTTCAAAATCCCGAACATCAATTAGTAGCTTCGACGGTAGAAGAAGATATTTCCTATGGATTGTACAATTTAGGCTTAAAAGAATCCGAAGTTGCTCAACAGGTACAGCAGGCGATCGACAAATTCGATCTAAGCGAACTCGCCCGCGAACCAATTCACAATCTCAGTTTGGGCCAGAAAAAGCGGGTTTCCATCGCCGATATCATGGTTCTGGAGCCCAAACTGCTGCTGTTAGATGAACCTACCGCCTATCTCGATCCGCGTCACACCCGACAACTGATCGGTTTACTCCAACAAATTCACAACGCCGGAACCACTATTCTTTTAGCAAGCCACGACCTAGATTTCATCTACCGCTGGGCTGATTGGGTGTTTGTAATGGATCGAGGAAAATTGATTTTAGAAGGAACACCGGAAACAGTTTTTGCTCAGCGGGATGTGTTGGAACAATTACAGCTTGGTGTACCGCTGGCGATCGAGCTGATGGAGCAAATCAGGGCGATGTTTCCCACAGACGATCGCTCAAAAATCCCCGCTTTCGAGCAATGGCAACAACAAATTTTACAAGCACGTCGGCTGCTTTAACGGAACTTAGACAATTGATCATTGGCGTTGCTGATTCACAGTATGAATCACCTTTTATCGGAAGTTACAAAACTCACCCTCCGAAAGTTTATAGCAATTGCGAAATCTTGAATTCATACCTATATCCAGCAACACCACCCGTGGGGGGAAGTTCAGATTACACATTACCAATTATCAAAAATTGATTTAGGAAAAAGGCGATCGCCCCACTGCCGATCGGCACAGTCAGATTGTCAATTCCCAGCTTGGAAACCGACTCCAAAGTAGCAGCAGCCAAAGCTACAACAGCAGACACAGCCCAAGTTTGCCAAATATTGCCTTGAACCGCCAGCAAAATCAAACTACTAATAGCAAAACTCACCAAATACATAGTTGCAGAACCTTCCCAACTCTTCTGAATTCCCCCAACTCGATAAATATGTTTGCCGTATTTCTGCCCGATGACAGCAGCCAATCCGTCGCCCCAAGTCATGACTAAAATGCCCAAAGCAGCGTATTCCTGATGTTGCAGCGGCCAAAACCAAGCTACGAGAACGCTGATACTAACAGCATAGAAAAAAGTCCCCAAACTCTTGCGGTTGATACTATTAAGACTCGGCAAAATGGGAACTTGGTAAGAAATTAGGGCGATCGCGCCTGCTAAAACCCCCGCCGAAATCCCCACCCAACCGGGTATTTCCAGCCACCACGCCAGCAAAATCACGTTTCCAGTACCGATGTGCACCACCTTCCGCGATACTTCAGGATCGACAGAAGTAAAGCGATTTAACCCTTCAGCTACCAGTAAAATCAAACCCAACCAGACTCCCACGAGGGAAATTTGCAACCACACAGTCGGAATTTCAGAAAATATAGACACGATATTTAGGAAAAACTTAGATCGGGCACTGTTTACTACTTTAGTGGAAAGCGCGATCGCTCTGTTCGGTGTTGCGAAGATTTTCAACCGTCGCTACGGTATAATTTACTCGCTCTCCTGTGGTCGGCTTTGGAGACAAGGTGAGTTAGTCTAATAAAATTATTCGTTTGAAGTTTTGAAATTATCAGAGAATCTAACTGCTATGCAATATGTCTTAATTATTCATGAAGTAGAAAATTATGAAGCTTGGAAACAGGTATTCGATCAGGCTGAAAGCATCCGAAAAGAAGCTGGAGAGCGCTCCTATCAAGTCTTGAAATATGACAATGAACCCAACAAAATCGTTCATTTCTCCGCGTGGACATCAATCGCAGATGCTAGGGCGTTTTTTGAGTCGCCTGCACTGGTTAAAATTAGAGAGAAAGCGGGAGTTAAAGCTCCTGAATTTATTTATCTAGACCAATTAGAGTCTGGAGTATTATGAAAGACGTATTTGTTGTATAATGTAAGTTGTTCAAACTATGTGGTTAAGTTTTGAGTATGTACGACGGTAGCTACTACCAGCTAATGGCAGAGTACAATTGCTGGATGAACCAAAATATATATTCTGTCTGCTCGGCTATTCCTGATGAACAGCGCAAACAGGATATGGGTGCTTTTTTCAAGTCGATTCATGGCACTTTGAATCACTTACTGTATGGTGACAGAGCATGGATGGGTCGTTTCACTCTTCACCCATTTTCGGGTACCGTTATCGGTCAAGAACTCTATGCTGAATTTGAGGTTTTGAGAGCAGAACGGGAGACAACAGATCGGCAAATTCTAGAATGGTCTAGAAACCTTAATTCTGACTGGTTGAGTCAACCGTTTGAGTACACAAGCAATGTAGATGGTAAATGCCGCGTGCTACCGACTTGGGTTCTGGTGACACATATGTTCAATCATCAAACTCACCATAGAGGGCAAATTACCACACTGCTCAAACAACTGAGCTACGACCCAGGCGTTACAGATATTCCGTGCCTACCCGCTATATCAATCGGATAATTTCTTCTGCACGCACGAGCGACACGCCAGAAGATTCGGTGCTTAAAACCTCGTCTACACTTGCCTCTCGTCCTAGCAGGGGGGGACTGAAGAAAATCAAGAATTCAAACCCGTATCGCTGGGTTTTGTCTCTATAAACGTAATTTTAACCGCCGACTCTTCAACCTTTGCTTTGCGGGTTTTTTATGTATAGACGCGGTTTCAACGGCCGGGTATTTTGTCGAAATCCTACGCTTTCACAACTCCCGTTTCAACAACTCCCGCACAGCCGCAAAAGCCCTCCCCCGCCACTCCACTGGCAGCAGCGACAATCCCAAACCCGCCCACATTTTCGCCTCAGAAACCGACTTTCCAGCCCGCACCATCAGGCGCCCTTTTTCAGTTTCACCCACCTCAATCAGTCGCAAACCTAGCGCTAATTGAGTTTCTGCAATCCTTTGGAGCCTGACTTTTTCCAACTTCTCGGAATCAAATTCGTAGCCTGTCAAATAGCGCAATTTATCGCTTAAATAGGGAATTGCCCGCTCGACCCCTTGCTGTCCAGCATGAACTCGATACTGCATCAACAGCTCCGGCAAGTAATAGCATTTTTTGCCAGCAATCGCAAGTCTCACAAACAAATCGTTATCTTCGCAATTTTGCAAATTCGGCCGCAGAAATCCTACTTCTTCCAGGGCGCGGCGCCGAAACAAAGTTGCCCCTATTTGCAAACTTTGTCTCACAAAAACTGTGGAGAGCAAATCTTCAATAATTCCAGCAGACAACTCGGCGCGGCCCCACCGCTGCGAATTTAGTTTCGTCTGGTTTTCGTCAATATAATTGTTAATGTCGATCACCCAGTGATCGGTACTGACAAAATCGATGCTGGGGTCTTTATCTAAAATAGCCGATGTCCGCTCTAGAAATTGCGGTGTCAGGCGATCGTCATCGTCAAACTTGATAAAATATTCGCCCCTTGCCGCCGCAAAGCCCGATCGCATATTATTACTCTTGCCGATATTCTGCGGGTGGCGAATGTAGCGAATCCCGCGATCGACAAATTCCGACATCAACAGAGGAGTGCTGTCAGTGGAACCGTCATCACAGATAATTAATTCAAAATCTGTATAAGTTTGATCTAGCACGCTGGCGATCGCACAAGCCAGTAGATGCACTCGATTGCAAGTAGGAATGCAAACGCTAATTTTCGGCACAAGTTTATACTATTTTAGATTTGAAATCGTCTAAAAATTTTGCAATTCAGTGCTGACAAAAGAACCACCAATGCCCAATGCCTAATGCCCAATGCCCTATGTATTTTAACTCAAACGAGCCGTACATTCGAGAATTAACTTTTGATTCACCAAAGCAAATGGTTGAATTTCCAAAGCACGACGAAAAGCTTGAATAGCATTTATGTATTCTCCCAACGCAGCGTAGCACAAACCCAGACCATGCAACGCGCCAAAATGCACCGGGTTCAGTTTGAGGACGATTTCGCAGTCGTGGATCGACTTTTTATAATTTCCTTGGGTATAGTGAAGTACGGCGCGTCGGTTCCAAGCTTCCGCAAAATCTGGCGCTTCCGCAATCAGTTTCGTCAGCAAATCCAAAGCGTGGTGAACATCGCCTGCATCTAACGAAACTTGCGATCGCCTGAGAATTTGCATCCCATAGTCACCTTTCTGGTTAAACCAAGTGCGCCAGAGTTCTGTAGTTGCCCGATCGCGCACGATTTCGTCGGATTTTTTCAAGTCTTCGAGTAGCGCCTTAACAGATAATTCGTCCATAGGTGCGAAGATTGTTAAAAAGATTTTATCAATTAATTTTATCGCGCAAGCGACAACTTTATTTATCCCACATCCCATGAAGATTTTGATGCTTTCCTCGACTTTTCCTTATCCGCCAAGCCGCGGAGGAACTCAGGTAAGGACGTTTAATTTATTGCAATACTTGAGCCTGCGGCATGATGTAATTCTCGGCACTGTACGATCGCCAGATGTCACCGATTCACAAATCGACACATTGCGCCAGCAAGTTGCAGAATTGGCAGTTTTTCCCCATCCGCAGACACCCCCCCAACCCCCCCTTGCTAAGAGGGGGCTAAGACTCCAGCAGGAGACTGAGGAAGGATTTTTACCTCCCCCCCTTAATAAGGGGGGGACTGAGGAGGGGTTCTCTGAAATAATAGGAAAATTCCACAGATTCGGTCGATTTTTGCAGTCGGGAACACCTCCCAACGTACTCTCAAGCTACTCCCAAGCAATGCAGAATTGGGCAGACGAATTGGTGACAACAGGCAAATGCGATGCTGTCACCTGCGAACACAGCGTTAATGAGATTTACGTGCGTCCAGAATGGCGACAAAAACTGCTGACAGTGGCAAACATTCACAGTTCCGTTTGGGGAACTTGCAGGGAAATCTTAGCCACCGGCACCTCGGAAAAACCCCTGCGCGATCGACTAAATTTACCGCTACTCGCCCGCTACGAAAAACGCTACTGTTCCAAATTCTCCCGCATTGTTGCGACAACATCCACAGACAGAGAGCAACTCCTCGAATTACTGTTGCCTCCGGTTCAGGTGCGAGGAAAACAAGATTTTTTTGTACCTCCCATAGATGTAATTCCTAACGGCGTGGATTTAACTCAATTTCCGTACCGGTCGATCGATCCGGGAGGACACACCTTAATTTTTGCAGGCGCAATGAACAATTTGCCCAATATTGACGCGGCGCGGTTTCTCAGTTTGCAAATACTGCCGCCTTTGCAGCAGCGCTATCCCGATGCTACCCTCACCTTAGTAGGGGCTTCGCCAGTCCCGGAAGTGCTCGCCTTGGGGGAACTTCCCGGAATTCAAGTAGTAGGCCGGGTACAAAGGGTGGCAGAATATTTGCATCAGGTTGCTGTTTGTGTGGTGCCGATGCGGATTGGTTTTGGGATTAAAAATAAAACTTTGGAGGCGATGGCTGCGGGAACTCCCGTGGTTGCTAGCGATCGAGGTTTGGAGGGTTTAGCCGTCGATGGCGGCACACAACTAATAAGGGCCTTGCGGGCAAACAAAGTTCAGGAGTATGTTGAGGCGATTACCTGTCTGTTTGAAAATCAGCAGCTAAGACAGGAGCTCTCTGTCAACGCTCGATCGCTCGTTGAAAGCCAATACACTTGGGATATCATAGGTCGGCAGTACGATCGGCTATTGCAATTTTAAACTCTAAATTCTAAAATCTAAATTCTAAAATGGCATGATGGAACACAAAATTAACCCCTCAAAAAATCGAGCCAAACCCCCAGAAACTCGCCAAGTTGCTCCTCCTCCGACAAGACGCCGGCGCCAAACCCGACGCCCCAAAAATCTTCAAGAGTCCCAGCTTCCAATACCTACTCCCCGAACTCGCGCCAGGTATCCCTGGAAAAGACTGATAGCTAATTTGACAGCCCTCAGCATCTTGGCTGGCTGTGCAGCTTTAATGGGAGGCGGCGCTTGGCTGAGTTATCAGCTCATCGTCGATCCCAATGGTAACAGGTTGATCTCTCAGTTTGTGCCGGAATGGTCGCGCCTGCCTACAGGTAGCAGAGATTCGATCCAAACTCTCGATCAAATCAAAGCCAGCATCCGCAAATTGGGATTCGTAACCGGAGAACCCCTGCCTCTTCCCGTCGATCAATCCCGCGATAATTCTATTTCCGATTTGCTCTTGCCGGTGATGGTAGAAAGAACTGTTAAGGCTTCTACTGTTTGCACAAATCCTTGTCGCCAAATTGTCGAACTTCGAGTGTACAAGCGCGTGCAACTTCCCGATCGCAGTTCCGAAAAAGAGCAGTATTTTCAGTTAGCAAGTTCTGTGAACGTAGAAGGCCCGGCAGAATCTTTTGTCATTGCTTCTTTAGCTGACTCTACATATGACAATCAAGCCTCGAATCAGTCGCTACCCCTAACACAACTGCGGCGCTTTGACGGAAAGCCCCCCGCCTCCGGCATTTGGTTTAATGTCAGCGGTCAACTAAAGCAGGGCGACAAGAAAATTCCCTACGGACAAGTCGTTCGCTACAACCCCAGCCAAAATCATTTAATGCCGCTGTTGGAGTGGGCCAGTGCGGCCGGACAACCGCCGAATTGGCAGCAAATTGTTAAGGGGGAAAACCCGCAGTTGGCGATCGACCAAACAGTTGGTTTAGAGCCGCAATTTACCCTTTATCAAATTGGCCCGCGCAAATTTTTGCCGAACCCAGTTCAGTTAACCGCGATTTCTTTAGAAGAAATTGCCTTCAATGACGAGACTTACAAAAATGGGCTGCGGCTGGCGAAAAGCGGACTGTGGTCTCCAGCATTAAATGTTATGCGTGTGGCGAAGGGGAAAGCTGGCAAAAATTGGCCCGCAGTCGCACAAGCTCAGCTAGAAACGATCGAATTTCACGCTAAAATTACTCGGGCGCAGGCGATCGCATCTTGGGCCAGTCCCGGTCAACAAGTTCTCGCAGAATTGATCGACGGCCGCTGGACCGAAGCTTTGCAAGTATTTGAAGCCGATCCGAGTAACAGTCACGAAATAGCCACAACCCTCAAAAATGACAGCGGGCGGATCTGGAACCGCATCGACGCCGCCTTGAGAGTGAATGCCGCTGACGCCGATGTCAAGGCTTGGGGTGCCCTGATTGTAGCGTCTCAAGACGGAACTCGTGAGGCGATGAATTGGCTCGACCAGCAATCAGATACTGACAGCGAAACAAGAAGTCGAATTCGGAATTTGGTCAACAAACTTCAGGAAGCAGTTTCTCAGGCGGAAAGTTTAGAAGCCCACAAGAGTCAAATTATGGGTTCTGCTACTTTAATTAACAGTGTCAATCCCGCTGAGTGGCTAGAACCCGACCCAAAAAACGAGTTAAAATTGGCGGAGGAACAAGTTTGGTATCAGGTGCAGGTAGCGAGTTTTTACGATGGTAGCCGCTGGGTTAATTCGCCATTTTCTGATGTAGAAGTGAGCTCTTTTCCTGCTACTCAAGTCAAGTGGCTATGGGGGCGGCTGGGATTACAGGCTGACCCCAAGATTAAGATTGAGGTAGCGATGGCTAACGGTCAACAAAGAGTTGCTGTGGGAACGGTGAAAGCAGTGCAGATTCAAGACGGAAGTCTGCGCTTGCTGGCGGCGGTTGACAAGCGATCGTAATCTGGTCGAAAGCATTCGCCAGATAGAACAGTCCCGGACGCACTCTAGAAACAAAGAAACCGGGTTTTTTTACCATTTCTGCAGATCGCAACAGAAGTATTTTCGTAAAAAAACCCGGCTTCCTTCCACCTGTACGTCCAAAACTAGGAAAAAGGAAAATTCTTTCTTTTGCCCCTCCCGCAACTACGAAAGCAGCGCAATCTCAAAACTCTTACCCTTACTCCTCTCGAACTCGGACAACAATGCAGACAAAAATTTTGTTAATTTAATTAATTAACACAACCTGTGCACAAAAAACCCAGAGATGTCAAATCGCGCCCTTTTTAGAGAGTGCTGCAATCATCTGCCGTTTCACTGCTTTAGCCCAAAGCTCAAACTCCAAACTGTTGATATTCTGAACTTTCACTTTTTCAACAGGCTGAGTTGGGGCTTCTTTCTGTGCTGTAGTCTCCATTGTTTTTTCCCTCGTCAAAAAATGTTAGTAGTCGATCGCAAACGGTTAGCATCATACATCTATTTTAATAACTAATTCTTGCAATTAATTACACTAAAGGCAGAGAATTCAACCATCAAATGCAGTAAATACATCTAGATCATGCAATTTACGAATTTAATGTAATAAAACCCTACAACCATTGTTATATATAGGGTTTTCCTGACATTAAAATTTTACAATTTACATTGTATGGCACTATCAAACCACTGCTTATGTTAGTAAACTTATTTTTAAATGAATGTATTGGCATATACAGCAGAAAATAATTTTATTGAATTCACATAGTGCCGTAAAGCCGATCGCCCGCATCTCCCAATCCGGGTACAATATAGCCGTGCTCGTCCAAACACTCGTCAACTGCGGCCGTATAAATCTGCACATCAGGGTGTTGTTCGTGAAAGTGCCCCACTCCCTCCGGTGCCGCCAGCAAGCACAAAAATTTAATAGACTTCGGATTAACTTCTTTCAGCCTATCCACTGCCGCGACTGCTGAATTACCAGTAGCCAGCATCGGATCAACAACTAAAACATCTCGCTGTTCGATATCCTGGGGAACTTTGAAATAATATTCGATCGCCATCCGAGTTGTCGGATCGCGGTACAAACCAATATGTCCTACCCTCGCAGACGGAATCAGCTCTAAAATACTATCTAACAATCCCTGACCGGCGCGCATAATCGAAATAATAACAATTTTCTTTTCTGCAGCCAGTACCGGTGCATTCATTTTGGCGATCGGCGTTTCTATTTGTTCGTATTTTAGCGGCAAATCTCGCGTCACTTCATAGGCTAGCAGCATCCCAATCTCTTTCAGTAGTTGGCGAAATTTCGCCGTACTCGTTTGAGTTTGCCGCATTAGAGTTAACTTGTGCTGTATCAAAGGATGGTCGATAACAGTAACTTTAGGACTCATTTTTTTAAACAATTAATCTGCTTTATTCTAACTTATCAGCCCTTGAGGCATTCTTGACGCAAAAAAAACGGTTTCTGCCGCCCCTGCGTCCTGGACTACTTATATCAAACCCCTATTGAAAGCACAAATACCGCGCTAATAAAATTCGCTCCGACAATTTCCTTTCATCCGCCTAGCGCGACACTAAGTATGCGAGGTTTGAAAATAGACAAATATGTCATTATCTCGTTTCCTCTCCTTCCCGCACTCTTCCTAAGAACGCAGATCCGGGCCCAAAAGCCTCCCCACTGGTTTCGCTGTCTCGCGCTCCGTCCAAGCCCAATAACACAGATCCGGAGTTTCGCACCGAAATCTTCCGGAACTTTTACCAACCGATATGAATCTTAAGAAGTATCAACATAAAACCTATTTTTTCGATTAATTCACTAATCGAAAAAACCTGAATAGGAACTGCCCATGAGGTTATAAGCTTGGCTTGACTGGCTTTTCATCTTTCAACATGAAGGCGGCTATATCCAACTTTAAAACACATTACCTAAACTCAGTTCCATTTTTTTAGGGTGCTCCTAACACACAACTGAACTTATTAAGGAGAACATCCATGAAGTTTGTAAAACTATTGCTAGCTACGGCATTAATGACTGCTTCTATCAGCCCCGCCTTGGCTAATCCTGCCGTTCAAATTTTAGGTGCAAGCTACGGCGGTAGCGGTTGCCCCGATCGCTCTGCCAGCGTCAGCGTCAGCCCCGACGGTCAAGAACTCACCATCCTATTTGACAAGTTTGCAGCCCTGGGAAATGTCTCAACAGAAAGCCGGAAAAGCTGCAATCTGAGCATTCCCATCAAAGTACCCCAAGGCTACCAAATTTCTATCTACGATGCTGATTACCGCGGCTACGTTGCTCCTAAAACCACAGGCAACCTGCGAGCAGAATACTTTTTCGCTGGAACCCGCGGCCCAGTTTTTAATCGGAATCTCAGTGGCGAAACTAACTACAATGTTCGAGATAGCTTAGCCACTGTAGCTAATGTTTGGTCTCGCTGCGGCGACAGTGTAAATATGCGAGTAAATGCTGCGATGACAGCCCGTGGTGCTGGCATGGCCACCGTTGACTCCTTCGATTTGGCTCATCGCGGTTTAGTTTATCACGTCAAATATCGCACTTGTCTCTAAGCAGCTTGTTGGGAGTGTAGTGTGAGGTATAGTTTTCAGGTTTGAATTTTGAATTTTAAGTTGGAAGAGGGGATAATTTCCCCTCTTCCTTCTTGCTTCTAAAACACAGTGCCGTCACTTTCAATCTGAATTGGTGGCACTCCACCAGCCCTCAATTCGCCCGCAATTTTCCGCCCCGCCGCCCAAGTTCCTCCTTGCAAAATCTTCACCAGCGGCAATTCTGTCGCACTCAAATGCAGCTTTTCTCGCATAGATGCGGCAATTTTATCTAAAAGATTGACAGTGAGCGATCGCCATTCTACTATAACTTCCGAATCCGGGAAGTAACTCTGCTCAAAAATAGCCAAATCTTTTGCCTGCAGCAGCCCGATATCCAAACACAAACCGCCGTTGCGGTACTCCGGCAATCCCGTTAACTCATCCAATCCCGCGACTTCTAAACCAAGTTCTTGCAGCGGTTCCAACAGCGAATAAGTCAACCATTGCGAGAGTTTGTGAAACGGCACGAATTCATCTCCCAGATTTTCTCCTGTTAAAGCCGGATGCCGCCAAACATCGCCTAAATTAACCCCACCAATTGCATATCTTCCCGGCCAAATTTCCCCAAAACCTCTCAAAACAGCGCTCAACACATCAGCAGCCTTCACTGTTTTGGATACTGAAACCCGAATGTCGAGCAAGTATTTGGCTAAATTGCCGGGACGCGGGTTTTCGCTACCAAATAATAATGGATGCTGGCAAACGGCATTTCCCAAACGCTGCAATAATTCTAATCTGCCTGTTAAACCAACTAGCGGATTGTCTCGACTTACCTGAAATCCAGTAGCTAAGGTTTCTAGTTTTAATTGAGAAAGTCCGCGAGAATCAGCTTGCCAAGGAAAATCGAGATTGCTAGAAAAAACACCTTGACAAAACATCCGCAAGCTGGCTATTGCTAACCCTTCAGAACGGCGGTAAACCTGCCCGGTTTCTGGTTCACAATACTGCCAATCTGCACCAGCACCGGCATCAAGCAAAACGCTGATAATTGCTAAATCAAATTTGATCTTAGCTTGCTCTATGAGTGCAAATTCTGCTAAAGCTGCATCCAATTCGGCGAGGCGCGGCAGGTTGCCGGCTTCAAAATGTCGCCAGCGACTGTGAAAGGGAATGTTAAAATCGGGATACTGTTGGCGCGTTGTGTCAATTACATAATTTGCTGCTTTGTCGAGTTGGGATAAATCGACACGGAAGTAGCGAAGTTTGTCAAGACGGGCTAAATCAAAAAGCCGATCGCACTTTTGGCGAATAGCAACCGGTGTTCTCAGATATTCTACAGTCTCAAGTTCAATATTTTTCAACGTCATACCACCAAACAACGGTAAACATCGTTTTCTTGAAAAAAGTCAAACTGACTGTAATCTAAAAGGTTATCTAAAATCGCATTTTTATCTAGTTTGATCAGCTTATATTCCCACTTCGATCCGCTGACTTCGCGTTTTACTTGATCCGAAACTATCACCGAATTTCTTTCAGTCCCCGGAGATACTATTTTACTTAAATCTTCCAAGCGGTCGGCTATGTTAATATCTTTTCCGTAAGTGCAAGACCTAAATATATATAAATTTCCCTTAGCAACTCCCACCGACAAGCCACAAGGTATTTTATTGGCGTGAATAAAAAATTTCCAATTCTCGCACAAACTTTCCATTGCCGCTAAGGCTGAATGAGCTTCTGGGAAAGTCAACAAATGCGAATCCCCAACAATACTCCGAATTGTACCGCCGTATTCTTCGCAAATTGTTTTTTCAAAAGTATCAAAGTTGGTGAGCAAATATTCCACATCTTTGATCGAATTAGATTCTTGATAAGCTATAAAACCTCTCAAATCTGCTTTAATTATTGCTTGATTCTTGATGATTCGGGTTTTGTAACTTTGGTCAACTTTGTATACTTTTTCAGGTTCGCTCATCCCTTTCAAAGAAAACTCGTTGACAAAAGACGTTTGCACTTCTGCCTTGTTGAGCGCCAGCCATGCTGCTTGGGACAAATATATTTCATCCGGCGGAGTTACTGATTCTATGCGCGCTGTTAAATTCACCGTATCGCCAAAGATATCTTTATCTTGATGCAAGACATCTCCTAATGTAATCGACACGCGAATAGCCAACCGTTCGTCGTTCGCCTTGCTAGATTGTTGCGCTCTCAATTCTTGCTGCATTTCTATGGCTGCTACCGCCGCTGCTGTGACGCTGGGAAAAATTATCCAAAATGAATCACCTTCCCCTTTAATCACGCTGCCTTCATTTCTGGCGCTAATATCTGAAACAAAATTTTTATGCTCGTTTAACAAACTACTTAAGTCCGACTGAGATAATTTTTTGACTCTGGCGGTATATCCACAAATATCTGTTTTTACGATCACACTAGAACGCAAATTAGCCATAACCTACCCTGACTGATCAAAAACCAGCAATAAATTTTATGTAGCAAAGACGCGATTGTTCGCGTCCCATCGGTCGCGTCTTTGCCCTCTTAATCTCCTAAATCGCGTCCGATCGCTTCTGCAAGAATTGTAGCATCTGGCACCGGGTCTGGCGTGTAGTAGCCGGCGGCTTTTTTGGCGACGATTTCGACTTGTGCGTCTGCAGGAATCCAATCTTCAGGAATGGGGATGCGATCGACCACCTGAATACCAGAATTGATAATCGCATTGTATTTCATATCGCTCATAGAAACTAAACTGTCTATTCGAGAGATCCCCAACCAGTGCAGCACGTCTGGCATTAGTTCTTGAAACCGCATATCTTGAACTCCCGCAACACATTCAGTGCGCGTAAAATAGGCATCAGCGCGATCGCCACCTTCCTGCCGTTTTCTGGCATTGTACACCAAAAACTTAGTCACTTCCCCCAAAGCTCTCCCTTCCTTGCGGAAGTAAACTATTACCCCAGAACCACCTGATTGTGCCGTTTGGATGCAAATTTCCATCCCATGCACCAAATAAGGGCGACAAGTGCAGATATCGGAACTGAAGACATCAGAACCGTTGCATTCATCGTGTACCCGTACCGCCAACTGCTTATCCGGGTCAGAAATATTCGCGACATCGCCAATAATATAAACCGTAGTTCCGCCAATTGGTGGCAAGAAAACCTGTAAGTCTGGCCGCGTCACTAAATCCGAGAACATTCCCCCTGTTTGCTCGAACAGGACACGGCGGATAACGCTTTCTTGGGCCCCAATCCGCCGAGCAATTCCCGGCAAATACCAAACCGGGTCGATCGCAATTTTAGTTACTGCTAAATTGCCACCTGCTTTGACTATTTTGCCATCAATTTGCACCCGCCCCTTAGCAATAGCATCTTGTAATTCTGGCATATTAATGTGAGCTTTAGTGACAGCAATTGTCGGGCGAATATCATATCCCTGCTGGAGAAATGAAGTATAAACTTCGCTGACCAAACCCCCAAACGGATCGAGAGAAACAATCAAATTGCGATCGCCCCAACTCTGGTGCGGCCCGATGTGTGCGGCCGGAGAGGTGTTGGTAAAATCGGGGCGATGATCTGCTTGGAGTGCGCCGGAAGCAACTGCTAGCGCGCGATAAACAGAGTAGGAACCCGAATGAGTGCCGATCGCATTCCGGTGAGACGATTTGGTGAGGCTACCAATCACAGGCCCGCGTTTCAGCGGATCGATTTCTCCCCAGTGGATGGGATGAGGTTTTGTGCCAGATCTGTCGGGATGGGATGTTAAAACTATATGCTTGGGTTTTGACACAGTTGTTTATGACTCTTGCTATGGATGCTGGTGTTAGTTGAAAGTTAAATTGCAATTTGAAGCAGTGATTTATGATAGCAAAAGGATTCGGGATCGGGAAGTATCCGGCATAGCAAAACTCGTGATGGTGATTTTCGCGCTGTCCTAAAAATACAAAAGTTTTGCCTATGTGCTTTAGTGATTAAGGCTGAAGTACCAACAGCAAAACTACTTATTTAATCCAAGTTTCTCTAGTAGTTATATTTTTTTTGCATGATGTTTGTTTAACTAACCGCAGAGGGCGCAGAGGGCGTATAAAATCTAGAAAAGAGTGAAAGAGGGAAAAGAGATGTTCACAATTCCTGCAATGATTGTTATAGTTACAACTGGTAGCCGGGAATTATCAACAAAATACTAACTCACAAAATTAATGTTGCCAAGTACATCTAATTATTTGCTCAAAAATGGTCGCGTACCCGCGTCTCTTCTAGAGATAAAATCGATCGCACCGTCAGATTCTACTGTAGCGACAACGGGGACTGAGAACAATTTTTGTTTGGTGGATGTGGAAATTGCAGCGGGTACGATCGCCCAAATTACTCCAGCAGGTACAAAACCTGTATCCTCCTCTGGAGATATCCCAGTGATAGATTTGCAGGCCGGCTTAGTTTGGCCTTGTTTTGTGGATATGCACACCCATTTAGACAAAGGTCACATTTGGGAACGATCGCCCAATCCCGATGGAACTTTTGCCAGCGCGATCGAAGCGGTAGGCGCTGATGCTCAAAAAAACTGGAATGCAGACGATGTTTACAAGCGAATGGAGTTCGGCCTAAAGTGCAGCTATGCCCACGGAACTAAAGCCATCCGCACTCACATCGACAGCGCGGGCGAACAGGGAACCGTTAGTTGGGGAGTATTTGAAGCGCTGCAAGCCGAATGGGGCGATCGGCTGATCTTGCAAGCAGTTTCCCTGGTTTCCCTCGACTATTACCTGACACCCGCAGGGGAAAAATTAGCCGATCGCATAGCCCAAATCGGCGGCATTCTCGGCGGAGTCGCCTATATCAACCCCGACTTAGACAAACAACTCGATCGAGTTTTTACCTTAGCCAAAGAACGAAATTTAAACCTCGACTTCCACACCGACGAAAACGACGATCCAGATTCAGTAACATTGCGGGAAGTCGCAAAAACCGCCATCCGCCATGAATTTTCCGATCAAATTATCTGCGGACACTGCTGTAGTTTAGCCGTACAACCCTCAGATTTAGTAACAGAAACTCTGGAATTAGTCAAGGAAGCAAATATTGGCATTGTCAGCTTGCCGATGTGCAACCTTTACTTGCAAGACAGAGAATCTCAGCATACACCGCGCTGGCGGGGAGTGACTCTCCTGCACGAACTCAAAGCAGCCGGAATTCCCGTTGCAGTTGCTAGCGACAATTGTCGCGATCCGTTTTACGGATTTGGCGATCATGATGTTTTGGAAGTTTTTAATATGGCAGTCCGAATCGCCCATTTAGATAGGCCTTATGGAGACTGGCCCTGTGCAGTTACAAAGACTCCAGCCGATTTAATGGGATTGCCGAATTTAGGACGAATTGCAGTGGGTTTACCTGCTGATTTGATTTTGTTTAAGGCGCGGAATTTCAGCGAATTGTTATCTAGAGCGCAGGGCGATCGCACAGTTTTGCGGCAGGGTATTAAAATTGATACAATTTTGCCCGATTACCGCGAACTCGATGATTTATTAGCAATTTAAATCTGACATCCTGCACCAATCTCAAGCACAGGCATCTTGCCTGTTCCACAAAAGATAAATTTTCTTTCTACTCTACTGGTTCTACTCGTTACTAGGCTCTGCCTGGTAACATAGATCCGGAGGCTCTGCCTCCAATTTTCCTGGTCGCAATGCGAGGCAGAGCCTCTAGATATGGTTCCCAGGCAGAGCCTAGGAACCAGTTAGTTTTTAGGGTAAGGCGTGCAGTGCATACGCTACATTTAGATGTTCTGCACAACTATTATTATTGTCAATTTGCCACTAATTTGATATAAATATAAAAGCTAATTTGATTGAGGATGTTTTAAGTGAAAGCAGTTATTTTATTGTCGGGAGGGCTGGATTCCTCAACTGTTTTGTATCAAGCCAAAGCCGACGGCTGCGAGTGTTACGCTATTTCCTTTGACTACAAGCAAAGACATCGGCGGGAGTTGGAATCAGCAAGGGCGATCGCACTTTCGGCCGCGGTTAAGGCACATCAGATAGTAAACTTTGACTTGACACTTTGGGGCGGTTCGGCGCTGACGGATGATGAGATTGAATTGCCGATCGATCGCACTCTGGGAGAAATGTCTCAAAACATCCCAATTACCTACGTTCCAGCTAGAAATACAATCTTTCTCAGTTTTGCCCTCGCCTACGCCGAAACTCTAGAAGCCGATCGTATTTACATCGGCGTCAACGCTTTAGATTATTCCGGCTATCCCGACTGTCGCCTCGATTACATCCAAGCCATGCAGGAAGTATTTCGGTTGGGAACGAAGCAGGGAAGAGAAGGAGAAGCTATTAATATTGTAACACCTTTGATTGAACTTAAAAAAACCGAAATTATTGAATTAGGCAACAAATTAAAAGTGCCTTGGGAGCAAACTTGGTCTTGCTACGCAGGCGGCGAAACTGCGTGCGGTGTTTGCGATTCTTGTCGCTTGCGGCTGGCGGCTTTTGAGGAATTGGGATTGAAAGATCCGGTGTCTTATGCTTAAAGATGACTTACGCATTTCCTAGGGGGCGTCAGAGGTAAAACCTAATTATTTCGTACTCGCTTCAAGCCTGACGCACCTTACAAACAAAACTAAAATTTAGGCGGCTTATTTACCTTCCGGCTCATCCTCAACTTCCGGTTGAGCCTGGTCTTCCTGTTCAAACCTAATTTCATTTTGCAGCGAATTCAATGACACTAAAAGCATATCAGCTATTTGCGATTGTCCTCTAGCCCTCAAGATATCTATCGCTTTCTGAAAATCTTCTACTCCCCCCTGTTTTTCTCCAATTACAGCTCGCATACGAGCACGGATAATATAAGCTTCTACAAAATCCGGATTAAGATTAATTGCTTGAGTAAAAGCTTCAGCAGCTTCCTTATACAGTTCTTTGCGACCGAGGTCGAATCCTTGTTGATAAAGTTCTTGAGCTTTCATCGCATTTCTTAATTTATTTTGAATCAGTAGGCTGCTTATTTGTCTTCCGGCTCATCCTCAACTTCCGGTTTACCCTGGTCTTCCTGTTCAAACTTAATTTCATTTTTCAGCGAATTCAATGGGACTAAAAGCATATCAGCTATTTGCGATTGTCCTCTAGCCCTGTAGATATCTATCGCTTTCTGAACATCTTCTACTGCACCCTGTAGGTTTTCTAATAAAGTTTGAGCATCAGCGCGAACCATATGCGCTTCGGGAAAGCTAGGATTGAGATTAATTGCTTGAGTTAAAAGTTCAACTGATTCTTTATATTGTCCTTTGCGAGCGAGGTCTAATCCTTGTTGATAAAGTTCTTGAGCTTTCATAATGTTTTTTAATTTCTGCTGTTCATCGCGCTTGCATAAAGGATCGAGTCTATTGACTTTACCTGATGAATTTTGAATCAGCAGGCTGCTTATTTACCTTCCGGCTCATCCTCAACTTCCGGTTTACCCTGGTCTTCCTGTTCAAACCTAATTTCATTTTGCAGCGTATTCAATGGGACTAAAAGCTGATCAGCTATGTCTGATCGTCCTCTAGCCCTGTAGATATCCATAGCTTTCTGAAAATCTTTAACTCCCCCATGTTGGTCTCCAGTTCCAGTCCGAGCATAAGCACGGTAAATATAAGCTTCTACAAAATCAGGATTGAGATTAATTGCTTGAGTAAAAGCTTCAACTGCTTCCTTATACTGTCCTTTGCGACCGAGGTCGAATCCTTGTTGATAAAGTTCTTGGGCTTTCATAGCATTTCTTAATTTCTGCTGTTCATCTCGCTTGCATAAAGGATCGAGTCTATTTACTTTACCTGATGAATCAAGTATAAAGCACCCTGGTTGTTCCTGAGCATTCGCTACAGTCTGAAAAAGAGGTAGAAACGCAATAATTACAGAAGAAAAAGCAGAAATTAAGTAGGGGTGTTTCAGCATTACTGGTACTGTTTAAATATTATTTACAGCAGATTCCACGTTTATAAAGTACAACCGAGAGCGATCCCTGTAGGGACACGGCATTGCCGTGTCCCTACACTTCATAAACCTGGAATGCGCTATATGTAGACAGCTATCATACCTGTCTGGTTGCAATTGTGACATTGGTCATGGCAATAGGTGATTTATATCACTTACGGTGAAATGGCTCGGCTCGTAATATCCTATAAATCACGCTCATAAATTTCGCAAGCATCATTTTGTAAATATTATTGGAGCTTCAGCTATGAACTACGTTCCAAAGACCGTATTATTTCTCGGCGTAGCAACTGTTATTAATGGGCTTACTTTTGCAGCTCAGGCTCAGTTTTGTGCAGACCCTTCTCATACACCAGCAACCAAAGCTAGACTCGATCAACTTGCCGATAGTCAAAATATAGACATTGGTGAAGTTGGAAAAGCTTATGAAAACTTTGCACTAGCTACCATCAGACCAGGTACTCCAATTCCAGAGAATTTCAGGTTATTTCCTTCACCCGCAAGGGCAGCAGCCACAGGTGGTGCTAGCCGAAACGTACAACCTGATGGAGTTCTTCCACTTGTGTTCGTGAATTTTCCAGCAGGCCCAACTTAAACATATGCTAATAGCGTTTTCTATGAGGTAAAGGCACTTAGTGGAGGTCTCCTGCCCCCTAGTTACTCAGATTATCAAATTCTCGGTTTCATTGATGCACTCGGTGACAGTTCTGCCAAGACAGCAGGCAGAATACCAGCAATCATTTTTCTCACTAGCGCCGATATCAAGCAGATTAGTAATGCTACAGTAGCAGAAGCTTCATTGAGAAGTGTAGCTGTCTGGCACGCTATAGGTTGTGAAATTCCGGGCAGCTTTAATCAGCTTCAACTAGGTGAAGCTTCGTTGAGAAATCCCGTAGTCTACTTTCTCCAGCTAACGCTTCCAGAACGAATTGGCCCTGGAATCCCCGGCAGGATTTTCACCAAATAATGGTTTATTATCTACTCATTCATAGTTTACTTAATGGTGAAAATTATGTCTATTGAAGAGCGCCGAGGTATTGAAACAATTGACAGAAACCAAAATCTACTTCTCGTTCGCGCTCCTATTGAGTCAGTGGCGGAAAAGTTCAGTAGGGCGAGACGTGCGGATGTTTGGGAACGGGATATATACGATCGCGAAATCGACATTACCACCGAAAGCTATATTGTTTTTCAGTTCCGAGGACACCCTTGGACGATCGTTGAAAAACTGAGTTGTAGGCCCGGTTCCCTTGTGTTTGGAGAAGGAGATGCGCTCACCCTTTCTAACTTCATACCCAGTCGCGCCATCTACTACAAATGCAGCGATACTTGCGGTTATATTGGTTATAACTGCTACGATGGAGGTGCATTTGCGGAGATGCTGTACTTTGAGGAAGAAATGGATCTCCTGTTCCTCTCTGACTTTCGTGAGGTTAAAGCTGAGGACATTGACAGTGCCTTTCGCTTTACTTACGCTTTTATGGAGGAGCAAGATATCTACATTCCCTTCGTATATTACGAAAATGTGAAGGCTGGCGATCGCGTTAATTTGCGCCCCAAAGGCCCGACGTTAGATGATTTAGTACGCAGCGACTTCGAGCGAGTAGATTATATAGGCATTAACTAAAAAATTCTGAACTCGAAAATTTCGCCACACCTTTCAACCCGCTATTCTTTCGCCTTTCCTCACAACTTGCCCGTCGGCTGCTGCAACTGCACCTAAAGTGCGATCGCCCGTCGCCCCTTCCAACAAGTGAATTTGAAGTTGATCCAACCGCGGCCCGGACACAGAAACAACCGTAAGTTCCACGTTTTCGCCGCGCCAAACTTCCCCCACAGCCGGCATTCTTTGCAACTGATAACTCAGAAAACCTCCAATTGTCTGATATTCGTCAGTTACGGGCAAATCCAAATTCAATATTTGATTCACATCATCTAAATTTAACTGCGCTTGCACCAAAAAAGTGCGATCGTCCAATACTTGCAAAGCAATTTCTTTGCTGTCGGGCGACTCGTAGCTGCGGCCGATAATTTCGGCTATCAAATCCCTCAGCGTCACCAATCCCGAAATGCCGCCAAATTCATCGACAACGATCGCAATTTCTTCCGACGAACTCTGCATCAAAGGCAGCAATTCTCCCAGCACCATCATCTCCGGCACAAACCTCACCGAACGCATCCAAGTTACAATTGGCGTGTCGGGAGATAGCAAACCTTCAGCTAGGGGTTTCGCAAGTTGTTTGAAGCCAATAATGCCGATAATGTCGTCTAAAGAATCTCCCGTCACGGGATAGCGGGAATGGTGAGAAATCGCCATTTCGTCGAGCAAATTTTGAAAGGTGGCCGTCTTGGGAAGTGCGACAATGCTAGGCCTCGGCACCATCACTTCTTCTACCCAAACTTCGCCAAATTCAAACACGTTGTTGAGCAATTCTCGCTTTTCTGCTTCCAAGCCGCTGGATTCGCTGGAAGTAGCTATAATTAATTGCAGTTCTTCCGGCGTAACCGGCCGATGCCTTAGATCGTATTCGATGCCCGCAAACCGCAAGAGCGATCGAGTAGATTGATTGAGAAACGACACAAAGGGTTTGAACAAACGGGCAATCAATAAACTCGGAGGCCCTAAACTTCTGGCTAGTTGTTCGGAATACAGTAAGGCTACAGATTTGGGAAAGAGTTCGCCCAGTACGATTTGCAGGTAAGCTAGCAACAAAAAAGTTACTATTGGTATGCTAAAAGAATGGGCGATCGCCGACTTGATGTAAATTGGCAGCGGCAAATAGCCGATCGACATTCTCACTAGCACGGCGATCGTACTTTCCCCAATCCAGCCGAGAGCTAAACTAGAAAGAGTGATTCCCAACTGCATTGTTGAGAGCAATCGCTCAATACTGTGCTGCAAAGATTGCACAGTTAAAGCTGCAACGTCGCCAGCGTCCACTAACTGATTGATGCGCGATCGGCGTACCGTCACCATCGAAAACTCAGCCGCCACAAAAAAAGCATTAATCGCAATCAGCAACAGCACTGACAGCAACCGCGACAGCACCTCTGTCAAACTCATCGCGGGTAAATCAGATATCTCCTGCACTCTCGCCCCTAAAAGTGACACAATGCTCCATAAAAAAACTTTCTCGATCAAACCTGAGAATCAGTCTGCAGGTTTGGTCTTCTTTTATTTTACTTCGCCACTGGAATGCCAGATATTTGCAACTGAAGTTTTTGACCTGGATAATCTGTCAGCGTCAGCGAAACTTCCTTAGCATTTTCCAGCAAAGCTGTGGGAATACTCACCGTACCGTAAAACACCTGCCCGTTGGGGGGCAGTTCCGACGGCAAGTCCTCGGCAGTCGCGCTTAGGGCCCGACCACGATCGTCAGTGACGTTCAAGAAACTGTAGAGAAACCTCACAGCTTGGGAGCCTTCATTTTTCATGCTCACGTCTAGCAGCATGGAATTGTTGCGCTGACTGGCCGCGCTTACTTCCAGAGTTATTCCCCCGTCGCGACTGTTCCGGGGAAACTTGGCGCTGGCATTTTGTGCAGCCGATTTTTTGGCCGCGGCTGGTTTAGAGCTTGCCTTCTCTGTTTTAGTATTTGCCCCGGCCGTTGTTTTTTCTGGATCGCGACCTTCTACCCGTGCTTTGACGGTTGTGAGAATGTCTTTTTCTTTCAAAATGCTCACTTGGTCTTTGCTAGCCTGAGTTCCCTGCTTGCCGCTGCCAGCATTGTTGCTGGGGCGAATATCGGGTTGAGTCGTTCCTTGCAAGGCTTCGCGACCTATAGTAAATCCCCAAACAGAACTCGTCACGCCTGCTCCAAACATCAGAGCGAGCAGAATTAGAGTCAGCACTACTGTCGAATTCACTGCCATTGCCTATAAGTTTATGCCGAGTCCTAGAAACTGCTTTGTCCGGTCGATCGGCTCCAGCACATTGGCTAACAGGCGATCGAGACTCAGCAGATCTAAAGATTTTGATTTTTGTTCTCTAGTTCTAGCACGGACTGAGAAATTATGTTATAATTCATTTTGAGTTAGATCAAAGAAATTGATTTAACGGCAGTTGGCCGAGCGGTTTAGGCAGCGAACTCATAATTCGCCCCAGGCAGGTTCAACTCCTGCACTGCCGATTTTTAAGAACATAGGACGCTCCTCGCGCGAAAAACCGCGTTTCTTCCTAGAGGCTTGCTTACCCAAAAGCCCCTATTCTGGTAGAAATCGGGTTTTTTACGTTGTCAGCGGGCGGAAACGAAGTATTTTGCTCAGTGATGGACGCAAAAAGTGGTTTGACGCGCTACTTACAGCGCACCCTACTTAGTTTATTTAGCTGGACTTTGTTTAACAGTCATTTGTGCCCAATCTAAAATCTAAAATCGTATTATCCTTTAATTAACTCCACTCCGTCGCGCCCATCGAGTTCTTGAACGTAAACCTTAACTTGTTCTTCCTTTGCAGTCGGCAACTTTTTACCCGTAAAATCCGGCTGAATCGGTACTTCTCGGTGGCCGCGATCAACTAATACCGCTAACCAAATTTTCTCCGGCCGCCCGTAATCGTTTACCGCATTCAAAGCCGCTCGACTCGTTCTGCCTTTATATATAACGTCATCTACCAACACCACGGTTTTGCCCGTCAAATCGAAAGGAATTTCTGTTTTAGCCGGTGTCCGCATCGCAACTCGATCCAAGTCATCTCGGTAAAAGGTAATATCCAAAGCGCCCACGGGTACTTTGACTTGTTCGAGAACTTCAATTTGATCTGCCAAAATTTGAGCTAAAGGCACTCCTCTACTATGAATGCCCAACAGCACTAAATCCGAGGGATTCCCTGATTTTTCGACAATCTGGGAAGCGACGCGGGTGAGAGTGCGCCTCACTTCATTAGGGGATAAAATTTGGATAATTTTAGTCATGGGTTGCTGCGAGCTAATTGTTGGCTGTTGGCATATCGAACAATTTGAGATTTGAGATTTGAGATTTGAGATTGACTTGACAGATGAATCTGGGGGTTTGAACTCAATTGATACTCCCCAGCCCTAAAGGGACGGGGATTCTTGAAGAGTCCAGATGCGAACTTTCAAAGGCGAAATCAAAGCGCCCCTACTGACTCCTCTTAGGCATAGCCCTAAAGTTGCCGCTACTTTTCGCAAAATATTTGCAGCGCCATTGCCGTCTGCATTAATTTTGCTTCCATCTTTTGAACGATACAATCCACGATTAACTCGCTTTCCAGATTCTTTCCACCCTTCAGGTTTTTCACCGAACTTAGGCAGCTCATCTGAATCTAGAAAACTCGCCTTACTTGTATAGCTTTCTTCGGTTTCAACAAATTGAATACCGTACTGTTCACCAAGTTGAGAAATCCTATCCTTCAATCGAGCGGTAGGAATTTGTACAAAGTTTTGATTCGTTTTGTTACCAAGATTTATTGCTTGGCGCATCCCCTTGTTCCAGCCAAAAACGACCGTACCTATTTGGTTCTCAAGGCAATGATTCAATACTAATCTAGCTGTTTTGTTAACGGCATCTCTGACCTGCCTGTTTCGCTTTTCTGTAATATGCGCCAATCTCCTAGACCAAAAGCCTTGAGAGCTATGCTCTTTAATCGCTGCAACTCGCTTGTTATACCATTGATTTAATGATTTCAGATGCCGTCCATCTACGATAAAACTTGTTCCCACATTGGAAACACAAGTTAACCAATTATTCAACCCTGGATCGATACCCAGAGCTTTCTTGACATTTAGTTCGACCATTGCTGGCTGAAGTTGGTAGACAAATTCGACATAGAATTGCCCATTTCTTGGCAAAATACGAATTTCTCTAATTACCTTGTAGTCCAGGTTGGATGGCATTGGTAAATAAAATTCACTAATTCCAAACCACAGTTTAACCTTACCGCCTAATGGGAACCTCAATTGCCCATTCTTGAGTTTTACGTCTGCCTTTGGGAATGCCACGAGTTTTAGGCTGTTTTTGCGGTATTTCGGTAGTTTGGGGCGTGGCGTTACTGTGCCACTTTTAATTCCTTTCAACAGTCCAATGTACGACTTAAAAGATTCCGCAACACTGGTCAACGTTTGTTGAGCGACATGAGAATACAGTGCTTTGAAATGAAGATTTTCCTTGAATAATTTGTGCAAGTCATACTTACTGGGAATTCTCCCGGTTTTAAAATACAACTGCCGAGAATAGTAAGTTCCGCAGTTGGCTAGCTTGTTCGACTCTTCGCATACAAACTCTAGAACGCTTCTTAACTCTCGATTTGGACTAATTAAATTCTGCTGGCATCCATAACTAGACATTTTTTTGATTCTCAATGTACTGCTTGATTACTGAAATAGGCGCACCGCCAACAGTCGCAATAAAGTAGCTATTTGTCCATAAGGTTGGTAATCGACTTTTTAGCCAAGGGAATTCTTGACGAAGATACCGAGAAGAGCGCCCCTTCATGTACCGAATCAGTTTGGCAATTCCAAACTGAGGATCGCACTCGATCAAAAGGTGAACGTGATCTGGCATTACTTCCATTTCAATTAATTCACTACCAAACTCAATCGCCGTCTTTAGCAATATTTCTTTGAGTCGAGTATCAACACCTTCAATTAAAACCTTCCGGCGATATTTCGGACACCACACAATATGGTATTTACACGAGTAAACAACATTTTTGTTTGATTTGTAATTAACGCTCATAATAGAGTTATACAGGATGAACCTGCATAACTCTATTAATCTGGCATTAAGATTTGTTAAATACTGAAGGCGGTTGAAACCGCTGCCGACTTGTCCCCGTGTCTAAAGCCAGGGGCTTGCGTCTCGTTCTTCGGTCAAAACTTTTTTTGCTGCTGTAGGTGGCGGATCTCTGTCTTCTGCAGGACTTACCCCGAACGGATGAAAAGCAGATGCTGCGATTGCTTAGCCGAGGACGAACAATCACAGAAATAAGTTATTTATGCCTCCTGGACTGTTCGGCTGAGGTCATCAGTTAGGGGATCAAACATAATAACGTATAAAAAAGCAATGATAGTCCCAACCAAATCAGAAAGCAATACCGAGTTAATTGCAATGCTTGGCAAATTAGCGGCGCTGTGATAGGGTGAACCGGCTCACCTAACAGTGGTTTGTGTTTGAGAACTCCGCGATAGGAATTAGTACCTCCTAGTTGCACTCCCAAGATGGCCGCGTAAACGCACTCGCTCCAACCGGAATTGGGACTGGCATCTTTAACAGCATCTCTCTGACAAATCTGCCAAATGTAAATCGGTTTGCCAGATATAACGGCTAAAGTAATCACTGTTAGCCGGCAAGGAATCCACGTCAGCACGTCTTCTAGTTTGGCGCTAAACCATCCTAAATCAGTGTATGGCGCTTCTTTGTAGCCGATCGTAGAATCTAATGTGCTGGCTGCTTTGTAAGAGATCGTCAAGGGGACTATAGCACTCGCCCACATCGAGTTAGGATCGATCGGGGCAGCGGTAACACTTAATAATAGATGCGGCAGAGCGAACCCAAGTAAGGCATAAAATAGCGGTGCTGTCACGCCATCGACTGCATTCTCTGTTACAGTTTCTAACAATGCTCGCAGAATTTCTGGCTCGGATAAGTTTTCGGTATCCCGGCCGACGTAAAGGCTCAACCTTTCTCGTGCCTTGACTAAATCTCCAACATTTAAAGGTGCTAGCACATCCTCTGCTGCCGCCCTCAAACTGCGACCGGCAAAACAGCTTGCCAGCAAAATGGTCTGTATGGCAATACCTAAAAGAGGATGCACCCAACTAGCAGCTTGGACGATCGACCAACTGACAGTATAACTGCCTACAATCAGCCCGATCGCTAGTATTGTACCAGCACATCGTAGCAGCAGTTTGTGCCGGTCGCCAGCGGGACGATCGCCAGCGGGAGGCATTTTGCCTGCGGGATTATTCCATATATTAAAGACAAGTCTAGTATAGCGGTCGATCGCCCAACCCATCGCCTGCACGGGATGTGGCCAACCCCAAGGATCGCCGATCGAATAATCCAACACCGCAGCTAAAATCAAAACAGGAAATTCATCCGGCATCATTATATGTTGTGTCAAACTTGATAGTCCGTCAATCGATTTTAGATTTTAGATTTTAGATTTTAGATTAAAGAATTGAAGAAAGCGACCCCACCGATCAATCCGGGGGCTTGCGATGGGGAGCGAGGAGCTTTTTTCTCGCTCCACGGATGAATCCGGGGGCCCGAACCATCTTCCTTGATTGTCAGAGCAGGAGCCATCGCCCCAGAGAGCAGATTTCAACTCCTGCTACCCTTGCGGACTTTGATTTTTTGAGCGGCGATTTTATAGTAGAAGGAAGAAGGAAGAAGCAATAAAGGCAAGGGTTTGAGCAATTCAAAACCTCATCATCATCAGGCGTGGTTGCTATAAATGCTGAGATTACTTTAGTCGCGAAGCAAGTGTACGTTCTCCTCCCAATTAACACCGTCAAAGGGTAGGATCTGAAAGTGTTCGATGGCATAGTCGTCAAGACAGCGGACGTTGACATCGAAATGATCGGGATGCGATCGGGGGCGATAGAACGAGTGAATGCCGCAAATTCGGCAGAAAGTATGTTGAGCAGTTCCTGTATTAAATGTATAGGTTGTCAAAACATCTTCGCCACTGAGCAAGGTAAAACGTTCCGGTGGCACAATGAGGTGCAAAAATCCCTTCTTTTGACAGATAGAGCAGTTGCAATCAGATGCTTCGTGTTTATCAACGGCGACACGGAAGCGGACAGCTCCGCAGTGACAGCCACCAAAGTAAGTAACAAGTGTTGCGTCCATGTGTGCTTGCTGCCGATCGAATGAATGAACTTACCATTTAAATGATAAAGCTAGTTTCTTCCCCAAGAGCCGCTTGCCAACTGCGGACATCATAGTATAAGTCTTCGAGGGAAATACTGTACAGCGCTTCGGCAAGTTTTTTGTGCAATCGGTTCCACAAACTGAATGTTACCCAGTCCTCTGCTTGCGTCGCGTCGGGAAAATGTCGAGGTAAAGGTTCAATAGTTTCACCTACAGCCTCTAAGATTTGTCCTAAAGAGATTTGAGCTGGCTGGCGGGCTAATTGATATCCTCCTTGGGAACCCCGAACAGATTGGACTAAACCGGCTCGTCGCATTTCAATCAGCAATTTTTCTAGATACGGAGCAGGTAACTCCTGTCGCTTCGCTATCGATTTCACCGATGTCGGGCCAAAGCGAGGTTGCAAACTTAGATCCAGTAATGCTTTGACACTGTAGTGTCCGCGTGTGGTTAACTTCATGGGATTTTAAGAGCGGGGCAAATATTCAGCTAGCTGATAGCTGATAGCTTATGCTACCGAGTTTAGAGATTGCTCGCACCGGCTGCAGCTACTCCTCAAGAAAGACTGCAGGTTGTTAAAAATATTTAGATAATAGTGGTTAACAATTGAGCTGATCGGTGTAATATGGTTTTACGACCAGCTATAAAGCTAAAGTTTCTTGGTCAAACCAAAAACCAACCGAGAAAAAATCCGTACACCAGTTGAATATTTCAGGACTCAGTAAATGGCTAAAAAGAAAAATATCGAACCCCTTGAAGGCGAAGATCTGATCAAAAAGGTCAAAGACCTAGAGAACCTTACCAAGGAAGAAAAAGCTAGAGCCTGTGGCTACTACACCGTTACCAAGAACGGCGTAGAACGGGTCAACATGATGAAATTCCTGAATGCGCTGATTGATGCAGAAGGCATTCAGCTAGACGGGAAGCAAAACGGCAATGGACGCGGCGGACGCTCTGCCAGCTATCGGATTAGCGTTCAATCTAACGGCAACTTACTGATTGGAGCTGCCTACACCAAACAGATGGAACTCCAGCCGGGAGATGAATTTGAAATCTCTCTGGGACGCAAGCACATTCACCTGCGCCAAATCGATCGCGAAGAAGAAGAATCCTAGGCTTTTACGACTTGCTTTGACTTCTTGCTTGAACAGGTTGGTTTGACTTCAAGCATTGACTGCGAGCAGAGAATTGGCTCTGAAATCTTTCTGTGAGCCTAAAACACTATGGCTTCTATAGATGGCAATGGCTCGACAAAAGCCACTGCCACCACTTTATATTTTGCGAGAATACCTATTCTCGCCCCTCGCTATATCCGTTTGGACAAGCGGGGGATTTTCCGCGTAGCTGTTGAAGAGAAGTTCTGCAGCAGATTGTGTACGGGATTTAACGGATGTAACGCATGGATGTTCACCAAGGGATTGTATAGCGGATTTAACGGATGAATGTTGAGTTTCGATGGTCGAGGTTCCAGGCAAGAAGCAGGGTAGGTTGAGCTACGAAACCGAACAAAGCAAGAAAATGGTGGAGGTATTTTGATACTCCCCAGCCCTAAAGGGACGGGGATTCTTGAAGAGTCCAGATGCGAACTTTCAAAGGCGAAATCAAAGCGCCCCTACTGACTCCTCTTAGGCATAGCCCTAAAGTTGCCGCTACTTTTCGCAAAATATTTGCAGCGCCATTGCCGTCTGCATTAATTTTGCTTCCATCTTTTGAACGATACAATCCACGATTAACTCGCTTTCCAGATTCTTTCCACCCTTCAGGTTTTTCACCGAACTTAGGCAGCTCATCTGAATCTAGAAAACTCGCCTTACTTGTATAGCTTTCTTCGGTTTCAACAAATTGAATACCGTACTGTTCACCAAGTTGAGAAATCCTATCCTTCAATCGAGCGGTAGGAATTTGTACAAAGTTTTGATTCGTTTTGTTACCAAGATTTATTGCTTGGCGCATCCCCTTGTTCCAGCCAAAAACGACCGTACCTATTTGGTTCTCAAGGCAATGATTCAATACTAATCTAGCTGTTTTGTTAACGGCATCTCTGACCTGCCTGTTTCGCTTTTCTGTAATATGCGCCAATCTCCTAGACCAAAAGCCTTGAGAGCTATGCTCTTTAATCGCTGCAACTCGCTTGTTATACCATTGATTTAATGATTTCAGATGCCGTCCATCTACGATAAAACTTGTTCCCACATTGGAAACACAAGTTAACCAATTATTCAACCCTGGATCGATACCCAGAGCTTTCTTGACATTTAGTTCGACCATTGCTGGCTGAAGTTGGTAGACAAATTCGACATAGAATTGCCCATTTCTTGGCAAAATACGAATTTCTCTAATTACCTTGTAGTCCAGGTTGGATGGCATTGGTAAATAAAATTCACTAATTCCAAACCACAGTTTAACCTTACCGCCTAATGGGAACCTCAATTGCCCATTCTTGAGTTTTACGTCTGCCTTTGGGAATGCCACGAGTTTTAGGCTGTTTTTGCGGTATTTCGGTAGTTTGGGGCGTGGCGTTACTGTGCCACTTTTAATTCCTTTCAACAGTCCAATGTACGACTTAAAAGATTCCGCAACACTGGTCAACGTTTGTTGAGCGACATGAGAATACAGTGCTTTGAAATGAAGATTTTCCTTGAATAATTTGTGCAAGTCATACTTACTGGGAATTCTCCCGGTTTTAAAATACAACTGCCGAGAATAGTAAGTTCCGCAGTTGGCTAGCTTGTTCGACTCTTCGCATACAAACTCTAGAACGCTTCTTAACTCTCGATTTGGACTAATTAAATTCTGCTGGCATCCATAACTAGACATTTTTTTGATTCTCAATGTACTGCTTGATTACTGAAATAGGCGCACCGCCAACAGTCGCAATAAAGTAGCTATTTGTCCATAAGGTTGGTAATCGACTTTTTAGCCAAGGGAATTCTTGACGAAGATACCGAGAAGAGCGCCCCTTCATGTACCGAATCAGTTTGGCAATTCCAAACTGAGGATCGCACTCGATCAAAAGGTGAACGTGATCTGGCATTACTTCCATTTCAATTAATTCACTACCAAACTCAATCGCCGTCTTTAGCAATATTTCTTTGAGTCGAGTATCAACACCTTCAATTAAAACCTTCCGGCGATATTTCGGACACCACACAATATGGTATTTACACGAGTAAACAACATTTTTGTTTGATTTGTAATTAACGCTCATAATAGAGTTATACAGGATGAACCTGCATAACTCTATTAATCTGGCATTAAGATTTGTTAAATACTGAAGGCGGTTGAAACCGCTGCCGACTTGTCCCCGTGTCTAAAGCCAGGGGCTTGCGTCTCGTTCTTCGGTCAGCCAAGAGTGCGTAATACCAGTTTAAAAAAATGCAACTGTCGGCAAACTCCAAAGCACGAGCTTCCTCATTCATCCCCAATTATTTAATCTAAAATCTAAAATCTAAAATTGTATAAGTCTCGTGCTTGCTTCTGATTTGTGTCTGTGTGGGAGGGGTTTTGAGGGCAAGGAAACACCCCGATCGCCCCTAAGTGAAATTACAGGCGGGAACAGTTAAAGTGTTAGGGAGCAATTAGTCATCAGCCTATGCCGTTGCCCCGATTCGCGAGTAAAACTTCTCAACACCAAACAAAAATCTCCCTGCGTCGCCTTCTAGTAGCCTCTTTTGTGCTGCAAATCGTCGCCGTAGTTGGGATTGTCGGGTATCTGTCCTTTCGCAACGGAGACAAAGCAGTTGAAGAGCTCGCCGAGAAATTGATCGCGGAGACGGGAAAGAGAGTT
Organism: Microcoleus sp. AT3-A2; assembly: GCF_036705685.1. Lineage (NCBI taxonomy): Bacteria > Bacillati > Cyanobacteriota > Cyanophyceae > Oscillatoriales > Microcoleaceae > Microcoleus > Microcoleus sp. AT3-A2. Next base: position 306,725 of record NZ_JAUBVF010000001.1, read on the forward strand.
GAAGAAAAGCTGATTTCTTTTCTCGAACCTACCCAGTGGGTAAATCAACTTAACGCTGAAGCGATCGAGCGCGGTGAATTAAACTTACAGTTAGAAAAGCCGCAGCCTCGGGGAGAGAAGTTCCTCTGGCAGCAAATGCGATCGTTTAAAAGCATTCAGTGGATTTCCCTCGGTGCGGAAAAATCAGGAGAATATCTCGGAATTTGGCGCAACCCCAGGGATAACAGCTTGCAAATTGTCGCGGCGAACAAGTCTAGCAACTTTCACAGCATTTACTACGCTACAGACAGCCTAGGCACTCGCACCGCTAAATTAAAGGCAGAACCCAGAACCTACGATGCCCGTCTCCGCCCCTGGTACAAAGAAGCTGTCGCAGCTAATAAACCTATTTGGACGAGCATTTATCCGGGTTTTACTCCTGGGACTGTTTTTATTGCTGGCAGCCAACCGATTCGCGATCGAAATGGTAAATTGCTGGGAGTTTGTGGCGTAGACTTTTCGCTTTCGGAGCTTGAGCAATATCTGCATCGCATTAAGCTTAGCAAAACGGGACAAATTTTCGCGATCGAACGATCGGGCTTGCTGGTTGCCAGTTCGAGTCAAGAATCACCCTTTAGAAAGATGTCGGGAAACCCGCAACTGCAGCGGCTGAATATTTTAGACAGCAAAACTCCTGTCATTCGCATCGCAGCTAAATATTTATACGAACACTTCGGGGGCTTTGGCGACATTAAGAAGCGGCAGCAACTGCAATTTAGCCGAGACGGGAAGGAATATTTTGTGGAAGTGCTGCCTTTTTCTGATGTTTACGGTTTGAACTGGCTGATTGCGATCGCAGTTCCCGAATCCGATTTCATGGGCCAAATTAACAAAAATACGCGCACTACAATTTTACTTTGTGGGGCGGCGCTGCTGCTATCGACAATTGCTGGAGTGCTGACAGCGAGGTGGGTAACGCTGCCACTGCTGCGGCTCAACGAAGCAGCTAAAGATATTGCCGCCAGAGAATTCGATCGCCCTGTTGCTGTCAGTAGGCTTGAGGAAGTCGGCGAATTAGCGCAGTCTTTCAACGAGATGGCAGCTCAACTGAAACAGTCTTTTCAAGCTTTGGCAGAAAGTGAAGAAAAATTTGCCAAGCTGGTAGAAAATTTGCCTGTTGGAGTCTCGGCGATGAATCCGCGCGGCGCAGTTATTTTCATGAATTCGGCGGGTGAGCAGATATTGGGTAGGGGAGAAATGCCCGATGCTACCGCACAAGAGCTACCACAAGCTTATCAAATTTATATAGCAGGCAGTAATCAACTATACCCGGTCGAGCAAATGCCGTTTGTGCGAGCGTTGAGTGGCTTGGAGGTGATTGCTGAAGATATGGATATTCGCCGAGATGGGAAAAATATTCGTTTGCAAGTGCGAGCGGTGCCGGTGTTTGACAGTGCGGGGAATATCCTTTATGTTCTTACTGTTTTTAAAGATATTACAGCTCGCAAACAGGCAGAGCAAATATTGGCTGACTACAACCGTACTCTGGAAATTGAAGTAGTCGATCGCACGATCGAGCTAGCCTCGATCAATGCCCGCTTACAGCTCGAAATTGAGGAGCGCAAGCAAGCTGAAAAAATTATCCGTCAAGAGCGTGACTTTAACTTAAAGATTATCGAAAATTCCCCGATTTTTTTTGTGGCGATCGACTCTGAGGGTAAAATCCTGCTGGCGAATAACAGTATGTTGGAAGCGGTGGGCTATACTGCCACAGAAGTTGCAGGCAAAGATTACTTAGCTACATTTGTACCCCCAAGCGATCGAGCCGGATTACATTCAATTTTTACGGGCGTAACAGCGCGAGAGCAAACGGTTAACGAACATCGCATTCTCACTTCGGACGATCGGACTTTGTTAGTCGAGTGGCACGGCACACCGGTGATCGACGAAGGTGGCAGCCTGGATTTCTTGTTTGGATTTGGGATTGATATTGGCGAGCGGAAACAAGCACAATTAGCCTTGCAAAAAAGCGAAGCTCTGTTTCACAAATTAGCGAACACTGTTCCCGGAGAACTTTACATATTCGTGCAGCATCCCGACGGCTCAGTCAAGATGGAATATATCAGTCCTCTTTGCCGAGAAATTCAAGAATTAGAGCCGGAGGAAATCCAGAACAACTCTGCTTTACTCTCCGAACAAATACACCCGGACGATCGCTCCAGTCACTTCGAGGCAACTGTCAAAAGTGCGACTAATCTCGAACCATTTTCCCACGAGTGGCGGATTGTGACACGATCGGGAAAACTCAAATGGCTGCAAGGTTATTCTCGACCCGAATTGCGCGAAAATGGAGATATTGTCTGGCACGGCATAATTATTGATACGAGCGATCGCAAACAAGCAGAACAAGAACTCCAACAAGCCAAAGAAGCCGCAGAAGCTGCCAACAAAACTAAAAGCCTCTTTCTCGCCAACATGAGCCACGAATTGCGAACCCCCCTCAACGCCATTCTCGGCTTCGCTCAATTAATGGAACCCAGCGCTAATTTAACTTTGCCCGAAAAAGAAAATATCAAAATTATTCGCCGCAGCGGAGAACACCTGCTCCAACTGATCAATCAAGTCTTAGACTTATCTAAAATTGAAGCTGGGCGCATGACACTCAACGCCAAAATTTTTGACTTGTACCGCTTGCTGGGGGACGTGGAAAATATGTTTCAAATTCCGGCGAGTAATAAAGGATTGCAATTAATTATTGACTGCTCTTCCGATGTTCCCCAATACGTGCAAACTGATAATCTTAAGTTGCGACAAGTGCTGATTAATCTATTAGATAATGCGGTTAAATTTACCCGGTCTGGTTCAGTGTTAGTCACAGTATGCTCCAAGCAAGAAGGAATATTTGAGCCTACAAAAAACAAATCTTTAAATGTTGAAGAACCTCAAAAAAGTATTTTTATTGGTTTTGAAATAGCAGATACAGGAGTTGGCATTTCCCCGGAACAATTAAAAAGCTTATTTGAATTATTGGTGCAAACTTCATCAGAAAAAAAAGTTCAAACAGGTACGGGTTTAGGATTAAACATCAGCCGCGAGTTCATAAGATTAATGGGCGGCGACATTACCGTCGAGAGCGAAGTGGGACAAGGGACTGTCTTCAAGTTTGATATTCAAGTTGTTACCGCAGCGGGTGCTGGTGAAGTCATTAATAAATATGTTGAAGTCAATGATTTATCGCAGAGTTCAAGTATGCTACAAGAAAAAATATCTGATAGTGCTGCAATATTTACGCTGGACTCCAAGCCAAAAGTTTCCCCAGAATGGACGAGGAATCTAAAACAGGCAGTTCGTGAGGCTGACTTCGACTTGATTGCCACAAGTATTGAGGAAATCGGCAGCGATAATGATATTTTTGCGGAAGTCCTGATGAATCATCTATATAATTTTGATTATCAAAAAATACTAGATTTGATTGCTGAAATTGAGCGATAGGGGGCTGAGCTTTCGAGTGCGCCGAAGCCTACCTTACCTATAAAGTTGCTGTAGGGAGCATCTCGGCCGAGATGCTCCCCGAACAGTTATTTTAGCTGCTGCCACAATAGTCCTGGGATGGCATAAAATCCTCGCTCAAAGGTCTATACACTCTGATAATTATCATGCTTGATTTGCTGCTAATAATTGAGTGTTTGAATTGACTTTTTTCAAGCTAGAGTTAACCCCCCCGATCGCCCTTTTGGTAAGGGGAAATCGAGGGGGTTAAATGTTATTTGTCAAGTATCTGAGGATATTAAGCAGGGTTCGCTTCGGCTCGTCTTTGTAGCAGGCGGGCAATTTCAGCTTTTTCTACAAGTCCGACGAGGACACCGTTTTCACGAATGACGGGGAGTTCTTGTACTTTGAGTTGTTCCAGAAGGGTGACGACTTCGAGGAGGGATAATTCTGGTTTGACTGTTGTGGAAAATTCGATCGGCTTCAGGAGTTCTTTCACTAAAACTTCGGGCCAGCGTCCGGTAGGAATGGTTTTGAGGTCATCAAGGTCGATCGCCCCTACCAATTGTCCGGCATCATCTGTTGCCAGGAATCTGCGCCAGGTTTGAGTGCTACCGATCACGTAGTTGTTGGCAAATTCTCTGAGGGACAAGTCTTGGGAGACGATCGGACTTTCGGGGGTAACAGCATCTGCGGCTGTCAATCCTGCTAGTTTATTTTGGACTGTGGCATATTGTGCAGATTGACCGGCATTTTGCAGTAAGAACCAACCGATTACTAGATTCCAAATATTGCCGAATACGCCTGTAGCAATGGCAATCCAACCAATTATTTGACCAACGCGACTAGCAAAAATTACACCTTTGTAAGGGTTGCCAGTAATTTTCCAGACAATTGCTTTGAGGATGTTGCCGCCGTCGAGGGGCAAACCGGGAATTAAGTTAAATAAGGCTAGAACTAAGTTGATGGAAGCTAAAAGTCCGACGATTGCGGCTGCAGGGCCTGTGAGACCAGCACCGATGCCGATGGCTGTTAACAAACCGGATAACAATAAGCTGACCAACGGGCCTGCAATTGCTACCCAAAATGCTTCGGCTGGGGTTTTAGATTCTCTTTCTAAATTAGCCAGTCCGCCAAACAGAAATAGCGAAATCGATTTCACGCCAATTCCCTGTTTAATGGCTACCCAACTGTGTCCTAATTCGTGGGCTAAGACGGAAGCAAATAACAGTAACGCTGTGAATAATCCCAGCATCCAGGGCGCTACGGGGCCCAATGTGGGAAACAGGGCAGCTAATGCGCCGCCGTACTGCCAGGTTACTAAACCCAGAACTAAAAACCAAGATGCGTTGACAAAGAAGGGAATCCCAAACAGGTTGCCGACGCGAAATGTACCGTTCATAATGGCTACCTCTGATTTTACGAATGAGAGGTTTTTCTCTCTGTCTCCTTATCGTAACGAAACGTAACGAGGATGTTAATGCTTCAATTAGGGTGTTATCCGTCTGTGGAGGTTCGGTTTGCTGAATAATTACCGCCGACTGCGGTTTTGCCCGCTAGGGGTTAAATATTCTTATCTCAAAACGGAAGTTTTTGCTATGAGGCTTGAGGAAGATATCTGTTTTAGTTTTCTGTTTTAATTTTCAGCCGGTTTTAACCGAATGCAAGCTTTGAGACGGAGAATTTATTGCCGGCGGACTATTACACCTGTAGCAAGAGCTCAGTTTCAACCGACTTTAGCTATAATAACTTACCCTAAGAATAGTTTTGGTGCTAATAATTATGCCAGAATCCTTTTTGCTCGGCCGGCTGCTGCTGCAATTCAACAGCGAAGTCGCTGATGTCATTACAGACTTATCCGCTGTCGCTTTAACTCCCGATGGTCATTTGTGGCTGGGTTCCGATGAAACGACTGCGATCGAGCGTTTGTCGCTTGTGGCGCCTCATATTTTTGGAGAACATCAAAGATTTGCGATCGCAGATTTTATCGATCTACCTGGAAAATGCGAAATCGATATCGAAGGAATGGATTTCAGCAGCGATTATCTGTGGCTGGTGGGTTCTCACAGCACAAAACGCAAAAAAACTAAAGGCAAAGACGCCGACAAAGATATTGAAAAATTAGCACAAATCGAGACTGAGGTCAACCGCTATTTGCTGGCGCGCATTCCTATGAAAGACGGGATTTTGTGCGAGTCAATTTCCCCTTCAAACAATCCCGAAACCAAACTTAAAGCGGGATGTCTGCAGCGGACAGAAACAGGCAATTTGCTGACAGAGGCGCTCAAAGAGGACAGCCACCTCGGCTTGTATTTATCTGTGCCGATTCCGAGTAAAGAAAATGGCTTTGATATTGAAGGGTTGGCGGTGCGGGGCGATCGCATTTTGCTCGGTTTGCGGGGGCCGGTGCTGCGGGGTTGGGCGATAATTTTAGAAATAGAAGTTGAAGAGGCAGAACCGGGAGTTTTAAGGCTTAAGGAAATTGGGAAAGGAGGGAAATTGTACAACAAACATTTTCTTGATTTAAACGGTTTGGGGGTGCGAGAATTGTGCTGGAATGGGGAAGATTTGATTGTTTTAGCCGGGCCGACGATGACTTTATCTGGGGCGACAAGGGTTTTTCGGTTGAAGGGAATTTTAGGGCGATCGGGCGACAGTATTAGTGGACAAGATGGTGGAGATTTGGAGGTATTGTTCGACTTGCCTTTTAAGGTTGGTACGGACAATGCTGAGGGATTGAGCCTGTTTCCCTATTTGGACGGGCAGAATTCGCTGTTAGTGGTTTACGATTCGCCGGATGCGGGGAGAATAATTGAAAAAAATTCTATCCTGGCTGATGTTTTTAGGTTGGGTTTGTAGTAGTATGCTGCGTCATAACGGGAGATATTGGGGATAATTAATCACCCATGAACTGATGCACCATGCGATTAGGAAGGTGCGTCAGATGGGATTTTTGGGAGAATTAATTCGACCTTAACTGACGCACCATACAAGTGGGGTTAATTGTCTATCGCATCCCTTCGCCCCTGGCTGTAGCGTTTCAATTCATCAATTAAGTGAGTATCGTTAGAAGCTGTTCTCGCACCCGCTTCCGCCGCCCACCGCTTCAAATCTTCAATTTGCGATCGCGCGATCGCAGCTAAAGGTACTGTATCCTCGATCGACCTCAAAATATCCTCGGTCATCAAATCCCGGCGCTGTCCGTTGACAAAAGTGCCAAAGGCTCGATACAATCCATCTATTACAACTTGCTCGATTTCTGCACCGCTAAAATTCTCAGCGCGCTTCGCCAAAACTTCTAAATCAAACTCGCGCAATCTAGTCGGCCGCAGTCGCTGCAAATGCACTTTAAAGATATCTTGCCTTTCCGATTCTGAGGGCAAATTCAAAAAGAAAATTTCATCAAATCGGCCCTTTCTCAGCAACTCGGCCGGCAAAATCCTGACGTTATTTGCAGTTGCAACAATAAACACCGGACTGGTTTTTTCCTGCATCCAAGTAATCAAACTGCCGAATACCCGGCGCGAAGTTCCCGAATCGCCGTCGCCACCGCTGATAATGTTGCCGAAGGCTTTATCTATTTCATCGATCCACAAAACACAAGGTGCGATCGCCTCAACTAATTGTATCATTTGTCTAACCCGACTTTCGCTTTCCCCGACCACGCCACCAAACAATCTCCCCGTATCCAACCGCAACAGAGGCAAACGCCATTCTGAGGCTATTGTTTTCGCAGATAAAGATTTGCCAGTGCCTTGAATTCCTACTAACAAAACTCCTTTGGGATTCGGTATGCCGTAGCGACGCGCTTCATCAGTAAAAGCATCTTGCCGCATCTTTACCCACTGTTTCAAATTCTCCAAGCCGCCAACACTTTTTAGGGATTCTCTGGAGTTAAAAAACTCCAAAATGCCCGTTTGGCGAATTGCTTGCTGTTTTTCCTCCAAAACTCCGTCAATATCTGACTCGTTAATTTGCTGTTTGGCGGCCAAAGCTTTAGCCAAAACCCGCCCGATTCTAGCGCGACTCAAACCCTGACAAGCTTTAACCAACTGTTCCCTTGCTAAACCGCTAACTTGCAACTGTTGCGGCTTTTCCACAACGTGGGAAATTAAACTGTCGATTTCTTGGACGTTGGGCAAAGGAAAATCAATTACTGTTACTTCTTCTTTCAATTCCTCCGGTAATTCCAGCGTGTGAGAAGTAAGAACTATAGTTTTTTTGCTGCGCTTTAATTCTCGCGTTAAATTTCGCAATTCTCGCACTACCGCCGCGCTTTTTTCGCTGTATGGATATTTCAAAATTGGGTGCAAATCCCGCAGTACAAATATTGTATATTCTTCAACTGCAGTTTTGCTGACGCGATCGAGCGCCGCCATTACCGAACCTTTCCCAGAACCGTTATCCTCCCAGCCGCGCACAAGATCCCACCGCAATACCCGGCGCGCGGGAGTTACTTGCAGCGCTACTTGGGCAATTACGGCTTCGACCGGTTCCTCCTCCGCGCCGACAATGTACAGCAGCGAATAGCGGGCGCGAATCATCAAATCTAGTCGCTTTACCAGTGCCTCAAAATGGTTATTTTTACCGCCATTGATGGCATCTAATTCTTTGGATTGGGGGTAATTTTCTGTCATTCTATTTCATATCTTAGATGTATATTCAACTTTATTAAATATTTGGTTTGCAGTCAGGACTTTAGCCATTAAAAAGGACTTAACCGGAGTTAAGGCTTGTAGTAAGGACTTGACTCCTTAACAACTATTTAGCCGGACTAAAGTCTGTACTGCGAACGTTAAAATTATAACAGAATAGTGACCAGTTGGCTACTTAGCAACTTTTCGAGCTTGTTTCACCATTTCAATGAGAGTGTGGTGAGCATCTTCGGCGTCTTTTAAAGTGCGATCGAATTTAACTCTAACGGGCACTGTTTCGTCGTTGACTTTAGCTGTTAAATCCATGCCGTTAGCATCAATAGCGAGCATTTGAGCTTCTGTTGCCTGCGGTTGGTCACCAAATGCTTGAGCATATAGCACGACAGCGCTAGCGTGGTCTTCGTTCATGTGAGTGCAGATGCGATCGCTAATCTCAGTGGAAAACTGTTCTGACATGGGAGATTCCTCAGATGCAATATCGATCGATTGTACTGCGATCGGTACAAAGTTTTCAACCGCGATGAATTGCATCAAGAGTTATGAAAGATAAATAACTAAATTATATCCGCGTTAATCTGCGTCCATCTGCGGTTAAAAAAATCCCATAATTCAACTAAAATGATAAAATATTACTTTCTTAATATTTCCTAATCACATGAAAAACTCTAGCGCTTATATCGAACTACTCAAAACATTTCCGCCGCGACCCATAACTGCTGAGGAGGAGTTAATGGCAACTCAAGAAGCGATCGACTCTTTGTTGGATAAAGACGAACTGACTCCCGACGAACGCGACTACCTCAACGTACTGGGAACCCTTGTTTATGAGTACGAACAAACTTTAGAACCTATACCTGACATTTACGGAGTCGAACTGTTAAAGGCTTTAATAGAAGAATTTGAACTCAGACAAAAAGACCTAGTTCCTATTTTTAAAACCGAGTCTATTGTCTCAGATATCCTCAATGAAAAGCGTCAACTTACAACGGAACACATCCAAAAAGTTGCCTAGTTTTTCCGCGTCTCGCCGGCTGTTTTCTTTCCGCTGCATCCAGTCAAAACAACTGCTTGAATTTAAAACGAGATTTTTGTTTGTAGTAAGGACTTTAGTCCATAAACCGGGTTTTTACGATAATACGCATTGTCACCGAGAGATTCTCTAAAAACCCGGTTTCTTGAATCGGAGTGCGTAAATCCTGAGAATGCTTCCTTTTCATTGCTTTTTAAAGGCGAGACAGTTTATCATAATTAGCAACTAAATAGAATTTAAACAACCTGCCATGCTGTGGACACCCGGACAAATTCTGAGAACTCGCCCTCTCCGCATTGACACCATCCTGGGAATGGGGGGATTTGGCATGACTTACAAGGCCACACACTTGCAACTTAACTATCAAGTTGTCCTCAAAACACCGAATCTGAGTTTGCAAAATGACCCGGAATACGCCAACTTTGTTCGCAGATTTATCCGCGAAGGGCAAATCTTAGCCAAATTTTGCCAAAACGCGCATCCTGGAATTGTCCGTATTAGCGATTTGTTTGAGGAAAAAGGCCTTCACTGTTTGGTAATGGATTTAATCGTCGGGCAAAGTTTATTTAATGCCGTACAGCAACAGGGGCGACTCCCGGATACGGAAGCAGTGGCAATTATCCGCCAAATTGGAGAAGCATTAAGTGATGTTCACCAAGCCGGAATTGTCCATCGAGATGCTCATCCAGGTAATATCATGTTGCGTCCGAACGGGCAAGCGGTATTAATTGATTTTGGTCTTGCAAGTGAATTAATGCCAAGTATTATTAGTAGCCGACATCCTCATAACCCTGCTTTTGCTCCTTGGGAACAGCATATCGAAGGTAGCGGTAAACCAACGGTTGATATTTATGCTTTAGCTGCATCTTTATATTATGCGGTAACTGGAAAAGTGCCAACAGCTTCTCTCAATCGGCATTTTAGAAATGAAGCGTTGAAACCTGCTAAAGATTTTGGGGTGAAGGATTGGGTGAATTTAGCTATAGAAAAAGGCATGGCATCCGCTCCGCAACATCGGCCGCAGTCGATGAAAGAGTGGTTGAATTATCTCCGGGAACCGATTCCGTCAACGGTTGCCGGTGTTTCGGTACAGCTTAAATCGGCGCGGGGAGTTGACTATACTCACCTGCGGGATTTATTGGCAGCGGAAAAGTGGGAAGCAGCGGATGGGAAAACACTCAAGGTGATGTTAAAAGCTGCAAGACGGGAGAAGGAAGGCTATTTTAATAGGGAATCGATCGAGAATTTTCCTTGCGATGATTTGCGGACGATCGACCAGTTGTGGGTAAAATGCAGTCAGGGTCGTTTTGGCTTTAGCGTCCAGAAAAAAATCTGGTTGGAAGTTGGTGGTAAAGTTGATTATGACACTGAATGCAAGCTAGGCGATCGTGTGGGTTGGCGAAAAGAAGGACAGTGGTTGGAATACAGTAACCTAACCTTTAATAATAAGCAAGCACCTACCGGCCACCTCCCGGCGGCGGGTGGGGCCCGGCGGTCGTTGGGTTGGGGCGGGTGGTGTGGTGGTGGTTCTCTCGCATCGAGAGCTTCTCTCGCATCGAGAGCTGTAAGCTGTAATCTATAGCGATTTCAGCCCTTTGTCAAGTCTTTTTTCTCTAACCTTTTTCTACGAAGTTATCGGCTTTTGGTCATTTCATTACCTGCTACGCGGGGGTTTACTCTTCAAACAACAGACTCGCGAAATTCGGGTGATAGCAATTAGCCAACACAAACTGTTTGGGGTTCAGAAACCGGGTTTTTTACGAAATCTTTGGTTGTAGCCAGCAGATTTGGTAAAAACCCGGTTTCTTTGGTCAGTGCGTAAGTCCTAATCAACTCTAAAGTCGAGACTAAATGATGCGTTATGCGATCGTGATCGAAAAAACACCCCATAACTATTCAGCTTATGCGCCAGATTTACCCGGATGTGCAGCCACAGGCGCTACCCTTGCGGAAGTACAGCAGCAAATTAAAGAAGCGATCGAATTTCACTTAGAAGGGTTGCGAAAAGATGGTTTACTCATTCCCCAACCAACTACTCTATGTGAGTATGTTATCGAACGTTTCTTAGTCAAACAGTAACAATTATATCATTCCCAATCCGCAAGAGCTACTTTCAAGCAAGCACGAACCTCCTTCCAGTCACGTTCCGACAGATGACCAATTATAACTAAGTTGGAAGATGGGGGTAGAGTGACAATAAAACTGCGAAAAACAGAAGCGGCTCGTAAACCTGCTGCGGCCCAATCTTGGAGTATATAATCAGTTACACCTAAAGCAGTTGTCTGTGTAGTCAGGAGTCCAGCTATTACATCGCGGCGGGTTGTGTTATAGGTAACTGATGATAGAATTACAGCCGGACGACGTTTAATGCCAGTGACACCCGGAAAATCAACTGTCACCACATCACCAGGATTAAAAGACACTATTACATCTCCTCATTTTCAGAAAAAATGGTGGCCGCGTACTGCAAAGAAAATGCCGTCACATCGAGTTTATCTTCCTCAGTCCAAGTCTCGCTTTCATCGACAACCGACAGATTTTGCTGCACCAAATCGTTGAGAATAAGAGTTGCCAAGCGCAGTCTATCCTTTGGTGAAAGGGTAGACAGAACGCGATCGTAAACTTCTCGAACAGTAGTTAACATAGCAAATCCTCTTGCTTCTTATCTTGTGGAACACTTAGGGCAAGTTGATTTGATTATAGCTCAAAAAATTAATAAATTTATGCTCTACTCAAATTCTAATTTTTAACCCAAAATTCATCTATGCCAACTTTAACTGATATTGGCACTCTCATCATTTCCACACCAGCAACCTGTGGAAATCGCCCCCGTATCGCAGGCACTAGAATAACAGTTCAACGAATCGCAGTTTGGTACAAAATGGGGATGAAATCAGAAGAAATTATTGCAGAAATTCCCCACTTAAATTTAGCACAAGTTCATGCAGCATTAGCTTACTACTACGCCAATAAAGAGCAAATTGATGGCGATATTGCGATGGAAGAAGCTGAGTGTGATCGCTTAGCCAATGAACACAAAGTGGGGAGTTAATCGTTAGATACCCTGACTTATTTAAGAAGTCAGGGTATATGAGTATTCTATCGTACAAACTGCACAGCCTAACTAAAAGATCGATCGTCAAACGGCAATTCATCAAACAGCGGAGCAATATCAGCCTCAGAATTCGCGACAGGGGAATTAGCGCGAGATGCCGACGGCTTAACAGAATTCACCTGGGCTACTGATAACTTGGCTGCAGGTTCCGATTTCTGTAAATTAACTACCGGCAACTCCCCGCCATTTTCTCCATTTTTGCCCGTTTGATTCCACAACATCATTCCCAGCAAACCATCAACCAAACCGCCACCGCTACCGTTGCCTGTTACCGCAACATCCGGCACAACTCGCACGTTGCGATCGCCTATAATTTGCATTAACTGCAAAGCCGTATAACCCGAACCTCCCAAAGCTACAACACCCGCGCGATAAGCTTCAGCTTGAGCATTTCCCTTCACTCGAATCGACTCAGCTTCACCTTGAGCTTGTTTCACCTGAGAATTCGCTTTCAACTCAGAAATCTTCACGCCTTGTTCCGATTTCACCATCTCTTGCTGAATCTCAGCCAGCGCCGTTTCCCGCACCAATTGTTGCCGCTGAGTTTGTGCTAATTGCTGCACCTCATAAGTCTTGCACTGTTCCTCAGCAATTTTGCGATCTGTTTGAGTTTGCATCAACTCTGCCGGTGGCAATATATCCCCGATCAAAGTATCAATTGCCTGCACGTCATAGGTACGCAAAGCTGCTTTGATATACTCGGCGGCTTCCGCTTGTCGGCCGCTTCTTGCGGAGAGAAAATCTAATACAGAATAAGCTTGAGCCGAATTGCGGAAATAATTCCCGATTGTCGGCTGCAAAACGTGGTCTACTAAATTCTGCATCGAACCGACGCGAGAAATCACTTTTGGAGCATCCAAAGCGCCGACGTGAATAATCTGAGCTACTTCTAAATCAAAGGCGAAACCGTCTTGAGAACGCACGGTTAAAGACGAAAGTTTAGAATCGTAACTGTGCCTTTCTGTTTTGCCAGACCAATTCAATACTATATTAGTAGTCGGCACTAACTCTACTTTCAAAATGCGAGTATTTAGCGGATGTTTGCCCGGATAAAGGGGAGTTACCCAAACGCCTTTATTGCCGACATTTACTAAATTTCCGTGAGTGAAAGCAGCGCCGCTCACATCTTCCGAGGTTTTACCGACATAGGAAATAACCGCGCCGACATAGCCGATCGGGATTTCGGTCATCGCCACTTGGTCAACCCCGACAAACCAAGGATTTAAGTTCCACGAACCGGAAAGCAAAACCTGTTCCTGCAAACCGCGCCGCCCGCTGGCGGTGATAAATTTTTGCGCGTTTTGGAAGTTGTCGTGATTGGGAATAATCGGGCCGGCAATTTCGCCATCTTGAATTGGAACGCCGTCAAAAGTTGTGACAATTCCCACTTTATCAGGGGCAATTCTGTACAGCTTTAAGTGTTCGGATGTCATCCCGTGTTTGGCAGCATTTGCCGCTGTAATTACTGTAAATAATGCTGTATTAATTCGATAGCTACCGCCAGTCAAGATGCCGAGTTGTCTCCCTTTTTCGCCGCCGCCTTTGAGGAATTGGCGAGCATCTTGAAAATTGTCACATTCTGTGATTTTGCCGAGGATGCGCTGCGGGGGAATTGACTGGCCACCTGCTGCGATAATTAAACCAATTTCACCTTGGGGAACTACAGTCAGAGACTCTTTGCGAACGTTGTATTGCAAAGGCCAATAACCCCAGTGCCAACCGGGGGGCAAAGTATCAGCTTGATATCCTGCTTCTCCGTTTAAGGCAATTAAATCTCCGGGCGGTAAAGACTTGCCGCCGAAGCTAAACTTTTTACTGACAATGCCAACTTCGCGATCGCCAATTACTACCAATCCGCCAAAAAATAGCGGCAGCACCAGAATAATTATCATACCGCCGATCGCGATCGGGATAAATCCGCCCGGAGCGAGCTGCATTGTCTGCACGGGAACAGTGCTGCGTAACTGCCCTAGCTGCAAGCTAGAATCAGGTTGTGCGACTAACTGAGCCGAGGTTTGATTTGCGGGGGGGATATTGCTAGTGGCTAATACCGGCGAGGGTTTCAAACTGCTAATTGCACTAAGAGCTAAAGACGCCGAAACAGCGGCTGCTAAATGTTTTAAAACGCGGACTTTGACTTGAGATTTGGACAAAAATGAATAAAGCATTTTTTTTGAGCATGGCTAATTTGTCCTATGAGCTCCAGCTTAGCCTTACTAAAAAGTTTTTACCTAAAACTTAAGGTCTTATTTATCATTATTTGCCCTCATAATAGTCATATTTATTAGTAAAAATGCTTATAATTACACTACAGGCTGACAATCCCTCTTTTTAATGCGGAAATCGCGGCCTGCGTGCGATCGCTAACTCCCATTTTGCTCAAAATATTGTTGATGTGAAACTTGACTGTGCTTTCGCTGATGTGCAAAACTTCACTAATCTCGTGGTTGCTTTTACCAGCGACTATGAGGCGGATGACTTCTAATTCACGATCGCTCAATTCAGGGCCACTCAGGCGATCGGCTAACTTAACACCCACTGCCAGCGGAATATACTTTTTACCCTCAAAAACCGTCCGAATTGCTGCTAAAAGCTCCTCTGGTTCCGCATCCTTCAGCAGATAGCCTTTTGCACCAGCTTGCAATCCGCGATAGATGTTTTCATCGCCGTCATAAGTCGTCAGCACCACAATCCGGGCGCTGGGAAACTCCGCACAAATCGCAGCAATAGCGGCGACTCCATCCATCACCGGCATCCGCCAATCCATCAGCGTTACATCGGGCTGATGTTGGCGAAACATTGCCACAGCTTCTTGCCCGTTGCTTGCTTGCGCCACAACTTTAACATCTGATTCCTGCTCCAGCAGCGCCACTAAACCTTGCCGCACAATATAATGATCGTCGGCAATTAAAACGCGAATAATATCTGATTGGTTAATCATGTTTCCCTGTTAATTTTATCAAAAAAAACTGAAAATCTAACTACAAACTTACTATGTATGGTGCGAAATGTGCACCTTACTTTACTGGCGATTAACTGAAACTATAACTTCTGTTCCGTTTCCGGGGCTGCTGTTTACAATTAGTTGCGCGTTAATGCGATCGGCGCGTTCTCTCATCCCCAATAAACCAAAGCCATTCCTAAAACCCATACTTTCCGTGTCAAATCCCTGTCCGTTGTCTTGCACGCGCAAAAGAAACTTGGATATTTCGTAAACCAACTCAATTTTTATCGCCGTAGCTTGGGCATATTTGAAAGCATTTGTTAATGCTTCTTGCCCGATTCGCAACAGGTTATTTTCTATTTCTAATGGTAGGGAATAGGCTGTGCCAACCACTTCAAAAATAGTGCGCGTATCTGTATCTGATGACAGTTGTTTAGCAATTTGGTTTAGAGCGCTATACAAGTCGCCATCTTCTAACAGTTGCGGGCGCAAAGATTCTACGGATCGCCGCGCTTCAGCAAGTCCAGAGCGAGCCAATTCGCAGACTGTTTTTATGTGTGCTTGTGCTTGTTCTGGATTCGCTAATATTACCCGTTCTGCGGCTCCCAAATGTATGATGATGCCTGCAAAAGTTTGTGCTAAAGTGTCGTGAATTTCCCGCGCCATGCGGTTGCGCTCTTCGAGAATATTTTGGTCTATGAGTTGTTGAGACATCCTTTTCAGACGTAATTGGTTTTCGACGCGGACTAAAACTTCTTGTTGTTGAAAAGGTTTTGTAATGTAGTCTATTCCGCCCACAGAGAAGGCTTTTACCTTATCGAAAATTTCTTGCAAAGCGCTGATAAAAATTATTGGAATATCTTGAGTTTTCGGAGTAGCTTTGAGCTGAGCGCAGACTTCATAGCCATCCATGTGAGGCATCATAATATCGAGTAAAATTAAGTCTGGTAAGTTGGCATTGATAAAGTTTAGAGCTAATTTCCCACTGGGAGCTAGGTGAACTTTATATCCGGCGGCTGATAGTATCCCGCTTAAAAGTTTTAAATTCTCAGGACAATCATCAATAACTAAAATACTTTCTTCGCGGGTAAAACTGAGGTTTTTGTTCATGTCTCATCCCTCAATGTGTGTATTAAATTTAGCAACTGTTCGTACTGAAAGTTTTTAATGCAAGCTGCGCTCGCCCTCGCTAAGGGCTGATTGATTTCGCGAATTTGATTGATGACTGTTTGCATCTGTTCCAAATCGAGATTGCTAATGGCTTGCTGGAGATTGGCTACTAACTCAGGAGGCAGTTCAGAAAAAGCGGTTTTTGTCAATACATTTACTTCATTTTCTGTGAAACTGGCCGCAGCATTTAGTTCTTCAAAAACGAATTGTACTCCGATATGTTTGTGGAGAACATCAAATATGTTTGCTTCTCTAAATGGTTTGCGAACAAAATCATCGCACCCGGTAGAAAGGATAACGGCTTTCTCTTCCTCAAAACTACTTGCTGTTATGGCAATAATTGCTGTCTGGGGTAGGCACGGGGGCACTACCCCTACAAAATCATCGTTTTCCGTAGGGGCAATCCCCCTGTGGTTGCCCTCTTTAATTTGTTTGGTTGCTTCATAACCATCCATCACCGGCATCCGCATATCCATAAAGATTAAGTGCGGCGAATATTGCTCCCACTTTTCTATTGCTTCCATCCCATTTTTGGCTTCGTAAACCTCGAAACCGATCGCAGAAAGCAGTTTAACTAGCAGTTGACGGTTGTCAAAAGCGTCGTCTGCAACGAGAATTCGATAGCGGGGTTGATTGGGTGCGATCGCAATAACTCGTCTGGTTGGCTGTTCCCGTTGGCGATCGGCCTTTTCAACTGCATTAACTTTAATGTCAAATTTGAATATAGTACCGCCTCCAGCACAAGAACTGACTGTCATTTCACCTCCCATTAACTGCACAAAAGAACGTGCGATCGTTAAACCTAATCCTGTTCCTTGTTGCGATTCTTCCCCTGTTTTAGTTTGCACAAAAGCTTCAAATAGCTTGTCTAATTCACTAACATCAATTCCCGCTCCCGTGTCTTCTATCTCAAAGTATATTTTATGAGCAAGCTCATGATTTTTAATTTTCACATAAATGCCGCCTTCGGAGGTAAATTTAATCGCGTTAGAAAGCAGGTTGATCAAGATTTGGCGCAATTTTATTTCATCAGTTTGCACATATTGGGGAACGTCTGGCATCCGCTCTACTAATAACTGCAATCCCTTATTTTGTGCAGGAAGTTGGAACATATTTTTGATGTCGTCCAGCAGGCGGTGGAGGTCAAAATTGGTCTCGTTGAGAGTCGTGCGTCCCGCTTCTATTTTGGACAAATCTAATACTTGGTTAATCAGTTCGAGCAAATGTTCTCCGCTGCGGGTGATAATACTCAGGTGTTCTTGCTGTTCCTGCAATAGGTGAGAACCGCGATTCATTAATTGGGAAAATCCGAGAATTGCATTGAGGGGAGTCCGCAATTCGTGGCTCATATTTGCGAGGAATGTACTTTTTGCTCGGTTGGCTGCTTGTGCGGCATCTTCGGCTCGTTGTCGCTCGCTGATTTCTCGCTGGAGTTCAAGAGTGCGATCGCTCACTTGCTGTTCTAAAGTGCGGTTGTAATCAGCTAAAACTTTTTCTGCTTGTTTGCGATCGGTGATGTCTTGAAATGTGGCGATCGCATAATTAATTTTACCCGTTTCATCCACAATTGGTGTGCTGGAAACTTCCAAGGAAACAATCTTATCAGGTCGGTGGAACTCTATATCATCTACTTTGACAGTTTCACCCGCCAAAGAACGCACGATTGGCATTTGTGCGGTGGGATATAACTCGTTAGTTCCCGCGAGATACAGTTGACAAGCTTCTGCTAATTTCTCAGTATTTGCTTCGGGTATTGTGGGAATGGCACTTAGTTGATGTGCCGTCTGATTTGCGTAGGTAATTTGTCCGGTGGTGTCATGCACGGCTACCCCAATTGGCATAGCATTGATAAATTGAGTAAGCTGATTTTCGCGTTTTTTTACTTCTGCATAAAGTTTAGCATTGGTAAGTGCGATCGCCGCTTGTCCCGATAACAATTGCAAAACTTCCAGGCGATCGGGAGTAAAAGCTTGGGCGGTGAGGTTATTTTCGAGATAAACAATAGCAGCCACTTGACCTTGATTCATCAAAGCGGCACACAAAATAGACTTAGGCTGACGTGCTTTGATGTAAGGGTCATTCGTAAACTTTCCTTCACGAGTCGCATCATTTAATACTAAATTTTCTTTGGTTCGGGCGACATAATTGATAATTGTTTCGGAAAGTTCCGAGCAATTTTCAACAGGCTCAGATTGCAACACTGTTATCCGTTCATCATTGATGGCACCTTCAGCTTCAATCACCAATTGACCCTGCTTTTTTAGAATCAAATAGCCTTTTTGAGCGCCGACATTTTCAATCAAATTTTTCATCAATCTGGAGAGTAATTTATCCTGTATAATTTCGCCAGAAATTGCCTCGGAAGCTTTCATTACTGTAGCGATATCCAAGGAAGAACTAGAACGGCTGTCAGTCGTTGATGTAGTGGTTGAAATGGCTTTATTTGTATGGCGATGGAGCGTAAATAATTGCGGATATCGCGTTTCTAAATCTTTAACTTTAGCCACGGCACCCCAGAGTTGATAGCAGTAACGAGCTTCCTGCATATAAGCTTTAGCTGTTAATTCTTTCCCTCTCGATAAATAGAACTTGGCGGCGAGTTCGTAAGCGAGGGCGGCTTCGTGGATGTACTCGTTTTCTTTGGCAAGGGAAATTGCGCGATCGTAATAGTCGATCGCCTGTGCATCTTTGCCAATAACCCGATATCGTTCTGCCTCCACTAGATTAAATTTGTGCAAGTGATTCATCGGGGCATGATGCGCCCATTTTTTCATTTTTTTCTGATTAGCAGTGACTTTTTTTAAACAGTGCTTTTGCTCGTCGAAAGAAGCATTAGAATAGAACGAAAGCTGAGCCAGCGACTCATAAAAATAACAGTATGATACTTGAAGAGTTCCAGCAGCACTCTCTACATACTGCATGGTGGAAGCTGCATTTGATACAGCTTCAGCATATTGCCCGAATAAATAACAGAGAATCATTTTATAAAAATGCAGGGCAAAAATCGAAGTGCGATCGTTAGCTTCAGTTAATAGTGATAGCGCAGTTCGCTCATCATAGGCTTCCCCAATTAAATAGCCGGGATTTTCCGACTTACCTAATAAATTAAAAACCGACTGCTCTAAAGGTTTAATCTGCCAAATAATCGGGTCATATTTTGATTGTTCTATTGCCTCGCCATAAGTAGCAATATCGCCTTCCAGCCCTGACAATTCAGCGCCGAAGAGGTACGAATAACCGCAGTAAGTTTGAGACGCACAAGCACGTTCTTCCACTTGTCCTGTTTCCAATCCGCTTTTGTAAGCCTCCAACAAAGATGGCAACGTTTCTTTAGCTGGCGCTTTCCAATGACGGATGAAGTCATTAAATGGAAGCAGGACTTTAGTTTTTAATTCTGGCTTGCCAAATTGATCCAACATCCTCAATGCTAGCTGACCAAATTTATAACCACCTTCAATATCTCCCACAACTCCGCACAAAATTAATCCATAAACTGCATAAGCATGGAGAGACTCAGGATAGTTGCCATACTTTACAGATAAAATCACCTGCTTAAACACAATTAAAGGCATGAGTTTAGGGGCCACGCCATAGGCGACAGTAGTCATAAATGACAAGATACGCAGTGCGGCTTGTTTAGAAGGATCGCTTCCTTGAGGTAGATTGGCTAAATCCTCAATGCGTTTCCCAGCTAGGGTTAACTTAACTTCCAGCAATCCGATTATGCTATCTAGATTGTTAGGCTTTGCGGGCAGTTTTACTCCCAACTGCCTCAGAATTTTTAGCCCCAGATTAATTGCCATATCTAGTTGATTTTGGGCAGCATGAGTACCCATTTTTACCTCGATCGTTTTGACGCTATCGAGCACTGTTTTAGCATTGGTTAGTACGAGGTTGCCTAAACTTTCCATCTCCTCAAAATCGCCCACTATGTAAGCTAGCTCTGCGGCTTCTTGATGCAGTTGCAAACTTAGCGGGTATTGCACCTGCCAAGCGTTTTCTGCCAGCAATTGTATCCCCGTTTGCAGATAGTTGAAAGCTGGCTGATAAGCTGCAGATGCCTTGGCTTTTTTGCCAGCAATCAGATTTAACTGAGCCAGTTCATCTTTGTCTTGCTGGCGATCGATTAATTCACTGCTGAAATTGAGTTGATTAACAATGTCAAATATTTTTTCTTCTCGTTTGTTAATGGGAATATTTTGCAGCAGCAGTTGTCCTATTTGTTTGTGGACTATCGGCTTATCCTGTTCATCAATCAGGGAATAAGCAGCTTGCTGAATTCTGTCATGAACAAACTTGTATTCTACGGATTGGCTACTGGGTAATCTTCCTGCAATTTCTAATTCCACATCTCCCCTATTCCCCAGCAACACTACTAAATTGTCAGCAACGGCTACGTACAAATCATCCGCCGTTTGTTGCACAGATTTTTCGCAAAGTGACGCTAGCGTTTTCAGCTCGAATTGATTGCCAATGCAGGCTGCTAGCTTTAAAGTTTCCTGGGTATTCTGTGGTAGTTGTTTAATTTTACCAGCCATCAATTCGACAACATTATCAGTGAATCCCCTCGCTTGAATTTCCTCTAAATCCCACTGCCAACCCCCCTGTGTCCCCCCTTGGTGAGGCAGAGGAGTAAAGTCAAATTGTAATAGCCCTTCCGTATAAAGCGATTTGAGAAATTCATTCATAAAGAAAGGATTCCCGCCCGTTTTGAAAAACACTAACTCGCCAAGGGAGTTGACTCTTGCTTCCGGGCAATTCAGGGCATCGCCAATCAGTTGAGTAACCGTGGCTAAGTCCAAAGGGGACAGGGAAATGCGATCGACCTTTGCCCCTGTTTTGACAATCTCTTCAATTGTTAGCATTAACGGATGAGCCGCAGAAACTTCGTTATCCCGATAAGCCCCAATAAAAAACAGTCCGGCTGGCGAAGCATTCATCAGCAGTTGCATCAGTTTCAGAGATGCCCAGTCAGCCCACTGCAAATCATCGATAAATATTGTCAGAGGATGTTCGGGTTTGGTAAAAACTTGAATGAAGTTTTGAAACACAAAATTAAAGCGGTTTTCCGCTTCTGCCGCACCCAATTCTGGCGCCGCAGGTTGCTTGCCGATAATTAATTCAATTTCAGGAATTACGTCAATAATGACTTGACCATTGATTCCCAATGCGTCTAATAATTTTTCCCGCCATTCTTTGAGATTTGCTTCGCTTTCTGCTAACAGTTGTTTGACTAAATCCTGAAAAGCATTGACAATGGCGCTGTAGGGAATGTTGCGCTGATATTGGTCAAATTTGCCGGAGATAAAATAACCGCGCTGTTGAGTAATAGGTTTGTATAATTCTTGCACCAAAGCTGATTTACCGATACCAGAATATCCCGAAATCAGCATCATTGAACTTGTGGCACAGGCATCTTTCCTGTGACTGCTGACTGTTTCAAAAGCTGTTAGTAAGCTATCAATTTCTTCCTCTCTGCCATAAAGTTTTTGCGGAATTTGAAAACGGTTAGAAATATCTTGACTCCCTAGGGGAAAAACTGATATGTTGTTATTGCTGTGCAGTTGATTTAAACATTGTTCTAAATCCGCTTTAATTCCGATCGCACTTTGATAGCGCTCCTCAGCATTTTTCCCCATCAACCTCATCACAATATCGGAAACAATTTGCGGAATTTCGGGATTCACCTCACAGGGAGATAAGGGCTGTTTAGCGAGATGACTGTGTACTAATTCCAGCACATCATTGGTGTCAAAAGGCAATTTGTTGGTCAGCAGTTCGTAAAAGGTAGCCCCCAGGGAATAAAAATCCGTGCGGTAATCTAAACTTCTGTTCATTCGGCCGGTTTGTTCCGGCGACATATAAGCAAGAGTTCCCTCTAAAATGTTGGGATTTTTGATGGTGTAATTCTCGCGCGTTAACTGCGTGGAAATGCCAAAATCGATAATTTTGAGTTTTCCGTTAGCTGGATTGAAGACAATATTTGAAGGGTTAATGTCTTTGTGAATGATGTGGGCGCTGTGAATTTGTTGTAAACTTTCTGTAGTGGCGATCGCAATTCTGAGAAATTCTTCAATACTAAATTTTTGCTGCTGCATCCAAATTTTCAAGGATTCGCCGCCAAAATCCTCGACAAACATCACCAGCGTGTTTTGATATGGCTGCAAATCATAGGCTTTTATACAGCCACTCAGATTCAGAGATTGTGTAATTTTATACTCTGTGCGATAGCGGGCGAGTTCTTGGGGTGTGGGATAATTTTCTTTAAGGACTTTGAGCACGACGGGGAGACTGTCGGGTTGTCGGAATGCTCGGTAAACCAGGGAGTTTGCGCTTTCGTAGATGAGCTCTGTGACTTCAACGCCAGGAAAAGTGAGCATATTCAGCCTGCGGTCAACTTTGCAGTCGAACATAGCATAAATTTGCTCCTCACACAAGATGTGCGTGAGCCATCAGTCGATTTTAGATGTTAGATTTTAGATTTTAGATTTGA
Source organism: Microcoleus sp. AT3-A2 (assembly GCF_036705685.1). Taxonomy (NCBI): domain Bacteria; kingdom Bacillati; phylum Cyanobacteriota; class Cyanophyceae; order Oscillatoriales; family Microcoleaceae; genus Microcoleus; species Microcoleus sp. AT3-A2. Next base: position 329,600 of record NZ_JAUBVF010000001.1, read on the forward strand.
CTCCACATCTTAGATTTTAGATTTTAGAAGCTAAGACAGGTTTCCCAGTCAATACAGCTTGTTCGATAATGTCAGCGGCGCGCTTGACTCCGCCCGATCGCCCGATCGCCCCTTGCATCTCGATCGCCCTTTGTTTATACGACTCTTGGGTTAGCACTTTCACAATTGCCGATCGGACTTTAGAAACGCTCAATTCCTTCAAAGAAACCACTTCGCCAACACCCGTATAAGCAATCCGCGCCGCCACTCCCGGCTGATCATTGGCCACAGGAATTGCCACCATCGGTACTCCATTGCTCAATGATTCCAAAGTCGTATTCATCCCAGCGTGAGTAATCGTGAGAGTGGCTTTTTGCAGCAATTCTAATTGTGGTGCATAACCAACAACGAGCGGATTTCCCGGCAAGGGCGGCAAGGATTCGGGAGTCGCACCGCCGCCGAGAGATATTACCAATTGGGCGTCTAATCCTTCACAAGCAGAGGCGATTATTTGAAAAACTTCCGAGTGATTTAGAATCGTTCCCATTGAGGCATAAATTAAGGGTTTGCCGGTTAATTTTTCAAATGGGAAAGATACTGATTTGCGAGTGGCTGGGTTGTGAAAAGGGCCCGTGAAATGGAAATAAGCGGGTAAATTTTGTCGGGGAAATTCAAATTTTGCCGGTTGCTGGCTGATTTGAGCGAGTTTGGAGTAATGATCGTTTGGGTGGGAATAGAGAGGTAATTTCCACTGGAGGCGAGATTCGGCGATCGTCTCTCGAATCGGCTTGGTAAGCAAATTGAATAACTGATAGCCGATTTGATTTCGTAAGCGCCCTTTCCAAGTTGGACTGTATTGCCAAGTAGTAACAACGGGAGGAATGTTGGGTTCTCGATTCAGCATCAAGGCGCTGCAAATTGTGATATAAGGAATGTTTAAAAAGTCCGCAATTGTTCCTCCTTCAAGTGAAACTTGGTCTACGAGTAAAGCTTCTACACCAGCTTTTTTGAGAATTGCTGGAGCTTGTGAGAGGAGAATATCAGAACCTTGGGTGATTAGTTTAATAGTATATCGCAAGGCAGTTAATCCGCTGAGTTTTCCCATTTGGGCAAGACCTTCGGCACTCGCTCCGGCGGGAAATTCATCTTCGCCTAATGGCTGGAATTCTAAGCCGCTTGCTAAGGTTGTGGCTTGAGCATCGAGGAAATTAAATACGGTGACTCGATGACCTCGGCGAAGCAGTTCGCTGCCCAAAGGTATCATGGTGTTGAGGTGGCCGGTGGATGCCGGACAGAAGATGCCGAAGTGGGTCATTAGGGAAGGCTCCGTGTGAGTTTAAACTTGTTTTAGCATTTAATCGGCGGTATGAGTAGTTTGTGTTGGGGGGTTGGGGCGTGGGGGCGTTGGGGCGAGCGCTTGGAGAAACTCAGGAATGGGACGCAGGCTTCAGTCATTGCAAGAGAGTGTTACCAGTCTATATTTGTATGCGATCTGCGATACCTAGCCAAAAGTTCAGGTAATCTCCTCAACTAAATGTGAGTTAAAACTCAGTTGTTTTTAGAGGTTCAAAACTCTACTTTGAGCTAGCTACTTTAGCCTGGGAATTTCGTAAACTAAATTTACGCAAAGACCAGCACTAGCTTAGCTGGAACAAATCAACAAGGAGTAACTTCCATGTCGAGTGAAAGCATCATAAAAAAAGCAGCAGCAGAACAAGAAAGCTCAATAAATCAAGAATTGAACGACTTGGAATTAGACGCGATCGCAGGCGGTATGCGTACTATCACAGTCAGCGGCGAAAGGCCCAAATTTGGTCTGGGGCCGTCCATGCAATTAATTGAAGCAATGCAGTCCTATTACGGACAGAAGTAATGAACTGCTTGTAACTAGAAGCGATCGCGCTTCTGCTACGGTCAAGCATCTTCCGCAAATTCTTTCCTTTTTCCCTATTTTTAACTGGTAGGGATTAGGGAAACGCAAAAAATGACAACAACCCTGTTTTCCGCATGGCTGCATAAATCAACCAAATTTTTACCAATTAGAAGAGTAGAAGATTTGGTTAATAGAGGCTTGGTTAGCAGCCAACTCGAAAAAACAACCTCGATTATCAAAGGAGAAATCTAATGTCTATCGCAACTCTCAATCAGTTTTACCAAGAAGTAGTGTCCGATCAGGCTTTGCAACAGCGATTTCAATCGGTAACTAACCGGGCAGGAGTCGTCAATATGGCAGTTGAATTAAGTCAAGAAAATGGCTATAATTTTACTTCAAAAGAGGTGGAAGAGTGGCTCAATACCCACAGTCCCGACGCAGCTAGTGGTGAGTTGAAAGATGAAGAATTAGAGGCTGTAGCTGGTGGTAAAGACAACCCTAATGATGAGATTGACTGGGGGCTGACAATGAAGGTGAACGGGTCTAATCCTAATGCTTGGGAACTTTTTGAACAGAGCAAACAGTAAATACTTGGTAGAAACTTGTAGCTCTTAAATGATTACGGCAACATAGGAGACAAAGAATTGCATTTAAAAAATGTTTTTTTGTCTCTTATGGAGTAAAAATTTAAGGTGGGATATCGTTATCAGGCTTAACCAAAAAAATATTTGCCAGAAAAACTTCCTTGCATTAAGCGGAGCGGAAAGTTTTTTAGTATTTTTGAAAATTGAAAAAAGCTAAATTATGTACACATTCAATAAACTAGATAATACTTTTACAGCACTGCTGTATCAGCAATTTACCTTTCCTATATTTCGTCCCCTATTGGCAGCTTTAAAACCCGAAGATTCTACTGTTGCGCTCGCAGCTTCGGACTCCAACGAACCCATTGGTTTAGCCATAGCAGAGATTAAACCTGATAGTAAATGTGGTGAGATACTTTCTATTTTTGTAAAACCAACCTATCGTTGTCAGGGAGTAGGTACAGTTCTTCTCACTCGTTTGGAAAAAGAGTTGATATCTCAAGGCTGTAAAACTGCAAAACTGATTTATACTTCGGGTCAACCAACAACACCAGCTTTTGAACGTCTTCTCCAAAAGTGCAATTGGCTACCTCCTCAACCTCGGATGCTAGTGTGCAAATCTAGTACAGATAAAATTATTAATGCTCCCTGGATGCAAAAAACAAAGCTTCCAGATTCCTACAGCATTTTTCCTTGGATAGAGATTAGTGAAGCCGAACGGCTAGCACTCCAGAAACAGCAAGAAATATTTCCTTGGATTCCCAAAGATTTACTTCCTTTTATACAAGAAGAAAATTTTGAGCCTCTCAACAGTTTGGGTTTGCGTTATCAAGGAGAGGTAGTAGGATGGATGATTAATCATCGCCTCGCACCCGACACCATTCGCTACACCTGCGGTTTTCTGAGGCCGGATTTGCAAAAAATGGGACGATTTATTCCTCTACTTGCTAATGCAATTCAACTTCAAGCAAAAGCTAACATTATCAATGGCATTTGGACTGTATCAGTTAAACGTCCCTCTATGGTTAATTTTATCAAAAAACGAATGGCTCCCTACTTGACTTCTTTTAAGGAAAGTAAAGAGTCCTGTAAATTCTTAATTCAAAGCTAGAGCCATAAATTTAAGTAGCTAAAGGTTGACTAACAAATCCAAAAAAGTTTAATTTTATAGCTAAAATTACTTAATTTGTAACTTCATGTTTCCACCAAAGATGACGGCACTACAGCCAGTATACCTCATGCAGCAAGCCCCGGATATGGGTAACACTACAATATTTAGCGTTGGCTTAGTTATCACCTGCTTGCTATTGCTAATTTTGTTGTGGCTGCCCGATTTGCTAACAAAAGAATAAGCATCATTGTACTGTCGCCCAGAGGGCGGAAGTACCATACAGCAGTGCAAGCGTCTCGCTCGCTATGTATAAGCAAGCGAGCGAGACGCTCGCACTGCATTAAACATTGCTTACTCTATCTGCCGCGCCACTAATCGAGCAAATAATCCTCCCTGTTTTACCAATTCCTCAAACGAACCAAATTCTACCAAACGGCCGGCTTCAATTACATAAATACGATCGGCATTGCGAATCGTACTCAGGCGGTGGGCGATGACAATTCGGGTAACATTTAACTTATCCAAACTCTCAGTAACGATCGCCTGCGTGCGGTTGTCCAAAGCACTCGTAGCTTCATCCATCAGGATAACCTTTGGTTTGACAACCATCGCGCGGGCAATTAACAATCTTTGTCGCTGTCCTCCCGAAAGATTCGTGCCGCCTTCGCTGACAACCGTGTGCATTCCCATCGGCATTTGTTCGATATCGGCGGCTAAACCGGCCATTTGCGCCGCTTCCCAAGCTTCCTCCTGCGTTACCATCGCCCCGCAGGTAATATTGTCAAACATCGAACCAGCATTAATTCTGCCGTTTTGCAGCACTACTCCTAACTGCCGCCGCACAGCTTGAACGTCGAGGCCTGCTAAATCTTGATTGTCGTAATAAACAGTCCCACTTTGTGCTATTTCAAATCCCAATAACAGCCGAAATAATGTTGATTTGCCACTACCAGACGGCCCGACGATCGCGATAAATTCCCCCGGTTGAATATTGATGCTGACATCATCTAAAATTGGGGGGCCGTCCTCCCGGTAGCGGAAAGTCGCCCTATCGATCGTAATTTGACCTTTTAATCGGCCCGGATCGGCTTTTGTCGGGTCAGATTCCGGGATGCCCTGGACGATCGGTTTGGCTCGCTCCCACAGCGGTACAATTCCTAAAATATCAGTTAGGGTATTGCTCAAATCAGTGACGCCAGAAAGAAAAGTGCCGAAGGCGGAATTAAAAGCAAGAAAGGTTCCCATATTCAGTCCGCCTCCTTCTGTTTGAGAGGTTTGCATGAACACAATTGCAAACCAAAACATTAGGATAGAACTTACTAACGGCAGCGCTTCGTTAAATACAGAAACGCTGTCGTCAATTCGTTTAATTCCCGTTCTTAGTTTAATTTGTTGGCTGTATTTTTTCGCCCAAGCTGCAAAGGCTCGCCCTTCGGCGGCTGCTACCCGCAGCTTTGATACTCCGTTAATTAGTTCTACTGTCAGCCCGTTAATGTCCCCTTCTCCTGTTTCCATCTGCCGCTCTTTTGGGATTAAGAGCAAGCTGGATGTGACTGTTACTATAACCGCCAGAAAAGTTAAGCCAATTCCGACTAAAGTCAGCGGCAGGCTGTAAATAAACATCAGCCCCAAATTCAGCAGGGAAAATATGGCGCTCAAAAGTGTCCGCTGCGTCGCGCCGCTGAGTTGGGCGCGAATTTGATTAACTGCTAATAAACGAGTCAGCAAGTCGCCAGAAGAATAGCTGCGAAAAAATGCCGGTTTTAATCTCAGCATTCGATCCCAAACTGCCGGCTGGAGAGTGCCGCTGGCAGCATTTTCGATCCGCAGCGTCAGAATTGTTTGGGCGATGCTAAATACAGCCCGTCCGATCGCCGCAACTAACAATACCAGCCCTAACTGCCACAGTAACAAACGATCGCTGTCAGGAATAGCATCATTGACCAAAATCGAGGTAGCTTGCGGCGTCACCATCCCCAGCAGCGTTCCCAATATCCCCAGCCCGAAAGCAACGATGATATCTTTTTCGTAGCCCTTCGTTCCGAAGCGAAACAGTTCCGCAGCGTTGTGAAGCAATAGCGGCAGGGGCCGGTAAAACATGAGAGTTTCTGACGACAACTCTTGGGCGATTGCTTTAGTTACCCGTTTGCGAGTGCGAGCGCTCGGATCGAACAAAGTATAGCGAGATCCCTTACCAGGCAACAAAGCTACTGGTCGATCGTCGGACTTTGTATAAGCCAATAGCGGGCCGCAGTTCTGCCGCCACCAATCCCCAGCCAGCAGCACGCGGCGGGTGCGAAATTGCGACGATCGCGCGATCGCCTCCATCGGATCTTTCACTCGGCTGAAATCTTCCGAACCCGCCGGGGGATTGACGGTTATACTTTGTGCCTTACCTACAGCCCCAGCAGCGATTAACAGCGGTGTTCCTTCCTCAGACAAGGCAGTTTTCCGGGGATGCAAAACCTCGGTTAAATCTCCCAAAGCTGTCTGAGTTACTTGGCGGTTTAGCTGTTCGCGTTCCTGAAAGCGCCGAAATTCCTCGGCTTTTTGCTGGGAAACCAGCAAGTTCAAGCAGCAGCAAAAATACTCGTGCAGCAAAGCTAAACTCGCGGGCAGCCAGTCGGCATTTTCCACCTCTGCTGTTGAGAAAATTTGCACCTCAACTTCCCCCGATGCCACCAGCAGCATATTCCCAGCCAGGGGAAACGCTGGGGAAGCGGAATTTAACTGCAATTCCCCGACACTCGCATCGCCCGACGAGACGCGCACCCAGACAACTGTTCCCGGCGGCGATCGCAGCATTTGACCTTTTTGCAGCGATATCTGCTGCGAGGCTGCTACAACCTCAGTTTCTGGGGCAACTTTTTCCTCCGGGGCGTGAAGCGGATCTATGCCGTAGGGAATCACTCGTTCTCCCAAATGCTTTATCCACCCTTGCACCAGCGATCTCGTTTTGCTCTCACCAGCAGCAACTAAAGCGGCACAATCTGCGATCGCGATCGGTTCCAGTTCCGTTTCGGCGATCGCGATCGCCAGAATTCCCCACCCATCCCCCAGGGCAGCGCCGAACAAAGCCTCGCCTGCACCGACGCCGAACAGATAATAGCGGTTGCCCGCAGGCTTCTCACTTTGTATCTTGGCTGCAAAGACTGCGATCGCGCCCGACTTAACAATCCATACCTGATGCGGGTCATTCAGCAGCAGCGGTTCATTTCCTTTAACTCGGTGCAGTTTCTTAACAGGATTTAGATCGAGCATAGCTAGTAATTTGTGATTAGTAAGATCAAGTCTGGTTAGTTGCTTGTACAGCAGATGGCAAGTTTATGAAGTACACATCTATCTGATCGATCGATACCCGTAGGGACACGGCATTGCCGTGTCCCTACAAGGGCTCTGTAGCTTACCTCAAAAGTTCGGTATTTCTGTTTATTGTTCGTTCCCAACCAAACGAGCATAAGCTCCTCCCAGCTTTTTCAACTCCTCATGAGTTCCTCTCTGAACTACTTTCCCCCCTGCAAGCATAATAATTTCATCGCAATCTCGAATCGTACTCAAGCGGTGAGCAACCACAATACAAGAAGTACCGCGACGCCTCAAATTGCGATCGATAATTAACTCTGTTTCAGCATCCAGAGCACTCGTTGCTTCATCCAGCACCAACACCGCTGGATTCCTCACCAATGCCCTGGCAATTTCCAAGCGCTGCCGCTGTCCGCCACTCATATTTGTCCCCCCTTCATTGAGTTGAGCATCGTATCCTCCAGGCATATTCAAAATAAGTTCGTGAATTGCCGCATCAATGCACGCTTGCACTAAATCTGCTTCCGGTACTGTCGGGTCCCAAAGCGTGAGATTTTCCCGAACAGTGCCGGCAAATAGAAATATCTCTTGTTCGACCATTGCCAGCGAATTTGCTAGGATAGAACGCGGAATCAAATTGCGAGGAACCCCGTCAAATAAAATTTCGCCATTCATTGGTTCGTAAAGTCCGGTAACAAGTTTGGCAATAGTAGATTTGCCCGAACCGCTGCCCCCCACTAACGCTACCCGCTGACCCGGTTTTACGGTTAAGTTCAAGTTGTCAATTAACGGCGCTTCCAAGCGGCTGTAGCCAAAACTGACACTCCGCAATTCAATGCTTCCTTGCAGGTGAAAAGCATCTGGTGCGATCGCGCCGCGGCCGTTTTCATTATTAAAAGAATCGCGATATGCTTCAGGATCGATCGGGTTTTGTAAAACGTCATCAAGTCGGCTTAAATCGGCTTCTAATTCTTGCAAAGTGCCGCCAAAATTGACCAGGTTGTTAACAGGTCGGAGGAATTGTTGAGTGAGACTTTGATAGGCAATTAACATCCCGATACTCAAACCGCCGTTCATCACCCGCAAGCCCCCGACAACCAAGATAGCAGTTGCAGCTAATGCCGTTAAAAATGCTGGCAATATTGACAATATTTGAGTGGGCAAAGCTAATTCTTGCTGGGCGTTGCTCATTTTGGCATAGTACCCGGCAAACTTAGAAAATAAATCGAATTCTAAACCGCTAGCTTTGACAGTTTCAATAGATTGAATGCCTGCGATTGCAGCACCGCCCACCTTACCTGTTTCCTGAGCTAATCTGGTGTTAGCATCGACGCGGCTGCGGGATAAAGATTGCAGTGCCAAAAAGTTTAATGCTGCAAAAACAGCGGCAACGCTGGTCAATACCCAGTCGTACATAACCATAATTATCGCATAGAAAACCATCATCACCGCGTCGATCGCAGTTGCAGCAAGTTTCCCCGATAAAATTTCAGCAACCTTGTCATTAACTTGGCAGCGGCTGCTAATTTCACCTGCAAACCGCTGCGCGTAAAATCCCACAGGCAAGCGCAAAGTATGCCAGAGAAACTGTCCCGACATCGAAATCGAAAGTTTGTTTGCCAGCCGCCGCAAATAGAAAAGCCGCATCCGCGCTAGCAGCCCTTGGACTGCCGCCGCAAACAGCATTCCCAATATTAAAGGTCGCAGCCACTCGTGACGGTTTTCGACCAGAATTTCATCTACAAAAATTTGGGTAAATGCCGCGCCAGCCAAACGGGGAACAGTCAGTAATAAACCAGCAATTAAACAAAATGCGATCGCCCAGCGGGAACTTTGCAATCTTGAATCTAAAGCACTGGCAATACTCGGTTTTTTGCCGCCCTTTTTAAACTCCGGCCCAGGCTCAAAAGTCAAAACAACGCCAGTATAAGCAGACTTAAATTCTTCTAGAGAAACAGTCCTCGGCCCCGATGCGGGGTCGTTGAGATAAACGCGCTTTTTCTTCATCCCCTCAACCACCAAAAAGTGATTGAAATTCCAAAAAACAATAAAAGGTGGGGGTACAGTTTTCAACTCTTCGACAGTTTTTTTAAACCCTTTAGCATCTAAGCCGTAAATTCTGGCTGCTTTAAGGATATTAGAAGCTTTACTGCCATCGCGAGAAACGCCGCACTCGCTCCGCAATTGAGCTAAAGGTACCGGGTGTTCGCAGTAACTTAAAATAATTCCTAAAGCAGCAGCACCGCATTCTACTGCTTCCATTTGCAGCAGGGTGGGAGTGCGAACTCGCCTTAATTTGCGCGGCGTAAAAAACTTGTCAATCCAGGGAATTTTCATTGCTTATTAACGGGTAATTAGTAAATGAACAAGACTGACGCACCGGGGCCTAGAAACCGGGTTTTTTACGAAAATACTTCGTGAGGGCGAGCAGATTAGGTAAAAAACCCGGTTTCTGACTACCCATGCGTCAGTCCTGTTGTTAGTAAACTCCTGTCAAAGATCGAAAAATAGGAATCACGTAAGAAATCGGCGCTAACTGCCCGATTTGAACCCGAACTAGCGCAGTAGTACCGGGGGAAATCTTGAGAGGAGGCCCGTTCGAGGAAGACCATTTGTAACCGCTGATAGTGTTCGGATCTTCCTGCAATTCCACAAAAACTTGCACGGGAGCACCGCCACCAGCGATGTTTTTCGAGATGCTGTCAGCCAAATTTTCATTGCCGATAATTGCCGACATATCTTGATTAGTAACCGGAAAAGGAGAAACTTGCGTTATTTTGCCGACAATGCCGCCGTAGCGCTCTCGCTTGACGACGCTAGGGGTAACTTGTACAGTCATTCCCGGTTTAATTTGCTTGCCGTCTCTGTCAGCAAAATAAACAAGACTGACCATTTTTTCGCGAGCATTTTGAGATTCAACTGTCCCGATCCTTGTACCGATGTTCAGCATTTGACCTGCAACGGCGCTAACTTCTAAAACGCGGCCGTCGTATTGGCTGGTAATTTTGCTGTCGGCGGTCAACTGATTCTGCAAGTGGGCAATCTTGCGTTTAACTTCCTGAATTTGATTTGTTTGGGCGATCGACTTTTCTAAATCTTGTTGAGCTAGTTTGACCGCTTGAGTTTCCATGTCTTTAATCTTAGTTTTGATTTCGTCAATTTTATTCAGGTTTTGCAGGTACTCCCGTTCGGCGTTACTTTTCTGCACTTTAAGTTCTTGGAGATTGTTTTTAATTTCGTTAAGGCGGTTGAGATTTTGCAGGTACTCTCGTTCGGTATTCGTAGCTTCTACTTTGAGTTGCTGCCGGTTGTTTTTGATGTCGTCAATTTTATTGAGATTTTGCAGGAATTCGCGATCGCTATTGGTTTTCTGAACGTCGAGTTCCTTTAACTGCGTTTCAATATCTGCCAGTTGCATCTGAGAGTCCGCGAATTCCTGTCTCGCTTGCAGCATTACATCCTCGCTGATAGCCCTCTCTTGTTCGTAAAGAACGCGCCGAGTTTCAAACCGCTGCTGCAAAGTTTCCACCAAAGAAGTGATGTGCTGTTTTCGCTGCAAAAGACTGTCGCGTTTTTTGGCGATCGCGGCCAGAGTTTGCTGCCGCAATATCGGTGCAACTTGTTCCCGCCGCAAACTTTCTTCCAAACTTTGGCGTTTTTCTGCTAATGCTGTCAGAGTTTGCTGTCGCAGTACCGGCGCAATTTGTTCGCGGCGTAAACTTTCTTCCAAACTTTGGCGTTTTTGCTCTAATGCAGCCATACTTTGCTGGTGCAATATTGGTGCAACTGACTCCCTATTCAAGCTTTCTTGAAGGTCTTTTTGCTGCTGTTCTAGGGTTTTTAATTCGAGGGCAATCTGCTGTTTTTGCAGCTTATTAGTATCTTGCTTTTGCCCTTGCAGTTCAGCTAATTTGGCTTTTTCTTGCTCTAGCTGCTGCTTGAGGTCTAGTTTATCAATTCTGCCGATTTCCTGACCGCGTTTCACTGCATCTCCCGGCTTGATATTGAGCTTTACCAATTGACCGGAACTAGCAGCTTGAAATTGCACGACTCGGCGGGGCAGAAGCAACACGCCTTGACCAGAAACAGTCAGCGGAATTCGCCCGATCGCACTCCAAACAGCAGCAGCAGCAACTAAACAGCCAATTGCAGTTAGTGGCAGCCACGATCGAGGACTAACCACCTGCATCATTTCGTCGAGGCGTTCCGGTGAAGATAAGCGATCGATCGCTTCAGTAGTGAAAAGTTTGTTTTGTTTTACCTGCATCAGCTATTCCTTTCGAGAGTGCGATCGCGGCTTTAAGCAGGGGTGTATTTGAAGGGGAAATTCCTTGCCAGTCAATTGAGGCCCAAACAATTTCCCAACAAACGTTCAAAGCTTCCGTGCAATTACTTGAATGTTCTCACTCCTGTTTGCAGCTTGCCTGTAAAATCACTTTACGGCAATTAACCCTGGTAAGACCCTAACTAAAAGTAGAGTTTTCAGCTAACAAAAAGACCAGCTTACAGCCAGTCTTCCGACGGGGGAATGACCCGAACTTTTGGCTAGGTATCGCCCGCAGCCAGTGCCTACACATTGGTCACAGTTAAGCTAAAAACACTTTTGTCAATGACTAAAATTACTCTAAGGTATCGAAGTAACAACTTAAAATGTCGTGCAATTTGTTCAAGGAGGTGGGGTAGAACATTTACGACTTCTGCAATGATTGTTATATAGTTTGATTTTTGATAAAATTACTGAACCAACCCTAGTGCAACAAAAGGTTCTAGTTTTGCTTGGTATTTCTCTAATTTATACGCAGTAAACCGGGGGCAAAAATCTTTATTTCAAACGCTTAATGTACACTGAATATGCCTTTTGTCAGTTGGGGAAGTTCAGTGTAATTGGTGATTGGTAATTGTAGGTGGGGTAGAAGGAAGGGAAACCCACCTACAATTACTATTAACAGTCAACAGTCAACAGTCAACAGTCAACAATTAATAGTTAACTGTTGACTGTTAAAGAATGCGTGTGCCGAACTCACTAGAAACTGCCGGAAGGGCTGTTCATTCTCTCGATTTAGAACTTTTGGAGAGCTTACCCTCAAAAGGTTGAACTCCACTATTTGGATAGTTGTCATCGCTGGGGCTAAAAATCCGCACCGCTGCTTCCGAAACGTAACGCATCGCGTTTGCCAAAGATTTAGAAAGATTCATAGAATCTGCCTCTCTTGTCTGGGTTCTGATACTTTTAATATTACTCGGATTTTTGGGCTGTGGATGAGTTTAGCAATATTTATTTGAATTACTTATTGGTCTGCAACAATGAAGCAAGCTGAAGGTTTGAGACATTACACATTTTTGGACGATCGACCTTTTGCTGATAGATTTTTCCTGGCTCAACTCAAGCAGTCGCGATCGCCCTTCGACGCTCAGAAACCGAGTTTTCTAACTCTATTCAAAGGCTGCAACGAAATATTTTCGCAAAAAACCCGGAACGCTTGAGTGTTTATGCTTAATTCCTGAGTTTGTTAAATTAAGTATTTATATGGATTTTACCATAATATTAATGTACAAATCAACCAAAATCCGCTATTAAAGGGCATAATCAGCGAATTTTTTCGACAAATATCTGCAATCTTCATCAAATATTTACAAAAAGATATGGTGTTTGTCACTATAATTAAGAAAAAGAAGTTTGTCCGGGGTTTTTCTTATGGAAACTGCGACAGAAAGCCTGCAGCTCACAGGTTTTGAAGAAATCTTAGAAGACCGGGAACTGACGGTTTCTTCAGCAGATTACAGCCTTTTGACCGATCTCTACCAGCTAACGATGGCCGCTTGTTACGTCGGGGAAGGGCTCGACGGGCGGGCCGCGAGTTTTGAATTATTCGCGCGCAGGCTGCCAGAGGGTTTTGGCTACGCGATCGCGATGGGTTTGGCTCAAGTTATCGATTATTTGGAAAAATTTCGGTTTTCGCCGACGCAAATTCAGGCTTTGCAGTCCACTGGGATTTTTGCAGGTGCCCCGGAGCGATTTTGGACTTTACTCGCCACAGCCCGTTTTACTGGCGATGTTTGGGCGGTGCCGGAGGGGACGGCGGTGTTTGCCAATGAGCCTCTGCTGCGAATTGAGGCTCCTCTGTGGCAGGCTCAGTTAGTGGAAACTTATTTATTGAATGCCATAAATTATCAAACTTTGATTGCGACGCGGGCTGCGCGGCTGCGCGATGTGGCGGGTCCGGAGGCTAAGTTGCTGGAATTCGGGACGCGCAGGGCTTTTGGGCCTCAAGCTGCTGTTTGGGCGGCTAGGGCTGCCCTGGCTGCGGGGTTTGACGGAACTTCTAATGTTTTGGCTGCTTTGAAGTTGGGCCGCAAACCTGTCGGTACGATCGCCCATGCTTTAGTGATGGCTGTGGCTGCCCTCGAAGGCAGCGAGAATCAGGCGTTTGCAGCATTTCACCGCTATTTTCCGGGGGCGCCGCTGCTGATCGATACTTATGATACTGTGGCGGCGGCGCGGATGTTAGCCGATCGAGTAAACAGCGGTGAAATGCAGTTGGAAGGCGTGCGACTGGATTCGGGCGATTTGGCGCTGCTGTCTCGGGAAGTTCGATCGATCCTGCCTGGGGTTCCAATTTTTGCTAGCGGCGATTTGGACGATCGAGAAATTGCTAAATTAAAAAGTAGCGGCGCTTGCATTGACGGTTACGGTTTGGGAACGAAGTTGGTCAGCGGTTCCCCTGTCAACGGTGTTTATAAGTTGGTGGAAATTGACGGGATTCCGGTGATGAAAGAGGCAAGCGACAAGGTAACATATCCCGGAAAAAAGCAAATTTTTAGACATATTGAAAATGGGCAAATTCTCGGAGATTGTTTGGGATTGTCGGGAGAAAATATTAATAATTGCGATTCTCATATACCATTAATGAAATTGGTTGTCAAGGACGGCAAACGAGTGCAGAAGCCTGAAAGTTTGCACGATATCGCGAAACGAACTGCTGCTTCTGTCGCCAGTCTTCGCCCCGAAACTCGCCAACTTGACAACCCGATTTCGCTGCAGGTGGAAATTTCTACAGATTTGCAGAGTCTCACCCAAAAAACGAAAAAGAGTCAGTAGTCAGTAGTCAGTAGTCATTAGTCAGTAATCATTAGTCAGTAGTCAACAGTCAACAGTTAACAGTTAACAGTCAACAGTCAACAGTCATCAATCAACAGTCATCAATCAACAGTCAACAGTCAACAGTCAACAGTCAACAATTACCGATTCCCTATGCAGAAGATTGCTCTTTTTGGAACCAGTGCCGATCCACCCACAGCAGGACACAAAACAATTCTGAGTTGGCTTTCTCAACATTTTGATTGGGTAGCAGTTTGGGCATCGGACAATCCTTTTAAGTCGCACCAAACTTCTCTAGAACACCGATCGGCAATGCTGCTGTTAATGATTCAAGAAATTAATTCGCCGAGACACAATCTTTGTTTGCATCCAGAACTCAGCAGTCCGAGGACGGTGGAAACCGTGGAACAAGCAAGATTGCTGTGGCCGAATGCAGATTTGACACTGGTAATCGGTTCTGATTTAGTGGGGCAACTGTCTCGCTGGTACAAATTTGAAGAATTGTTAAAACAAGTTGATCTGCTGATAGTACCGCGACCCGGTTATCCATCAGAGCAAATAGATTTGTGGCAGTTGAGGCGCATGGGTGCAGAGGTGGCGATCGCATCTTTGAGTGGTCCCAATGTTTCTTCTACCTTCTATCGGGAAACAGGAGACACCCAAGCCCTGACTCCGACCATCGAAGATTACATAAATAGGGAGCATTTGTACGCATGGCACGAGGCACAAAAAAGAGCGAAGGTTGCTCATTAGCGGACTTTAAAGTAGGAGTAGATAATGTGATTTTCTCCGTCGATGCCGTGCAGAACCGCTTGTTGGTACTGTTGGTAATGCGGCAAGACGAACCGTTTATCGATTCTTGGAGTCTTCCCGGTACTTTGGTGCGGCACGGAGAGTCTCTTGAAAATGCGGCTTACCGGATTTTGTCTGAGAAAATTCGGGTAAAAAATTTGTATCTGGAGCAATTGTATACTTTCGGAGAACCGGGGCGCGATCCTCGGGAAATTACCAGGGGCGATCGTTATCTTTCGGTGAGTTATTTTGCTTTGGTTCGCTTTGAGGAAGCTGAGTTAATTGCTGGGAGTGTAGTGGCTGGTGTGGGCCATCGCGTCGGCGGCATTGCTTGGTATCCCGTGCAACAAGTTCCTAAGCTGGCCTTCGATCACAATCAAATTCTCGAATACGGATACCGGCGACTGCGTAACAAACTTGAATACAGTCCGGTAGCTTTTGAAGTTTTGCCGGAGCTTTTTACTTTGAGCGATTTGTATCAGCTTTATACAACTATTTTGGGGGAAAATTTTTCTGATTATTCTAATTTTAGATCTCGATTGTTAAAATTGGGTTTTTTGTGCGATACCGGTGTTAAGGTTTCGCGGGGGGCTGGCCGCCCTGCTAGTTTGTACCGCTTTGATGCGGTCGCTTTTGCTCCTTTCAAAAATAAGCCACTGGTGTTTATCTAGCTGTTCCTTGGATGACATTCGGGGATCAATTTAGTAACATTAGAATAGAAGCTATTAAGGAGTGCAGACTATGAAAGACCCTGATGAATGTGCTAATATTCACGAAGTTCGGGAGGAAATTGATATCATCGATCGAGAAGTGATCGACGCTTTGAGCAAAAGATTTAAATACGTCGTCGCGGCAGCAAGGTTCAAAACGAGTGAAGCTGGCGTTAGAGCGCCCGATCGCTTTCATGCTATGTTACAGCAGCGGCGCGAGTGGGCTTTAGAATCAGGTTTGAATCCTGATGTGGTTGAAAATATTTACCGGGATTTGGTAAATTATTATATTGAGGAAGAGTTGAAAGATTTCAAATCTGAGTAAGGTTTCTATACATTCAAATCTAGAACTATAGGAAAGTGAGTCCGCGCGGGCGGACTGTTAGCAATATTTATGAGGTGATTTGGTGATATGAAAATTGCGATCGCACAACTCAACCCTACTATTGGTGATATCTGTGGCAACTCCAACCTAATTCTGGAGGCTGCGAAAAAAGCTGAGGTTGAGGGCGCAAACTTATTGCTAACACCGGAACTTTCCCTGATCGGTTATCCGCCGCGCGATTTGTTAATCAATCCGAGTTTCATTGCAGATGCAGGTGCACAGTTGCTGCAACTGGCGCAAGCTTTGCCGCCGGAGTTGGCAGTCATAGTCGGCACTGCCTTACCTAATGCTAATGCTGTTAAACTCGGCGGAAAATCATTGTTTAACAGCGCTGTTTTGTTGCAAAATGGCGCCGTCAAACAAGTTTTTCATAAACGCTTGTTGCCTACTTATGATGTATTTGATGAAGATAGATATTTTGAACCGGGAGAAAACAGCAATTACTTTTCTATTGGCGAACTCAAAATCGGCGTGACAATTTGTGAAGATTTGTGGAACAATGAGGAGTTTTGGGGTAAACGCAGTTACGCGGGCGATCCTGTTTCTGATTTGGCAAAATTGGGTGTGGATTTAGTGCTGAATTTGTCGGCATCGCCTTATTCTGCGGGGAAGCGGGGAGTGCGATCGGCGATGTTGCAGCACAGCGTCATCCGCTGCGGGATACCGATTATTTACGCTAATCAGGTAGGGGGAAATGACGATATTATTTTTGACGGCAGCAGTTTTGCTGTGAATCGAAAGGGTGATTTAATTCAGGTATTAGCTTCTTTTGAGACGGATTTGGCGGTGCTGGAATATGACGCAGCTAAACAAGATTTAGTTGGCAGCGGCGGGATCGGGCAAGATGCCCGATCCACAACAGATTTAAGTTTTCATCCGGCAGAAGGAGATGCCGAAATATGGGCGGCTTTGGTTTTGGGAGTGCGAGATTATGTTCGCAAGTGCGGTTTTTCTAAGGTTGTACTCGGTTTGAGCGGCGGGATAGATTCGGCTTTGGTGGTGGCGATCGCCAGTTGCGCGATCGGGCCCGAAAATGTTCTAGGGGTGCTGATGCCTTCTCCTTATAGTTCGGATCATTCGGTTAATGATGCTTTGGAATTAGCCCGAAATCTGGGGGTTGCGATCGAACTATTGCCGATCGGCGATTTGATGAAAACTTACGATCGCACTCTCGCCGATTTGTTTGTCAACACAACTTTCGGGATTGCTGAGGAAAATATTCAATCGCGGATTCGAGGCAATCTGTTGATGGCAATTTCTAATAAATTCGGACATTTGCTGCTTTCTACGGGCAATAAGTCGGAAATGGCGGTGGGTTACTGCACTCTCTACGGCGATATGAATGGGGGATTGGCGGTGATTGCCGATGTGCCGAAAACTCGCGTTTATTCGCTTTGTAGGTGGCTGAATTCGGGCGGATCTGTAGGGGCGATGCCCCCATGGCCGCCCCTGGAAAAGGAAATTATTCCGGTTAATATTATTACTAAAGCGCCGAGTGCTGAACTGAAACCGGGACAAATTGACCAAGATTCTTTGCCGGATTACGATGTTTTGGATGACATCTTGCAGCGGTTGATAGAACATCACGAATCTGCCCAACAAATTATCGCAGCGGGACACGATGAAGCCGTGGTTAAACGTGTAGTAAAATTAGTCAGGCAAGCGGAGTTTAAACGGCGGCAAGCAGCCCCGGGTTTGAAAATTAGCGATCGAGCTTTTGGTACCGGTTGGCGGATGCCGATCGCCAAATCTTCCTTCTATTAAACGCAAAATGGTTAACATCGACGGTACTTTCGGCTTCGATTTTCTCCTGGGAACTCTCAGCAACGATACGATTAGAGGATTTGCAGGTAATGATACTATTCAAGGTTTGGGGGGAAACGACCGAATTTTTGGCGATCGGGAAAATGATTTGCTGGCTGGAAATGAAGGCGCTGATACGATGTCTGGGGGGCAGGGGAGCGATACAATCTATGGAGGACAAGAGTCGGATTGGATTTTTGGCGATCGGGGTAACGATTTGCTAATAGGCGGCGAAGGCGGGGATATTTTGACAGGAGGCGCGGGGGAGGATTTATTTGTGATGGAAAAAACCACCGCCGCATCTACTATTACTGAAGCCGATATAATTACAGATTTTGGCAACGGCAATGATAAAATTGTCTTGACAGAAGGCATGAAGTTTAGCGATTTAGAGCTTTCGGTTGCCGACAACCAAACTATTATGAAAGATAAAAATTCTGGTACTTATTTAGGAGTTGTTTCGGGGAATTCTAATCTGACTGAATCTAACTTTATGTCGCTGTTTGGCGGGATAGATCGGGGTCAGCTTTTGCCAATTTCGGCTAACACGATTATAGCTGATCGCGCGATCGGACTGGAAGTGGCGAAAACTCCCCAAGAACAAGCGACAGGTTTAATGTTTCGCACAGAATTACCGGAGGACAGAGGAATGTTTTTCCCCATCGAACCAGCGCGAAACGTGCGTTTTTGGATGAAAAACGTGTTGATTGAACTCGATATGGTTTTTCTGCGGGAAGGCGTAGTGCAGGCGATAATTCCTAACGTACCGCCGTGCTTGAGCGAAACCTGCCCCAACTACGGTCCGGATGTTCCCGTTGACGGAGTTATTGAACTCAAAGGCGGAAGGGCGGCCCAATTGGGATTGAAAGTGGGCGATCGGATTCCCAATTTACCCTAAAAGGTATATGATTTTATCGCAGCATTCAACATTTGTGCATCCAATGAATCCTATTGAATTAAAAATAATCCCTAATCAAACTCAAGACGGTTTAGCTTACCAACATTTGCGCTTGCGAATTACAACTCAAGACGGTATCATCACACCCGATGATTTACAAGGTTTGAAACTTCCTCAAGACGTTCAATTCAGCCAAGGAGTTGTCATTGAAGGTAGAGGAGCAATTTGGCTGTACGGGTATTTAGTGCACGAATGTCATCCTGCAGCTTGGGTTGGATGTTACGATCCGCGATTAGAAGGTGCAGTGGTAGTAGCGACGCACAAGCACGAGGTATCTGTTGGACAGGTATTAAAATTGAGTTTACCCAGCGATTAAGACTCTCCTGAGTTTTAGGTGATAATAAATAAAAATAAAACTTCCCGTGGTGGGGGCATATTACCTGCGTTAGCGAGAGGCTAACTACTGTTTCCACCACAAATCCAGGAGAGTCGCGATTAAATTAGAGCGTGTTAAGTGAATAGTCCAGACTATTGTGTACCAGACTATCCAGCTATGAATGCCGATCCAGAAATGCAAGTCTTGAACAGGCAGGATGCCTGTACCACAATAATATAATTTTTGGACAAGTGTATTCAGAAACATTAGTCGATCGCCCTACAACCGCGCGAATCTGTTTTGTCAGAAGCTAGGGGCGATCGAACACTCGTCAATTTAGCAAATTTGCAATTTTAGTGTGAGGACTTATGACCATTACTCGCGTCTCTGTAGACTCAGCAGGCAATCCGGGGAACAGCGACTCCAACGCTTACTCCATCTCAGCCGATGGGCGGTTTGTGGCGTTTCAATCTCAGGCATCCAACCTCGTGCCGGGAGACACTAACAATAAAAACGACATCTTCGTGCGGGACTTGTCAACCAATACTACCACCCGCGTCTCTGTAGATTCAGCAGGCATTCAGGGAAACAACGACTCCTTCAATCCCTCAATCTCAGCCGACGGGCGGTTTGTGGCGTTTGCATCTTTTTCCAACCTAGTGCCGGGGGATACCAACAATCAACCGGACATCTTCGTGCGGGACTTGTTAAGCAATACCACCACCCGCGTCTCTGTAGACTCAGCAGGCAATCAGGGGAACTCCTTGTCCAACAATTCCGCCATCTCTGCCGACGGGCGGTTTGTGGCGTTTCAATCTTATGCCTCCAACCTAGTGCCGGGAGATACGAACAATCAGTTCGACATCTTCGTGCGGGACTTGTCAACCAATACCACCACCCGCGCCTCTGTAGACTCAGCAGGCAATCAGGGGAACAGCGACTCCCTCACCCCCTCCATCTCGGCCGACGGGCGGTTTGTGGCGTTTATTTCTTTTGCCTCCAACCGATTGGGAGAGACGAACAATCGCAACGACATCTTCGTGCGGGACTTGTCAACCAATACCACCACCCGCGTCTCTGTAGACTCAGCAGGCAATCCGGGGAACAGCGACTCCTTCAGTCCGTCCATCTCAGCCGACGGGCGGTTTGTGGCGTTTCAATCTCAGGCATCCAACCTCGTGCCGGGAGACACTAACAATTTTTTTAACCAACTTAAGATCTTCGTGCGGGACTTGTCAACTAATACTACCACCCGCGTCTCTGTAAACTCAGCAGGCATTCAGGGGGACGAAAACTCCTTCAACCCCTCCATCTCAGCCGACGGGCGGTTTGTGGCGTTTACTTCTGCTGCATCCAACCTCGTGCCGGGAGACACTAACAATAAACAGGACTTCTTCGTGCGGGACTTGTCAAACAATACTATCACCCGCGTCTCTGTAGATTCAGCAGGCGATCGGGGGCAGAATGACGACGCGTTATTTGGGCCCTCAATATCAGCCGACGGGCGGTTTCTGGTGTTTGCATCTGATGCCTCCAACCTCGTGCCGGGAGACACGAACAATGCTCAGGATGTCTTTGTTTCTGACATCGGCAGCACTTCAGGCGGCATCAATAACCCTCCAAACCTCATCAACGGCACTCCCGACAACGACGTGCTCACTGGCACTCCCGGCAGCGACACCATCAACGGTTTGGCAGGCGATGACGTGCTGACTGGTTTGCGGGGCAACGATATCATCAATGGTGGCGACGGCAGCGATAACCTGTCTGGGGCAAAAGGTTTTGACACCCTCAACGGCGGTTTGGGAAACGATAATCTTGGCGGTGGCGCGGGCAACGATGTATTTGTTTTAGGTGCGGGATTGGGAGTTGATACCATCTCTGATTTCAGCAACTCTCAAGATACCATTCAATTAATCAACGGCTTAACTTTCGGACAGCTATCAATTTCGGCTGGAACTAACAGCACATTAATTAGAGTAGCCAGCAGCGGTGAAGTTTTAGCTTCTTTGATAGGCGTTGCTCCCAATTTCATTGGCCCAGAAGATTTCGTGTCTGTTTAGATATCTGCCGATTCTCAATTGTCTGCTTTGTCCTTTCACCGAATATCTCACCTTTACTCAAAGAACGCGATCGGGAATTACGCACTCCGACAGAGAAACCGGGTTTTTTACCAAATCTGCGGGTTACAACCCAGTATTTTCGTAAAAAACCCGGTTTCTGAACCCCCGTACACAAGCCCTAGCAAAAAATGGTTTGACGCGCAATATACTGTTGTTGGCTTTTAGTTATTAATTATGGCAAATTACAGAACTGTATTGTTGTTCAATAGTCTAACTTTAGTGTTAGTTGGGCTAGTGACGGCGTGTCTGAGTTTGTTCGGTTCTTCAGTAAAAGGGTTATTTTTGCCACCTTGCTCTGCCACGTATCCAGGTGCAGGTTTCTTTTTCTTGGCGTTTCAAATGTTATTTTATTTATCGGTAATGGTGTGCGCTTTTACCTTTGGATTGCTGAGAATTATTCAACCAGAGCGCCCAGAAAATCGATTTATTTTATATTCGGCACTGTTTGCAGGTTGCTTTCTTTTCAATGAAGTTTTTCGCACCCACGTCCATCTGGGACGTGCGGGTTTCCCGAAAGTGACAATTGTCATATTTTACGCTGTGCTGGCAATTGCATACGGATTAGCTTTTCGGAGACAAATTCGCTCGACTCCCTATCCTTTACTGCTGAGTGGCGTTGGTTTGTTATTTGTTGCCTTTTTTGCAGAAGCGCTGCCTTTAAAAAACGAGATAATTTCAAGCTTGCTGGAGGGAATACCGAAGCTGTTGAGCGGGATTAATATTGCACTTTATTTTTGGTTTTTGTGTCAGGGTTTGATAGTGCGATCGCTCAATTTTTCTAACAGCAAATCACATCCAGAGTGAAGTAAGATGAAGATTTGCCGTAGGGTGGGGGCGGGTTTTTGAGATTGGCGGTTTTGGGCAAATATTGTTGGTAAAACCCGTCCCTACATGATTGTATAATCGGTTAAAAATGAGATATTGCACCATTGTCAATTAGCATTTTCAGCAACAGGCAAGATGCCTGTTGCTGAAAATGGTGCAAAATATCAGTTAAAACAAAAAGTATCGCTGCGCCATTGGCAAAACAGTTGCCGGTTCGCAAGTTAACAATTCCCCATCCGCCCTGACTTCATAAGTTTCTGGATCGACTTCCATTTGTGGCAAATAATCGTTGAGTTTCATGTCTCTTTTGCTAATTTGTCGGGTCCCGGAAACTGCTACAGTGGGCTTTTGCAAACCGAGCTGTGCGGCAATATCTCGATCGCGCGCAGCTTGGGAAACGAACGTCAGACAAGTCGCCCCAATCGCACCGCCAAAACTGCCAAACATCGGCCGCATATGCACCGGTTGCGGCGTCGGAATGCTGGCGTTAGCATCTCCCATCTGCCCGTAGGCGATCGCCCCTCCTTTAATTACCAGTTCCGGTTTCACCCCAAAAAAAGCCGGCCGCCACAAACACAAATCCGCCAATTTCCCCTCTTCCACTGAACCGACATACTGACTAATTCCGTGAGTAATCGCCGGATTAATTGTATATTTCGCAATGTACCGCTTCACCCTAAAATTATCATTTTCTCCCCCTGGTTCCCCCCCTTGGTAAGGGGGGGTTATCCCTCTTGTTTCCCCCCCTTGGTAAGGGGGGGTTAGGGGGGGTAAAATCCCCCTTTGAACCTTCATTTTATGAGCAGTTTGCCAAGTCCGAATAATCACCTCTCCAACTCTTCCCATCGCCTGAGAATCAGAAGAAATCATACTAAACGCACCTAAATCGTGCAAAATATCCTCAGCAGCAATAGTTTCCCTTCTAATTCTGGATTCAGCAAAAGCCACATCTTCAGGAAGGCCTCGATCCAAATGGTGGCAAACCATCAACATATCTAAATGTTCTTCTAAAGTATTGACAGTGTAAGGGCGAGTCGGGTTAGTTGACGAGGGCAAAACATTAGCTTGTCCGCACACTTTAATAATATCCGGTGCGTGTCCGCCACCAGCACCTTCGGTGTGGTAAGTGTGAATAGCGCGATTTTTAAATGCGGCAATTGTAGCTTCCACAAATCCCGCTTCATTGAGAGTATCCGTGTGAATTGCAACTTGCACGTCGTACTCGTCAGCTACACTCAAACAAGTGTCGATCGTTGCTGGTGTAGTTCCCCAATCTTCGTGGAGTTTCAAACCCATTGCACCGGCAAAGATTTGTTCGACTAATCCTTGAGGTTGACTGCTATTTCCTTTACCTAAAAACCCTAGATTTACGGGGAAAGCGTCAGCAGCTTGCAGCATTCGGTACATATGCCAAGGCCCGGGAGTGCAAGTTGTGGCGTTTGTACCCGTTGCAGGGCCTGTGCCACCGCCGATCATTGTCGTGATTCCAGAGGCGATCGCCACTTCTATTTGTTGCGGGCAAATAAAGTGAATGTGACTGTCGATTCCCCCGGCGGTGAGAATCATTCCTTCACCGGCAATTACTTCAGTACCAGGCCCGATAATAATATCTACCCTATCTTGAATATAAGGATTTCCGGCTTTACCAATTTTGTAAATTTTGCCGTCTTTAATGCCGACATCTGCTTTAACAATTCCCCACCAGTCTAATATTAAAGCATTAGTAATCACCGTGTCAACAGCGCCGTCTGCATTAGAAATCGGCGATTGTCCCATGCCGTCGCGAATGACTTTGCCACCGCCAAATTTAACTTCATCCCCGTAGGTTGTGAAGTCTTTTTCAACTTCTATGAATAATTCTGTATCGGCTAACCGGACGCGATCGCCCACAGTCGGCCCGAAGGTTTCCGCGTAGGCGCGACGATCCATTCTGTAACTCATGCTCACTCCTAATATTAATAAATTTTTAGTTGGCAGTTGAGACCTACTTGAATTATAGTATGTGACGAGTTAGTCAATCTGAAACAGTAAAAAAAAATACAACATTAGGCAAGCTTTAAAACCCCGATAGGCATCAATTCTTGCCAATCGAAAATCACCAATGGTATAAAGGGGCAAATTTACTCCAGCATTTTCTGGATTTCCCTTTTCAAAATCTCCACATCTACCGTCATATCCATGCCAATGAAACTCCAATCTTCCGCTACATTGTTGTCATCAACCATGCGAGAGTATTCTAATCCCAATAGCTGGCAAATGTAATAGAAATATGGCGGAGTGTACCCTCCATAAAAGAATTCTAATACTTTTGTTCCCGGCTGACACCACAGCAAATTTGTAAAACCTGCCCCGTGAGGGCCGACAACCACCGCCGCTTCTGTAAACAGACGAATTTGTTCATCAACAGTGCGCGAGATATCTTCCAAAATTTCAAAATCAAATTCTTTCAAAACCTCTCGCACTTGTACTTCATTTTTAACCTTGCGCCGGCCGCTTCTAGACAGATAAAGTTTTCTATAAGGCTTTACCTTTTCCTTAAGACAGAATTTTTTCCGCAAAAGCTCTATATCGTAAGGACTGGGAAAATACCAGTCTTGATTGTTTCCCACCACCACACTTTCTGCATGATATCCCGTATCTCTAGCCTGAGTGTCGATTAGTGAACTTTCAGGAATACCGAGTTTGGTCATAAAGCCCAACTCAAAATCTGTATGTCGTAAAGGATAACAAATTTTAGCTTCTTGCCAAATTTCCTTACCTAAAGCCTCCTCAATTCGACAAAGTTTAGCCAGCACAAAAATCACATAATCATAATAACTGCACCACAAATGCGACCAAGGAGCAACTACCAGCGGATAGGTAATTTGGTTAGGTTTGTAAGGCCATTCCAGAATGCCGGCACCGCTAATCCGAAAATCCAAGTCTAAAAGCAACTTTTTATTCAGCAGCGTGTTGCCCGACGTACAAATAGTTAGAGAATTTATTTTTTGATTCAGGGAAATCTTCCACACATAATCTGGGTCAAAAGACACGGCTTTTTCCGTGGCAAAAAACCTAGAAGGCACTTTTTTTACAGAGGTTAATGCGGGTATATTGATAGGTTGGTGCTGCTTTTTATAAACGATGCTGTCATCTAACAATTTGATGCTGGTGCGTCGGTCTAACGGGGTTCTCCAGACACGCCTTGATGTTGCCAGCAAGCTCTGCTTCAATTTCTGTTTGATCTGGTCAACTAATTTTGGGTTCATCACGCACTTTTGCTGTATATCTTTGCAGTTTTTACAACCACATTAGACCGCAAACGGCAGATTTTAACTCGCTCAAAAGTAGGAGATTGAACTAACAAAAAAAGCCCGAAGGCACTTATACAGAAGGCAGAGAAAAAGTTTTTATCTTACTTTATCATTCTCCAGGCATAGGGCTGGAAATGATACTATTTGCGATTTTCCATTTGGGATTGGGATGAGTGATCACTATGATAGTGTGGAGAGAGCCTACAGTTGCATTATGTTTTGAAACTGGTAGGACTTTTAAGTTAAAAAGTTTCAAATTCCCAAATCAACAATCGTGAACGGTCATCTGGCTTCATACTTCAGCATCCAGATGACCGTTCACTTTTCCATTAAAGCCGTAGACTTGACGACTACCAACAAACGGCACTAATTGCACTTCCCTTTCATCTCCCGGTTCAAATCTGACTGCTGTACCTGCGGGGATATCCAACCGCATTCCTTTTGCTTGTTCTCGATTAAATTCTAAGGCTTCGTTTGCCTCATAAAAGTGATAGTGTGAACCAATTTGAATGGGTCGATCGCCTTTATTTCCTACCAGCAACCGCACCGTTGGGCGATCGGCATTTAATTCTATTTCGCCTGCTGAAACAATCATTTCTCCTGGAATCATCTTTTCCTCCTCTGAGTATCTGTGGTTGATTTTTTAACGGATCGGATCGTGCACTGTCACCAACTTAGTTCCGTCGGGGAAAGTCGCCTCAACCTGGACTTCATGCACCATTTCTGCTATCCCTTCCATCACATCTTCCCGCGTCAAAAGAGTTGTTCCGTAACTCATTAAATCTGCGACGGTGAGGCCATCTCTTGCTCCTTCTAAAATTGCGGCGGAAATGTAGGCTAGTGCTTCTGGATAGTTTAATTTTAAACCTCTTTGTTTTCGGCGTTCTGCTACCAGGGCGGCGGTGAAAATTAGCAGTTTGTCTTTTTCTTGGGGGGTGAGTTGCATTTTTATTGTTCTAAGTGCGATCGCATTATTTGATTATGATATCTTTTACGGTTTTTTGTGAATGATTAAGAATGATTAAACCGCAGAGGGCGCAGAGGGCGCAGAGGAAGAGAAGAGAGAGATGAATAATCTAGTTATGAGGGCAACTCTACATTGAAACTCAAAGATCATCCTATTTTATCCAAACTCTGGGCAAACAGCAAGGGCGTTGTGAAAATGACAAGCGCAGCAACTGCCAAATGTTGACAAACCAGTCTCTAGCTGCGGTTGTGGATGTACCACGATATCGGCACAGCAAACCGTTAGGAATACGAGTCACGCCGACGGTGGAATTACCAGGATAAATTGTTGCCTCAGATGGCAAATCTCGCACTTTTTCCACGAATTCTGTGGTGACGGGTTCGCCTATCCAAGCGAGGGTGGCGACTACGGGTTTTCCTGCGAGACCGTGAGGACTTTCGAGCATTTTTTCTCCACCTTTGAGCAATTGTCTGTCAATCCATAAAGGGCTGTTTTGTTGCCAGACTTCGGTGTGCGATCGCCATTCTCCAGACAAGAACTTTTCGCCCCTAGCACTGCGTCCAAATCGGGTAATTTCCCACAGTAAAATTCTCGCTGTTGGTGCTAATTCTACCCGCAAATTTTGCCGATATATTGCGCCGTCAAAAACGATTGTTTCCTGTGGCAGCCATTCTAAATTAGCACCGATATCTAGCTGAATGTCAATATTTTGTTGTGATTCTAGTCCGCTGCTACGATAGATTTTACCAGCGGCGGCCGTGGTAATCAAGGCTTTGGCGTTGGGTTGGAGGTGAAAATGGCTGGAAAGTCGATCGCCCCCGACAACTCCCCCAGCCGTGTGCAAGATGACGCTGTGACAAACGTCTTTCCCTTCAGGATAAAACGGGCGCTGCACCTTGAGGGGCGCTTGCATTTGATTGTGAATGATTTGAGTTGAGCCACTGCGGTTAGCGTAGACTAAATCTAGGCGACCGTGCCATCCATTTTCAACGTTATGTCTAGGTGCGTCAGTCGAGTTTTGAATCACAGTTTTTTAGGATTTAATAATAAAGATTATTAACAATATAGTCTTACTACCCGCTACCCAACATTCCGCCAGGGAATTCATTCCCTGGCGGTCTATGACATAAGATAACCATAATACAAGATAGCAGATTATACTAATTAATATGCGTTTTAAATTATCCTCCCATGCCAGCCACCCCTGAAAGCCTCCAAAAATTCGTTACCTACTGCCAACAACACATTACAGGCGATGAAAAAGGACAAGCACAGGTATTTTTAGACCGCTTCTTTCGGGCTTTCGGCCACGAGGGGGCATTAGAAGCAGGCGCAACCTATGAGGAACGCATAGAGAAAAGTAGCAAAAAAGGTCAACTCGGATTTGCTGATTTGGTGTGGAAAAAGCACGTTTTGATTGAAATGAAAAAGCGCGGTGAAGATTTGACGAAAAGAGAACACCGCACCCAAACAGAACGCTATTATATTCGCCTCAAAAAAGACGATCGCCCCCGCTACGTGATGATGTGCAATTTTGACGAGTTTCACATTTACGATTTCGACCTTCAGCCGGATCAGCCTGTAGACATTATATCCCTAAAGCAATTGCCCGCGCGATCGCCCGCTTTTGCCTTCATGGAATCTACCAGCCGCCGCCCCATATTCAAAAACAACCAAGTCGAGATTACCGAAAAAGCTGCTAGCAGAATGGGGATGCTGCTGGAAATGCTAATCGATCGCGGCAAAGAGCGCAAATTTGCTAAATTTAATCAGTTTCAAGCCCAGCGATTTGTGTTGCAGTGCGTCTTAGCAATGTTTGCCGAAGATAGGGGACTTTTGCCGCCGGCACTCTTTACTCGCTGCGTCAAAGATTGCTTGGAAGGAGCAAGTTCTTACGATGTCTTGGGCGGCTTATTTCAAGCAATGAATCAGCAGGGAGTCACGCCGGAAGGACGTTATGAAGGAGTCGAGTATTTCAACGGCGGATTATTTTCCGAAATACACCCCATTGAACTGCAACAGGGAGAGTTGAAAATATTAGAAGTTTGTGCAGAACAAAACTGGAGTCAGGTACGCCCTTCTATTTTTGGCAATATCTTTGAATCGGCTTTGAAAACCGATAAAAAACAGCGCCGCGCCTACGGGATTCACTTTACTACAGAGGGAGACATTCGCCGCATTGTTCTGCCCACAATTAGCTATTACTGGGAAGAGCGAATTAACGCTGCAAATACCGTAGCCAAACTGCAACATCTGCACCAAGAATTAGGTCGCTATCGCGTCCTAGATCCGGCTTGTGGTTCGGGTAATTTTCTGTATGTAGCTTATCAGGAACTCAAGCAAGTTGAAAAGTTACTTTTAGATAAGCTAAACGAGTTCGACGGTACAAGAGGTTATATGAATTTAGTCACGCCGCAGCAATTTTACGGCATGGATATTAACTCGTTTGCGGTGGAGTTGGCGCGGGTGACGTTGATGATTGGCCGCAAGGTGGCGATCGATAATTTGGGATTGAAAGAACCTTCTCTGCCTTTAGATACTTTGGATAAAAATATTGTCTGTAAGGATGCTTTATTTACTGATTGGGTGAAGGCTGACGCGATTATCGGGAATCCTCCGTTTTTAGGCGGAAAGCACATGAGGATTGCCCTGGGAGATGAATATATTGACCGCGTGTTTACACGCTTTCCTGATGTGAAAGATTCGGTGGATTTTTGTGCTTATTGGTTTCGCATAGCTCACAATAATTTAGAACTAAATGGCAGGGCTGGTTTAGTTGCTACTAATTCAATTAGTCAAGGTAAAAGTCGTGCTGCTGCTTTAGATTATGTCGCGCAAAATGGCGGTCACATTTATGCAGCCGTTTCTACTCAGCCTTGGTCTGGGGAAGCTAAGGTTCATGTTAGTTTGATTAACTGGAGCAAGGAAAAGCCGAAAGTTTATTATTTAGATAACCTCGCGGTTTCGAGTATCAACTCTTCGCTGCAAGCTACGATTGATGTTTCTCAAGCTGCCCGGTTGTCAGCGAACTCAAACAAATGCTTTCAAGGTATAATTCCAGTGGGGATGGGATTTATCGTTACTCAACAACAGGTTAATGATTGGATTAAATCAGATGCGAAAAATCTAGAGGTTCTTAAACTTTTTTCAATGGGTGCAAATCTAGCAAAGAATCCTAACGGTATGCCGGAACGGTGGATTATTGACTTCAATGATATGAAC
The DNA here is from genome assembly GCF_036705685.1 of Microcoleus sp. AT3-A2. Classification (NCBI taxonomy): domain Bacteria; kingdom Bacillati; phylum Cyanobacteriota; class Cyanophyceae; order Oscillatoriales; family Microcoleaceae; genus Microcoleus; species Microcoleus sp. AT3-A2. Next base: position 358,943 of record NZ_JAUBVF010000001.1, read on the forward strand.
ATTGAAGAAGCGAGTGAATATGTGCTACCTTTCGAGTATGTGAAAGCTCATGTCAAGCCTGAACGAGATAATAATCGAGATGCACGATCCCGAATTTATTGGTGGAAATTTTTGCGATCGCGTTCAGAAATGAGAAATGCGATCGCACCTTTATCTGACTACTTCACTGTACCAAGAGTCTCAAAGTGGGCTGTCTTCATTCCCGCTCCCGTTAGTTGGCTACCAGGGGACAAATCAGTAGTTGTTGCCTCAGAAGACTTTTATATTCTCGGCATTCTCTCATCTAAAATTCACCGAATTTGGATGCACGCTCAAAAATCAACTCTCAAAGGAGATATCGCATACACCCACAATACCTGCTTTGAAACTTTCCCATTTCCCCAGACACCGACTCGTCAATCAGTAGAGCAAATTCGGGCAACGGCGGTCGAATTGCATCAATACCGCACTCAAAAAATGTCCGCAAAGCAGTGGGGAATTACTCAACTTTACAATAAATTTTTTGAAGAACCCACAAGTCAACTTTATAAACTTCATGCTAAGCTCGATCGCGAAGTAATGCAAGTTTACGGATTTACTGACAGCGACGATATTTTAGCAAAAGTGCTGGAATTAAACGTAGAACTCGCACAAAAAGAAAAACGGGGAGAACCGATAGTTGGGCCTTGTGTGCCAAGTGACTAAAAATACTAATCGCTGTAGCCCTAAGTTCTGTTAATTTGCGTATAATCACATAGATTGTTGATAGAGATCACAAACACTTTAGTCTAAAAAGAGAGATACTAGGGGAAGCGTTGAGTATTGAGGGGTGAGTTTTGAGCTAAAGATTTCAAAATTCAAAATTCAACACTCAAAACTGCTTTCGACGTTCAGCATAAGTGCATTCTGCTTTTCTTCGCTCAATTACTCCTGATTTGTTTGGGAGGAACTTTCAATGTTATTATTTACCCACAGTCAGTCCAAAAATAGCAAGGTAGAGCAAGATCACTATGCTCAAAAACATTTGTTACCAACTTCAACTATTAATCTAACTGGGCTAAAGGCAGAATGCAACCATTTGCGGATCGGTCAAAAAATTAGCTATGGCTATGCTTTAGCTATCGGCATAGCGATTTTGGGAACTGGTGCGGGACTGAGATTGGGAGACTACTTTCGCAAGCAAGCTTTAGTTCAGGTGAATGTTGCTGGGCAGCAGCAGCAACTGCTGCAAAATTTGCAAAATACTGTATTTGAAGCCCGATCGCGCGCGGCGAGATTGCCAGTCGTTTTGGGAAACACTGTGGCGCTGAAATACGAACAAGAGCGGTTTTTCGGGCAAATCAATCAGGCGAAAATCCTGATTTCAGAAATTGAATCTTTCGCACGAGAACATCCCAAGAGACTAGCAACAGAAGAGGCAGAATTGCACGCTATATTGAAGAAATCTGCCCTCGTCATTGATTACTACGGTAAGCTAATTAAATTGCAGTTAAAAGAAGCGGATGTTGGGAACTTGCCACCCAGCAGCATTGAGTCCGCACAGCTACAAATGTTGAGGACTAGCAGCGGTCAAGAGGCGATCGTACTAGAGAACCTTGCTCAAAGTTTAACTGACCTAATTTCTACAGTAGAACTTAACAAACAGCAAGGAACCCAAGCATTAGAAGAAGCTGGAAGTTTGCGAAACCGAATTATTCTGGGGAGTATGCTAATTTCAGCACTCATCGCCGCTACGCTAGCGGACAAAACCAGCCGCGCGATCGGCGAACCCTTAGAAACCCTTACTAATGTCGCTCAGCAAGTCACTCGCGAATCGAACTTCAACCTGCAAGTACCAGTCACAACAGACGACGAAATTGGAGTTTTAGCGGCGTCTTTCAATCAATTGATTCAGCGAGTTAGCGAATATACACAAGAACTCAAACAAACTCAATCCCAATTAATTCAGACCGAAAAAATGTCATCTCTCGGTCAAATGGTTGCAGGGATAGCCCACGAAATCAATAATCCCGTCAACTTCATCGGCGGCAACATTGACTATGCCAACCAATACATCCAAGATTTGGCAGATTTGGTAACTCTCTATCAAGAATATTATCCCAACCCACCAGATGCTATTCTAGAGCGCATCGAAGACATTGAACTGGAATTTCTCAGAGAAGATTTACCAAAAACCCTATCTTCGATGAAAATGGGAGCCGATCGCATTCGCGAAATTGTCGTATCCATGCGGAATTTTTCGCGATCGGACGACGGAACAATGAAATCAGCCGACATTCACGAAGGAATAGATAGCACCCTCGTCATTCTCAATCATCGGCTCAAACAAGGTATTAAAGTTATTAAACAATACGGCAAATTGCCTGCGGTTGAATGCTATCCCGCCCAACTGAATCAAGTATTTATGAATATTATTAGTAATGCAATAGATGCGTTGGAGGAGGTGAAAAAGGAAGACAAAGGCTATTCGCCAACGATTTGGGTGAGCACGGAAATTACGGCTGACAATACTGTCACCGTCAAGATTCGGGATAACGGGCCGGGAATGGCAGCAGCCTGTGCCCAACAGATATTTGACCCATTTTTTACTACAAAGTCGATCGGCAAAGGTACTGGATTAGGATTGGCTATTTCCTATCAAATCCTTGCCAAGCATCAAGGCAAAATTGAGGTAAATTCTCAAATAGGACAGGGCACGGAATTTGTGATTACTTTGCCAGTTGCTGCGTAATATCACGCGGGGCGATCGGGATGAACATAAAAAATCGGTTCCAACCGTCCCAGAATTTCCCAAACCAGCCGATTTGCTCAACCAGTTTAAGACCCGACTTAAAAAGTCGGGGGCGAACTGGGCAGATATAGAGGCGCTTTTGGACATAGCAGAAAACCATTAGCGCGAAAATTGAGCGGAAAACAGAACTCTTGGTGACAAGAAATCTGCAACCGTTGAATCACAAACGATTGAAATGGATGGGGGCGGAGGGACTTGAACCCACACGACCGTTTCGGGTCAACGGATTTTAAGTCCGTAGCGTCTACCATTCCGCCACGCCCCCCTTTGGTCAAGCTGCTGTGGTTTTGAGCCACTAACAGCAACAGCCTTTTATTCTACAGCCAAAACCCCAATTTACGCAACCCCTAATCAAAAAATTCCCAAAAGTCGCGCTGGATCTCCCCAAGCGGTACAATAGTTAACCAGCTAACGGAGCGTGTCAACTGACTTACCCCTGTTATTATTCCCCTAAAGCAAATCTATGTATATTACCTTACTGCTTTACGCCGTCTTGGCAGGAGCCTACCTCCTGGTAGTACCCGCTGCCACCTACGCTTACCTGAACAGCCGCTGGTACGTCGCTACCTCTTTTGAGCGCGGCTTCATGTACTTCTTGATGTTCTTCTTCTTCCCAGGTATGTTTCTCCTAGCTCCGTTTTTGAATTTTCGGCCCAAACGGCGGCAGATAGAAGCCTAAATGCGACGTATTGACGTAGTTGGAATCAGTGTCGGCTTTTTTGTAGCAGGTGGGTTTGTCTACTTGCTACTGCAATTTGCCGGACTCGACAGCATGAATGCAGGGATTTGGAGTCAGTTATTTTTGGTCGCCGGCTTGATTGGCTGGCTGGTGACTTATTTATTTCGAGCACTGACTCAAAATATGACCTACAGCCAGCAATTGCAAGACTACAAAGAAGCTGTCTTGCAGAAGCAGCTCGATGAACTCACTCCTGAAGAATTAGCCAAACTTCAAGCCGAAATTGAGCAGGAAAAAGATAATTAGTCAATAGTCCTCAGTCATTAGTTATTAGTTATTAGTCATTAGCAATAAACTGTGAAATAATGGCTGCGGACTAAAAGCTAAGGAAGATGAATATAGACCGCAAAGTAATGATTGCTGACTAATGACCGCTGACTAATGACTAATGACCAATGACTGATGACTAATAACTAATGACTAATGACCAATGACTGATGACTAATAACTAATGACTATTTCTAATTGTTTTGAAACGTTGCGAAAAAGCAACCAATGTGCATTGATTCCTTTTATTACTGCTGGCGACCCAGACTTGGAGACAACGGCTAAAGCACTGCAAATTTTGGATGATAACGGTGCAGATGCGATCGAGCTTGGCGTTCCCTATTCTGACCCGCTAGCTGACGGGCCGGTGATTCAAGCCGCTGCTACAAGGGCTCTACAGCGGGGAACGACGTTAGATGCGGTGCTGGAAATGGTAGCGAAAGTTAGTCCGAATTTGCGATCGCCCATCATTCTCTTCACATACTACAACCCGATTTTGTACCGAGGTATAGAAACCTTCTTGCAGCAAATCAAAAGTGCGGGAGTTCAGGGATTGGTTGTACCAGACTTGCCCTTAGAAGAAGCAGACAGTCTCATCCAACCTGCCAACAAATTAGGGATTGAACTAACATTATTAGTTGCTCCGACAAGTCCCAAAAGTCGTATAGAAGCGATCGCTCGTCAGTCTCAAGGATTTATTTACTTAGTCAGCGTGACGGGGGTGACGGGAGTACGCGAAGGCTTAGAAACGAGAGCAAAAGAGTTGCTGCAAGAACTTCGCACCGTCACCGACAAACCCATCGGCGTCGGGTTTGGTATATCGCAACCTGAACACGCTCGCCAAGTGAAAGAATGGGGTGCAGATGCTGCGATTGTTGGCAGTGCTTTTGTCAAACGCTTGGCTGAAGGCACTCCAGAACAGGGTTTAGAGGCGATAGGCGAATTCTGCAAGAGTTTAAAAACAGCAATTCAAAATGCTTAGTAAGTATGCACATACTTTCAGCCATTAGACAGATGTGTGCGATCGGGATAGGCCGCCACAATTGCGATTAAAGACCTTGTTGTACTTGAGATCATACACCACCTTCCTTCTAGTTCCTGACTAGAAGGTTTTTTTTTGAGCCGAACACGCACAAAATTTCAACATAGTGCGCGCATGGAGAACCAAACAGCTATCTAGGGAAACGACATTGCCTTGTCCGGTGCGGGGTGCTGCGACTTTTAATAATTGGTAGAAGATGGAGGATTATCCATTACTTCTTCCTGGTTGCTGATTTCTATCCGCTCGCAAAGCCGAAGAGCCTTCTTCCTTCTTCCTTCTTCCTTCTTCCTTCTTCCTTCTTCCTTCTTCCTTCTTCCTTCTTCCTTCCTTCTTCCTTCTTCCTTCCTTCTTCCTTCTTCCTTCTTCCTTCTTCCTTCTTCCTTCTTCTATAACTTAAGGAATGTAACTTGGGATAGATGAAAAGCTACGGTTTCTATTCGTATACTTAAAAAAGTGTTTAAGTGTCTAATTTGGTAATGCTAAACATCTAGAAAGCCACAAGGCATTTGAGCATCTAACAATAGAAAGGAGCATTTTTATGAACAGACTAACTGCATTTGTGAAAAAAATTCGAGCTGTACAAATCTTAACAGTGTTTCTGGCTGGCATTTTAGTATTTGTGAGTACGGCCTGCAGCAGCGCCCCTGATATTATGGCAGGAAAAACTGATGTCATGACAGGAAAAGGAAAAACTGCCGACCAAATTAGAGAAGAAGTGCCGACCGGGGCTGTAACTTCCGAATACAAAGGCGGCATGAACGACTACCCCGATGTCGATCCCAGAAACAAAAAGATGACAACAACAGAAGCAAAAGCTGAGCTTCTCAAAGAGCAAGCGCAGCACCGCATTGACACGAAATCTAGCAACAATGTAGGGGAAAATGTACGGCGGGTAGCGGATGACGCCCCTGACAAACTCGGCCAAGCTGGTGAAAAGGTGAAGGAGGATGCTCGCACCGCCCAGCGCAAAGCTGATAACTTTGGCGACAAGACCAAACAAGGCATTTCTAATCTTAAAGAAAACACTCGCGAAGGCTTGCAGGGAGCAAAAGAAATTGTTAAAGAAGCCACCCAGGGAGCAAAAGAAAGAGTATCAGAGGGTACTGAGTCTCTGAGATATGGTACCAGCGGTGGCCAAGAAAATATCAATGATGCAGCACGAGATGCAAGATAGAACGCTCAAGATGCCTCAGACAATATTTTCTAGAAAGTGAATGGAGATATTGACTGAACTCAACGAGGCCCAAAAAGAGCGACAGACGAATAATCTCAAATAAGGCTGTTTCCTTTTGTGGAAGCTTGATTCCGACAGTGGTTTTAACCCCTGTCGGAATCAAGGTAAAGTCAATCGATTTTAGATTTTAGATTTTAGATTTTAGATTTTAACATTGACCCCACGGATAAATTCGGGGGGCAAGTTTCATCGGATACAGGTTTTTTATTTCTGGTTCCTGAGTCTGCTTTCGGAATGACTCCGGGGGCTTGTATCCTGGATGGTTTCGGTCAGATGAAGACTACTGCCTATTACTATTTGATTTGGTTTCACCCCTGGGAGGGCTATTAGGCAGGAAGCAGAGTAGAGGGGGAGTTTCACCACAATGCAACGACTCTGTGCTTTTCTAGGGGGGACTGGAGTGCCCCTCCTTTCACGACGGATTCTTTATGATCTCTATAGATTGTATTTAAACTTTTTAAGGTACTCACTTTTTTATCGGCGTAGCGGAAATTTAGGCGATCGAGCTATATTAAATTCAATTAATTACCCATTGTATTTTTCAAGACAGGATACTGCGGTGTTTATACGGTATTTCGCGTTCATTGTCATCGGATTTGAGATTAACAGGAGAAACTTATACGTAAGTAAAAAGCTTTAATCCCGATCGCCAAAGTATAAAATGTTGTTCCTTAACAGATAATTGGAATTTTCGATCTGGCGCTCAAACAAAAATTATGCGGTTTATGCCCTAAGATAGATACACTAAGTTTTGTCAAGCTAATGTCGGAGTTGAGGTCAGCCGATATGGACGCAACAGTAGATGTAGTAGATTTGACTGCGGTAATGCCGGGATATCGCCCGATCGCGCAATTGTACACAGATTCTCGATCGGCTATCGATCGGTTCGTGCGCGAGAAAGACCGATCGATAGCTGCTAAAATTCTCAAACCTACCTCGTTGTGGCCGAGGATTTCTGGGACGCGGTGCTACTACAATCCAAAAAAGTTGCATTAGCAACCGTTAATTGCATCGGGAGAAATACTCCTCAACCGAACAGACATTCTCGACGAACTTGAACACAGACCGGTTATTTACAAATACATTAAACCTTCCAATCTTTGAATTAATCTTGACTGTTACCTGCCAGATGGAGGTGTATAAATAATTTAGCAAAAAGAGGCCACGGATTCGGGATATATTCGAGCCGTAATCCGTAGCCAAGCGACAGGGGAAATGGAGGCAAACCTTATCTTGGGAATTGTGTTTTGATGCTAGTAACGATGATGCACGACTTTTATGATGCGCTGGCAGATTTGGCAATCTATGCAGATGCCGCACCGGCGGAGCGCCAACAAATCCTTAAGCGCGTTGGTGCTAGTCAGAAAAAACTCAAAGAATTCGCGCACCATACGCCGATCAATTACCAACACAAGTTCGATCTGGTTGAGGCGGAATTGCTGGGGGTTTTGGGACAGACAGCAGAAGCAATGGAACTGTATGATCGAGCTATTACCGGAGCTAAAGCTAACGAATATGTCAATGAAGAAGCTCTTGCCTGCGAACTCGCTGCTAAGTTTTACCTGTCATTGGGAAGAGAAAAAATTGCCCGAATCTACATGATAGATGCTTATGATTGCTATGTCTGCTGGGGAGATAGAGCAAAAATTGACGACTTAGAAAAACGTTATCCTCAATTATTAAAACCGATTTTAGAACCCGCAAAACTCCCTGCAAATCCATTAGGAAATTTTCCAACACCTGGGCAAAATCCATCGCTTCATCCATCCATTCATCCATCCATTCCTCCGTCTGTTTCGGCGAGTGTCTCAGATTTCGGGAATTTTTCAACACTGCTAAAAGCTTGTCAAGCCCTCTCTAGTGAAAGAGAACTCGATCGACTGATTGCCAAACTGATGCAACTGGCAATGAAAAATACAGCAGCTAACAAAGGAGCGCTGATTTTGCCAAACGGCAATCAATGGGAAATCGCGGCTACAAGCGCGCTCGACAATTCGGGACTCGAATGGGCGATCGACTTATCATCGGCAAAACTCGATGAAAACAGCGATATCTTGCCCCTCACAATTGTTGACTGCGTTAAAAATTTATTGAAACCTGTGATTGTTCGGGATCTCGCTCAACAACGTGATTGGGATTCCGACTCCTACATCCTCAAATACCAACCGCAGAGCCTGTTGTGTTGGCCGATTCTCGATCGAGGCAACTTAGTCGGCATTTTGTATCTGGAAAATCGCTTAACCGCAAGAGTTTTTACCCGCGATCGCCTGCAGCTTCTCAATCTCCTGTGTTCCCAGGCAGCCATCTGTTTGCAAAATGCTCTGCTCTACAAAAAATATCAGGATTACAACCTACAATTAGAGCGATCGTTAGTACAAATTAGCAGAACCGAAGCTCAGCTTGCCGATCAGAAAAAAATGCTCCAAGCGATTCTTGATGTCGCTCCGATTTGGATTTGGATGGTGAATCCCAGTGGTAAAGTACAGTTTTTGAACAAAACCTTTTCTCAAAATGTGGGCGTGCCTGTGAGCGCTTTCCTAGCTGTCGAGCATTACAAAGATATACTGGGAGAGGATGCAGCGGGGTGTCTGGTTTCAGATGCCGCCTGCCTTGCCCAAGATTTGCCGCATTACTCCAGCGAATCTCTCAGATTTGTTGATGGTAAACTACACTATTTAGAAGTCACGAAAGTGCAGCTAAAAAATTGCCAAGGTGAGACGATCGGGATTATTGGTTTGGGTGTTGATGCCACCGATCGCAAGCGAGCAGCGGAACTTTTGCAAGAGCAAAACCAACAGCTAGAACAAACTTTAAAAGATTTACAGCAAGCGCAACTGCAACTCGTGCAAAACGAAAAAATGTCGGCTTTGGGCAATTTAGTCGCCGGAGTCGCCCACGAAATTAACAATCCGATTGGGTTTATTTCTGGCAATTTAAGCGAAGGTAAAAGGAGTTTGGAAGATGTTATAGGACACTTAGAATTGTATCGCTCCGCTGCATCGCCATCGGAAATAGCAGACCACGCCGAAGAGATAGACCTCGATTATCTTTTGGAAGATTTACCGAAGATGATTGATTCAATGCAACTTGGGTGCGAGCGCATTTGCAGCATCAGCAACAGTTTGCGTACCTTCTCGCGAGGTGACAAAGACTACAAAGTTCCTTTTAATATTCACGAAGGCATTGATAGCGCTATTTTAATTTTGAAACACCGCCTCAAAGCAAACGAACACCGCCCGCAGATCGAAGTGATAACTAAATACGGCAATCTCCCTAAAATTGAATGTTTTCCCGGTCAATTGAATCAAGTTTTCATGAACCTGCTTGCCAATGCGATCGATGCCTTAGAAGAGTCAAATATAGGACGCAGTTTTAGCGAAATTACCGCCAATCCCAACCGCATCACGATTTGCACGGATATAGTCGGCGAAGGGTACATTAAAATAAACATTGCTGATAACGGCACTGGGATAAAAGAGGAAGTTAAACAGCAGATATTTGACCATTTGTTCACGACGAAAGGTGTCGGAAAAGGAACTGGATTGGGGTTGGCAATTGTCCACCAGATTGCGGTAGAGAAACATGGCGGAAGCATCGAGGTGAATGGAGAGCTAGGAATGGGGACTGAGTTTGCGATCGTTTTGCCTGTGAAGGGATAAATTTGAATTAAAATTCAATGTTTTTTGGGCGATCGCGTAATAAGATATACTGACTTTAATTCGGGTCTTTTTTTGAAAGCCTTGGCATAACTCTTTTAAAGTTGTATTTTAGACACCCTATAAGTGAGCTCGTCACCCATTTTTAGTTGGGAGATGTCTATTATACAAAAAATTAATCACCACGGCTTCGCCTACAAAAATTTATCTTAAATTTAACCAATCTTGAATTTCTTGCGCTAACCAAGCCGCCTCAATCTCTGTCAAATTTTTTCCTAAAACATAAAAGTAAGTTCCCATATCGTTACCGGCACGAATCTTGATTTGGTTTCCCGAAAGAGAGTTATTGTGAATGAAAGCACCCAAAATTTCTGATATTTCTCCTGTTTCTTGTAAGTATTTACACCCCAATACTTGATGTGTTATTTTAAATAATTTGCGATTAAATTTGACTCTTTTTATCTCAAAAATAACCTTAACTAATAAGCCTATTATAAGTACCGAAATTACTACCCCTATGCTCAATTTTCCTGTTAAAAAGGGGATAATTGTCGGGATAAATGTCATTAGCATTACTGTTCCTAGATAAGCAGATAATAAAGGCTTTCTGACTAAGACAGCCGGAATTTTAATGTGTAACTCCGTCGCTGATTTGCTAACTTGAATGAGACTGTGAGGCGGTTTAGCAATTTTCCTCACAGTCTCAATTTGAAGATTAGCCCCTTGTATGTTGCCCGATTTCAAAGCTGCTAAAGCCTCTCTAGCCTTGCTGAAACGCTTTTCTAACCCGATTTCCGTCATCTTCTCAATCCAGCTTACCAAAGTAGGATTGACACTCACGCGATCGCTAAACTGAATCCGAGAATCTTTCTGTGGTAAATCCGCAGGTGTCGCCCCCGTTAACAAATGAATTAAAGTAGCTCCCAAAGCATACAAATCCGAAGCCGCCACCGCCCGCCCCCAAAACTGTTCTAAGGGTGCATAGCCACTCGTTCCTACCACTGTAAACGTTACGCCTGTCACCGCCGCTTGAGCTTGTACCGCACCAAAATCTACTAGATAAACCTGCTGATCTTCCCCCAAAATTAAATTACTCGGCTTAATATCTCGGTGCAAAACCGGGGGACTCAATTCATGCAAATAAATTAAAATTTCCAGCACTTCAGTGGCAATTTTTCGTACTTGTTTTTCGGAAAAATGCTGACCATTTTCTAAAAATTCCTGAAGTGAAAATCCCGGAATATAATCTTGCACTAACCCAAACCAAGGCAATCCTGCTCCGGCTTCCCGCTCCAGGGAAAAATAATCTCGATAGCAAGGAATGCGGGGATGATTTAGCGCCTGCAAAACTTGTGCTTCTCTTTCAAAAAGCTTGAGTTCTTCCCACTGCATTTCCGGGCTAAAAGCTAACATTTTCAGCGTCACCTGTTCTTGAGACTCTAAATCTACTGCTAGCCAAGTTTGATGACCCGCCGCTGTGCGTCCTAAACGCTGTTGCAATTGATAACGTTCTTGGAAAATTTTTCCTGAATCTAACACAGCATTGCCCTCTTTTTTTTATAGGGAATTTCCTTAACTATTAAATTAACTATTTTGCGGAGAGCGTTAAATTGCTACTAGAAGTAATTACCCGTGCATTTCTCCATTCGGCATAATTGTACCGCGCCACTGAGCACCTGATAAATTAGCAGTGCTCAAATCTGCCCTAATCAAAGTTGTGCGGTGCAAAATTGCCTCCCGCAAATCTGTTCTAGCCAGGTAAGCATCAGTCAAATCAGCTTCGCTCAAATTTGCCTGATTCAAATTAGCTCGACTCAAATCAGCCCGCACCAAATTAGCTCGACTCAAGTCAGCCATAATTAAATTAGCATTGCTCAACTTAACATCAGTCATAAATGCACCTCGCAAGTTAGCGCCAGCTAATTCAGCATCAAGTAACACAGCTCTTTCCAACTTAGCATTAGCCATTACAGCCCAGGAAAAATTTGTTTCTACCAAAGTTGCTTCAGTCAAAAATACGCCATCTAAAATAGCTTCGCTCAAATTCGCCTGAGTCAGATTTGCTTCTCCCAGAAATGCTTCAGTCAAATTAGCGTGACTGAGATTAGCTTTAGTCAAATCTGCACCTTGCAAATTGACGCCCCGCAAATCTGCACCTTGCAAATTTGTACCCCGCAAATTTGCACCCTCAAAAATCCGCACCTCCTTCCGCAAATTTGCACCCCGCAAGCACGCACCGCGCATATCTGCACCTTGCAAATTCACACCTCGCATATCTGCATCGCTCAAATTTGCATCAATAAAAACGGCCAAAGAGATGTTGGCTTTGCGAAAGTCTGCACCTTGCAAAGTCGCTCCGTGGAAGTCTGCATCGGACAAATTTGCTCCGCTCAAGTTTGCTTGATTTAAGTTAGCACCACACAGCTTTGCATTAGTTAAATTTGCGCGCTGAAGGTTAATTCTGCTCAGATACGACATCGCTAAGTTTGCACCCCAGAGGTCAGCACTGCTTAAATTGACGCCAATTAAATCGGCACCGCTCAGGTATACGCCTCTGAGATTCATACCTTGAAAATCTAGTTCTCCTGATGTATATCGCCTTAAAATTTCGCTGGCATTCATATTTTTTTGTTGTGAATTAGGTACAATCTGCTATTTCTAGACTGCTTAAATTTCTGTTCGCGCAGGCGGACTTAGTTTTTGTAGCGCCAAACTTGAGTCTGAGAAATTTGATGAAATTTCTTAAATTTCAGTTGGCGCAGGCCGACTTAGTTTTTTGTGTAGCCTCAGACTTGAGTCGGGGTATTTAATGAGTTGGATTGACAAATTCTTGAGTCCAAAAGACTGTTTTGCTACCTAACTGTCGCCCATGAATTTTCACATGAGTAAGATATTTTGATTTTAAAGTACACAGTTTTTTGTGAATGTAGGTAGCTGTAGCCTGTTGGTTTGGTACTTCCGCAGACTCCAGAATCACATGGAGCCAACCGTCTTTAAATCCTACTGTAGCAGTAATTCCTTTAGGCTGTAGCAATTGATTAATCAATTGGGCGATCGCCTTTGGTTTGCCTTGCTTTGCCATTTCCAGAAGCTGATACTGATTTGCTTTATGGCTAGAGTTTTCCTGCGGTATGTCTGAAATATTTTCAACTAGGTTGCCTGTGATTTCAGAAGGATATTTTTCGCTTTCTTTTGACTCCAATTCACTCAAAATTTCCAGCAATTTATCGGTAAACTTCTGAACTTTACCTACATACTCTCTAAGATTTTTATATTTCCAGTACAAACGCTCCTCTACACTTCCCGTAGAAAATTTTCCGTTCAAAGCAGCTTCTAACTGGGTGAATATATTTTCTATTTGCGCCGTTGCGGAGTTAGCACTGTGAGTGACTAATTCTGTCATTTCTTCTTCCAATCCCAACTTGCGTTTGATGGAATCGCTAATATTTATAATAACAGGAGCCGCCGGTTCTAAAATTTCGATAATAGTCGGCATTTCTGCAACTGGGAATGTTTCTACGATTTCCTGTTTGAACTCGGTAGCATAATTATTGCTGGTTCCGGGTTCTTTAAACGGTAGATTTTCTGCCGTGTCCGGCACTAAGTAACTCTTTTGAGGATCATAATGATAATGAGGTGGAGCAGCTTGAAGGATGTGAGTAATCTCGCCTGGATCAAAATAATCGGTGCGCCTGTCCACCAGCTCGCTCTCTTCATAAACACTGTTGTTTAAATGTGTCTGATCGTAATCTTCGCTAGCCGAAGATTCGGCTTCATAAGATTCTTCCTGTTGCATTTTTGCGTAACAAGGATTCATCGCTTTGATGATTACGCTCGCAGCTTGGTCGTTTTCATCTCTGTTGTCAAGATTGCTAGCAGTTCTGTACAAATGAGATTCCAGTTCGGCTAGGCTACCACAGACATTAAACAGTTGTCGCAGTAGATTGTCAAGTTCTTGAGTTTTCAGCAGTAGCCAGTCGCGATCGCTAAAAGTAAACTCGTGATAAAGAGTAGAAAAAATTAGGATTTTTGCCCTCAGCGGATTTGTTTGCTGCAAAATCTTTTGTCTGACATCAAATAATTTGCCTGGGTTTCTTGCCCTTTCTTCGCTGCTGGGTATTTCCGAACTAAAGTGTTCTTCAAATGCGGGAGCTTCCTGACCGCCAAAACTAGATATGTTTACTTCTAATTTGGTGAAATCTTCAAATTCATACAGCCTGCTAAGTTGACATACTATGAGATCTGTTACTAAAGCATACTCGGTTTTTTTATTGACCTTAGAGACTATACTATTTAAAACAGCTTCAATATCTTCTAACCTGCTGTATTTGGCGCACAGTTCTTCAATTAAAATTCTTACATCTGCGCTGGCGAGTTGGGCGGGGTCGTTTTCCCAGAACTCTTTACAAGCAAAAAATATTATTTTTTTAATGCGCGAGAGATTCACGTCTTGTTCTAATTCGCGAACAACTTCATCTAAAATAGATAAAGCTTTCATAGTTTTCCTCCCATAAAAATACCCTGTCAACACTCAGCAAGAAATAATACAATTATACCACATTTGATAAATGCAAGACTTTGATGCGATCGTAATTGGCAGCGGTATTGGCGGCTTAGTCGCCGGCTCGATGCTAGCTCGTTACGGCAAGGGGGTTCTCGTCTGCGAGAGCCACATTATAGCGGGCGGGGCAGCTCACAGCTTTTCGCGCCGAGGATTTCACTTTGATTCGGGGCCTTCTTTTTATTGCGGTTTGACTGACCCCCGGTCGTTCAATCCTTTGCGGCAAGTTTTTGATGTTTTGGAGGAATCGATCGCAGCAATTTCCTACGATCCGCTAGGGCATTACCATTTTCCAGAGGGAAGTTTGCCGATTTATGCTGATGCCAGAAGTTACTTAGATGCTGTAGCTAAGTTCGCACCGCAAGGTGCTGTAGAATTACAGCAATTTCAACAAAATTTATTAGTTTTGTATGAAGCTTTGCGTGGAATTCCGGCTTTAGCGCTGAGATCCGACTGGCAGTTAATACCTGTTTTGCTGTCCCGGTACTCGCCTGCTTTGCTGAAGCTGTTGCCGCTAGTAGGTGCGATCGCGGGTTCAGCAGGTTCCTTGATGGATCGGGACGTGCGTGACCCTTGGGTGCGACGTTTGATAGATTTGGAGTGCTTTTTGCTGTCGGGTTTGAAAGCGCACGGAACTGTCGCGCCGGAAATAGCTTTTATGATTGGCGAACGATCGCGCTGTGCGATCGAATATCCTGTAGGTGGCAGCGGTGCGATCGTCGATGCTTTAGTCAGAGGTTTGCAGCGCTGGGGAGGAAAATTGCGCCTGGGCTCTCCCGTCGAGCAAATATTAGTTGAATCCGGCAAAACCACGGGCATTCGCTTGAAAAATGGCGAAATTATCCGCGCCCCAATAGTCATTTCCAATGCCACAATCTGGGATACTTATACAAAATTACTGCGCCCTGAAGATTTGCCGGAAAGCTACCGAAAAAACGCTTTGTCGATGCCCGCCGTAGACAGTTTCATGCACCTGCATTTAGGAATTAAAGCCGAAGGACTCGAAGGTTTGACCGGCCACCACGTCGTCGTTCACGACAGCAAGATTGACATTACAGTACCCGGAAATACTTGCATGATTTCGATTCCTACAGTGTGGGATGCAACTCTCGCGCCGCCCGGACATCACGCCGTTCATGCTTATACATTGGAACCTTACGAAGGTTGGGAATATGGCGAATTGTATCAGCAGAAAAAGCAAGAGCGATCGCAATCTCTGTTTCAAGCTTTAGAAAAAATTATACCCGATTTGCGATCGCGGATAGTCTTAGAGTCGATCGGCACACCGCTAACCCACGCCCGATTTTTACGCCGATATCAAGGAACTTACGGGCCTGCAATTGCCGCCGGAAAAGGCACATTTCCCGGCCCGCAAACACCAGTCAAAGGCTTGTATCGGGTGGGAGACAGCACCATGCCCGGAATTGGCGTGCCCGCTGTCGCAGCATCGGGTATTTTGTGCGCGAATACTTTAGTAAATTCGGATGTTACAGCACAATTTTTGTAAGCGAAGGAAGAAGGAAGTTCGGCAACGAGCAATGTACGGGATGTAACGGATGTAACGGATGTCAGGAAGAAGGAAGAAGGGAAATTAACTGGTTCCCAGCCTCTGGCTGGAAACCGAGATCCAGAGGCTCTGCCTCGCTTGCAAAAAAACAGGAGGCAGAGCAATAGTGAAATGCGTTCCCAGCCAGAGCCAGGGAAGGAGGAAAACGAGGGAAAAACTACTTTTTACAAAATCTGCCTGTTCCCGAAACTGATTATCCACCAGCGGCAAAAGCGCCCATAATTGCGATCGACAAAGCCAAACCTGGCAACAGTAGCAATCCTAACATTAAAGCATCGTGTCCGCTCATCACTTTCTCCTGATATTGACCTTTGACATTATACTCTATAAACCGCAATCTTGCCTCGACCTTAATAATTAATTAAAACCTACATATAGATTCAGGATTGACAGGACAAATTTTATTAACAATGGGATTCCCGCGCAAGTCCAGTGTAGTCAACTTTTGCAAAGATTGCAGGGAACTGATATCAGAGATTTGATTGTTGTACAAGTCTAGTAAAAATAAATTATTTAAAGCTTGTAGCGCGCTGCTATCCGAAATCGGATTGTTGAATAGATAAAGTTGAGTCAAGTTAGTTAACGATTTCAACGGACTGATGTCTGATATTTGATTGTTACCCAGGTTTAGTTCAATTAAATTAGTGAGCGATTTCAAAGGACTAATATCGGATATTTGATTTTGGAATAGAACCAATTTATTTAAGTTTGTTAGAGATTCCAGCGGAGTAAGGTCAGATATTTCATTTCCGAAGAGAAACAGCGTCTTGAGATTTTTCAAGGAAGCCAGCGGGGTGATATCCGATATTTTATTATTGTAAAGGTAGAGTATCTGGAGCTCAGTTAAATTTGCCAGAGGAGCGAGATCGGAAATTTGATTTTTGTAGAGAATCAGCGCATTTAAGTTAGTTAAATTTTTCACCGGAGTGATGTCGAAAATTTTGTTGTCAAACAGGACAAGTGCGGTAAGATTAGTTAGACCAGTTAGGGGAATGATGTCTGAGATTTGGTTGGTATCGAGAACAAGTATACTCAGATTTGTTAGAGATGAAAGCGGACTAATATCTGATATTTGATTGACATCTATAACCAGAATTTTCAGGTTAGTTAAAGATTGCAGGGGAGCGATGTCAGATATTTGATTACTGCCGAGGATGAGATTAGTAAGTTGAGTGAAAGATGAGAGGGGGCTGATATCGGTAATTTGAAGATTTTTGAGGTTAAGTTCGGTTGTATTAGAAAGCAGTTCGTTAGCTCGATCGCAATCTGAAGTATCTGATATTTGCAACAGTATTTCTACCGTATCTTTGACGCCGGGAGAGATATTTTCTTTGTGCTTGCACCAGTCGGCAAAGTTATTATAATTTGTCATGGGCTGTGCTGCCTTAATCGATTTTAGATGCGAGATTTGAAATTTTAGATAAGTATAGCAATTCTATTTCATTTGTGAATGAGATTTTTTTCGGATTTTGAGAAATTTCCGCAAAAATTGTGTAAAGTAATCTTAACATCCTTAATTGCATTGCCTTCGCAGGAGCCAAGAGCCAACTATGACACCAGAACTAATTTTTAATGTCGGTAATCTGTTCGTTGTGCCTTTCTGGGCAATTATGATTTTATTACCCAACTGGGTAATTACCCGAAAAGTGATGAATTCCTTTATTCCGTTTGCAGTGCTCGCCGTTTTGTACATATATTTGTTTGGTAGCAGTCTAACTGCGGAAAATGCGGCTGCTTTGTCCAATCCTAAGTTAGCAGATATTGCTAAGTTTCTGGGGGAAGAAACGGCGGCGGCTACGGGATGGATACATTTTTTAGTGATGGACTTGTTTGTCGGGCGCTGGATTTATTGGGAAGGACAGCGGACAGGAGTTTGGACTGTTCACTCTTTGGCTTTGTGTTTTTTTGCTGGGCCGATGGGATTGCTTTCTCATATTGTAACTGCTTGGATTACTCAAAGGTTTTTCCCCAGTTCTGAGGCGGCGGAAACTGTTACTTCATCGGTTTAGGCAGAGGGTTTTTAATACCTTGGATGTTAATCATTCATAAAAAAATTCGGTAAGTGGGAAACACAGTCCCTTTAGTTAGGGCTTGCTGAATATATCGATCGCACTTGACGTAGCCTGGGTTAAGAAATCGTGCGATCGAGAGTAAAGTGCAA